>JBHHXO010000055.1:0-15935 GCA_046757125.1 Thiogranum sp.
GCAGCAACCTGATCGAACGCGCCGCGGATGTCGCGATCAAGGAAGGGCGCAGGCTGGTGCTGGTCCCGCGCGAAGCGCCGTTTTCGGCGATTCACCTGGAAAACATGCTGAAGCTGGCACGCCTGGGTGTGGTCATCCTTCCGCCCAGTCCCGGTTTCTACCAGAAACCCGCATCCATTGCCGACCTGGTTGATTTCGTGGTGGCAAGGATTCTCGATCAGCTGGGTATTGAAAACACGCTGTCACCGCGCTGGGGCATGGAAGAATCGTAACAGCGTCAGTCACCGCTGATCAGTAACACCCTGCCATCCCAGTCAATAGCGCTGCTCGTGTCGTACGGCACGGGGCGCTGTACCTGGTGGATTCCGGTAACGCCCAGGTGTTGCAGAAACATGTCCAGGGCGCCGCTGAAATCACGTTCGGTGCGCAGGAAACGGAACAGGCGGAAACTTTTCTCGATCTTCAGCCAGGTCACGTCACCTACCCATAGCGGCGCTTGTTCTTCGGCCAGGCGATATTCCGTTTCCCACAGGCGCAGTGTCAGCAGCCGGGATGTATCGTCGCTGTCGCGTACCAGCAGCAGTTGCTGCGATTCACCGCGGTGGACCTGCGGCAGGACCGGGAGCTCGCGGACAGTGGCATCACCGTTGAACAGCCTGAGCAGGCTGCGCAGGTCCGGGCTGCTCGGCCGGCGCCAGCCGTCAGCCAGTAAGCGCTCGGCGATGGCCTGCTGTTCGCCGCTCCACTGTATATCCAGGGGCTGGCTGTGAAGTCCCTTCAGGTCGTCGCGGTAGGCCGGCAGCAGTTGCCAGTCGCCGTTCAACCAGTCGTTCTTCGTCACGTTAACCGGTGCAATTGCAACCGGCCGGTACAGCGCCAGATCCTGCTCCAGTTTTTGCGAGCTGTGCAGGGTGGTAAGCAGCACCAGCGTTACCAGTGCGACCGGGGCGAGTATCCGCGTCGACACCGCGGGCGCGGGGTGTCTGCGGTAGGCAATGCCCATCAGCGCCACCCACATCAGCCCCAGGCTCCAGCCGGCCAGAATGTCGGATAACCAGTGCACGCCCAGGTAGAGGCGGGAAAAACTGATGGCGACGACCAGGAATACCGCTACCGAGTAGGGTATCCAGTGCCAGCTGCTGCGCAGTTCGCGCGCCAGCAGTACGGCCAGAAAACCGAACACGGCGACCGACAGGCTTGCGTGTCCGCTGGGGAACGCATAGTTCATCAACGCGTTGTCCAGCAGTGGCGGGCGTGGTACAGCCGTGTAGTGTTTCAGGGCATTGGTCAACAGGCCGACGATGACCACGGTCAGCAACCAGTGCACGGCGGCCCGCCAGCGCTTGCGCGCCAGCAGCACCAGGCTCAGTACCAGGGTAAAACCGTACAGTACCGGGCCGTCCCCGATTTCGGTGGTGATGATCATCAGGCGGTCGCCCAGCGGGCTGCGCAGGGATTGCAGCCAGTGGTACAGGTACAGGTCCAGGTTGCCGAGCAGGTTGTCCGTCGTCAGGTGTGAAGGGATGGTCAGTATCGCCCAGCTGGCCAGTACCAGCAGGCCGGCCAGTACCGTCATACCGCGCGCTTCAGGGTGCGCGGGGTCCAGCAGTGCGGCGGCCAGTGGTTCGGCATGTCTGTGCTTCCGTGACCAGTCGAGAATGCGCTGCTGGATGGATTGCGCATGCGGTTGCAGGGTGCGCGAGAGGCGCCGCACCAGCCACCAGGAGAACCACAGCAGCGCCAGCAGGATGACCAGCAGTACTGCCAGACGTCCGGCAATTTCCGCGGCGATCCCGAGCGAGGCGCCGAACAGTACCCCCGGCAGTATGTAGGCGGGCGCCCACAGGGTGGCGGACAGGGCATTCACCAGGAAAAAACGCCGGGCAGGCGAAACGCTCGGCGTGGCGGTCGGCGCCGCGGTCGAGCATGCCGGCGACCGCCGGCACCAGGGGGCGTACCGGACCGACGAAGCGCGCCAGTACCAGGCTCTTGCCGCCGTGCTGGTGAAAAAAATCAACGCCGCGACTGATCATCTGCGGATAGTTCCGGAACGGCCACATCACCCGCAGGCGCTGGTGGTAGTGGCGGCCGATAAAATAGCTGGTGCCGTCGCCGATGACGGCGCCGATGGCCGCCAGTATCAGTGTCGGCATCAGTTCCATGCTGCCTGCGGCAATCATGGTGCCGATGCCGAACATGACCACGGTGCCCGGTACGAACAGGCCGACGACCAGGAAGGATTCGAGTGCCGAAACCAGCAGCACCACCAGCCCGGCCCAGTGCGGGTGGGTTTTGATCCACAGCATCAGATCGGCGAGCAGGGCTTCCAAGAGGCTTACCCCGGGGAACCCTGGTTAATTCGCCTTTCGTCATCCCGGCGCAGGCCGGGATCCGGTGTATTGAATCTCCTGGGTCCCGACCTGCGCCGGGATGACGAAGTGACCAGGCTTGTGCTGGGTTTATATTCCGGCAAAGGCCTGCTCCGCGGCATCCAGCGTAGCCTGTATCGCCGTATGGTCGTGCGCCGACGACATGAAACCGGCTTCAAAAGCGGAGGGCGCCAGGTAGACACCCTGATCCAGCATGGCGTGGAAAAACGCCTTGAAGCGATCGACGTCACAACCCTGCACGTCGGCGAAACCGGTGATGGTCTCCTTGTCACTGAAGAACAGCCCGAACATGCTGCCGACCTGGTTGGTGACAAAGGGGACGCCCGCCGCCTGCGCCCGTTCGCGCAGGCCCTCCAGCAATTCCGTGGTGTTGCGTTCCAGTCGCTGGTAGAACCCCGGTTGCTGTACCAGCTTGAGGGTAGCCAGTCCGGCCGCCATGGCGACCGGGTTGCCGGACAGTGTGCCGGCCTGGTACACCGGTCCGGTGGGCGCGATTTTCTGCATGATGTCCCTGCGCCCGCCGAAAGCGCCTACCGGCAGACCGCCACCGATGATCTTGCCGAGCGTGGTGAGGTCCGGGGTGACAGCGTAGTACTGCTGGGCGCAGCCGGTCGCGAAGCGGAAACCGGTCATCACTTCGTCGAAGACCAGTACGCTGCCGGACCGGTCGCAGACCTCGCGCAGCGTTTCCAGGAACCCGGGTACGGGTGGCACGCAGTTCATGTTGCCGGCCACCGGCTCGACGATAACGGCGGCAATCTGGTCGCCCATTTCTGCAAATGCGCTGCGCACCTGGTCAGCGTTGTTGTACTCCAGCGTAACCGTATGCTGCGCGAGGTCGGCCGGTACGCCCGGCGAGGTGGGCACGCCCAGCGTCAGGGCGCCGGAGCCGGCCTTTACCAGCAGTGAATCGGAGTGGCCGTGATAACAGCCCTCGAACTTCACGATCCGGTCCCGGTTGGTAAAACCGCGCGCCAGCCGGATGGCGCTCATGGTGGCTTCGGTTCCGGAATTGACCATGCGCACCTGCTCCAGCGAAGGCACCAGTTCGCACAACAGGTCGGCCATACGCGTCTCGATCTCCGTGGGGGCGCCGAATCCCAGGCCGTCGGCGGCCGCTTCGCGCACGGCGTGCACGACGTCCGGATGGCAGTGTCCGCCGATCATGGGACCCCAGGAGCCGACATAGTCCACGTAGCGCTTGCCGTCTGCGTCAATCAGGTAGGGACCGGAACCACGGCTGAAAAAGACCGGGCTGCCGCCCACGCCCGCGAAAGCGCGGACCGGGGAGTTGACGCCGCCGGGGATATGGACCTGTGCGGCATCGAATAACTGTTGGGATTTTGACATGGCGTATTCCTTGAAAAATAAGTCAGGGTCTGTCATTGCGAGCACTCCACCACCGCCTGCGGCGGTTCACAAGTACTTCCTGCGTTTCACTATGGTCGTGCAGCGCGGCAATCTCATAGCCTGGGATCAGCCGTTTGAAGATTGCCGTGCTGTGCTCGCAATGACAAGGGTATTTCAATTTGCCGGAGGCTCCTTGCCTGTTGCGGGTGAACGTTCAAACAATGTGCTGAACGCCAGCGCCGCACGCCGGATATCAGCGCTCGCAAAAACACCCTGTACAACGGCCAGCATATCCGCGCCGGCATCGATCAGTCGACCGGCATTATCGGGTGTGATGCCGCCGATTGCAGCAACCGGCAGTGACAGTTCCCGTTGTGCCTGCCGGATCAGGTCCGGGTCGGCCTGCACCGTGTCCGGTTTGGTTTGCGAGGGGAAAAAACGTCCGAACGCGATGTAGTCGGCACCTGCTCCGGCAGCCTGGTGTGCCAGCGACAGGTCGTTGTAACAGGACACACCGATAATGGCCCCGGCGCCGAGCCGGACGCGCGCGGTACGGGGATCCGTGTCGTCCCTGCCGAGGTGTACCCCGTGGGCACCGCAGTCGGCGGCAAGCGCCACGTCGTCATTTACAATAAACAGCACGCCACGGCTCCGGCAGATAACGGCCAGCGCCTTTGCCTGCTGCAGGCGTGTGTGCGGGGCGCTGTGCTTGTCGCGGTACTGGACCAGCGCCGCGCCGCCATCAATCGCCTGCGACACACGTTCAGCAAGTTGCCCGGGTGCCTGCAGGGTAGTATCGGTAACGGCATACAGGCCGCGCAAGCTATGCATGGATTCCCTGGATTATTAGGGGACAGACCACGTTTTTCTTAAAAAGAAAAACGTGGTCTGTCCCCTAATAATCCTCCTTGCCGCGCGCCCAGAACAGGCGGTTGGGTATCTGCTGGCCCATGCCGATGCGGTACGCTTCCGACAATGACTGCCAGGTGTATTCCTGGGCTTCGTGGACGGCGCTGAAGGGTTCCAGTCCCTGTGCCAGCAGTCCGGCGATGCTGGCTGCCAGGGTGCAGCCGGAGCCGTGAAAGCTGCCTTCCAGGCGTTCCCAGTTGAACGTGTCGATGATGCGATTGTTGGCGTACAGCGTATTTTTTACTTCCGGTGTGTTTTCATGCGTGCCGGTAATGAGCACGAACTCCACGCCCCGTTCCAGCAGCGCCATGGCGCAGGCATCCAGCGTATCCGCCTGTGACGCCAGCATGCGTGCTTCCCGGCTGTTGGGTGTCAATACCGTGACCTGTGGCAGCAACAGTTCGTTCATGCTCTCGATGACATCGTCGTCGGCCAGCATGGAACCATTGCCGCTGGCCAGCACCGGGTCCATGATGACGGGGATATCCGGGTAATCCTCGAGTACCGAGTGAATGGCCTGTATCGCATCGCTGCTGGTCAGCAGGCCGAGCTTGAACGCGGCGACAGGCATGTCTTCCAGTACGGTGCGTGCCTGTTCCATGATCAGTTCGCCGTCCAGCGGCGTGTAACCGACCACGTTCTGGGTGTCCTGGATGGTCAGGGTGGTAACGACGGGAGCCGTGTGGCAACCGTGGCTTATCAGCGCTTCGATATCGGCCTGTATGCCGGCTCCGCCGCTCGGGTCGTTACCGGAAAACACCATGACGACCGGGACGGATGACTGCTGTTGTGTCATGCGGGGTAATCCTGTCGGGTTTGTAGGGGAATGCCGTGGCAAACCGGGATCATTGATTCCATGCGGGGTAACCTTTTGCTTTTGTGGCTATTGTAGCATCGCATCGGGTGCTTGTGGCTGGCTGCCAAGGATAATGAGATAACAGGGGACCGCCCACGGTTTCCCTGCAGGGAAAACGTGGTCTGTCCCCTGTTATCTTTTAAAATCCCGACTAAACTGGGCTTATAAGGCAGTAAATCGTGGTGTGTCGCCAATGTCGCTGCCGGTCTGGAATGCAGTGTGCGGGAGTGGTGTATGCAGCAGCGCGACAGCGTTCAGTTCGGGGAACTGGTGCAAACGGCGCACCGGTTCTGTGGCCTGATTGACGCAATTCCCGGGAGTGACAACTGGCTGGAGCAGTTGTCCCGGATATTGCCCCGCCTGCACGCCGAGGTGGTCGTGTTGCCGGACCCGGGCGGTAGTGCTTTCCCGCTGGAAACGAGTGACTTCGACGATCGTTTCGATCTGTTCACTGAATTGCGTGCGCGGCTTGGCGAACGCGATATGTACTGGCTCGAGTACGACAGTCCCGCTGATGTCGTGAGCGGTGACGAACACCGTACCGGCAGCCTCGCCGATGACCTGACCGATATCTATTTTGAGCTGAAGCGGGGGCTCGACCTGCTGGAGGCTGCGGGTCCCGATGAAGTGGCTCATCTGTGGGAAATCGGCTTCAAGGAGCACTGGGGCCAGCACCTGGTGGATGCGGAGCGCCACCTGTATTTTCTCAAGGTGAACGACCAGCTATTGCCGGGTTAGGGTTTTTCCAGTGGCGTATCAGGTCGAGGCGTGGGTCCATGTGTCCGTTTCGTGATCAGGTTCGGGGATTTCTGCCGCTGTAATCCGGTCCAATAGCGGAAGGTACGCGGCAGACGGTACAATAGCTGCGTGGTATGAGTCTACGACTCCTTTTTAAACACGAAAGAGCAAATCAAAATGATGCATCGAATCGACAGCCGCGCCGGCGGTTTTACGCTGATCGAGGTTATGGTCGTGGTGGTTATCCTGGGCATCCTGGCCGCAGTGCTGGTGCCCAAGGTAATGGATCGTCCCGATGAGGCGCGCAAGGTAAAGGCAGCCCAGGATATCCGTGCCCTGGAAGCAGCGCTGAACCTCTACAAACTGGACAACTACGAATATCCTACTACCGACCAGGGGCTCGAGGCGCTGGTCAGGAAGCCGGATATTCCGCCTGAACCGGCACGCTGGAAAACCGGCGGTTACCTGGATCGCATGCCGCTCGATCCCTGGCGCCAGCCCTACCAGTACCTGAATCCCGGTATACATGGTTCGATTGATATTTTTTCGACCGGGCCTGACAGGCAGCCCAGCGACGACGATATCGGTAACTGGAGCGCGCAGTAAGGATGATGTTGTGGTGACTGCGTTCGACCCGCACAGACAGCCTGCCCCCGGCAGGCTGTTTGCGTTGCAGCGCGGCTTTACCCTGCTGGAACTGATGGTGGTGCTGGTTATCATCGGTGTATTGCTGACTTTCGTCGGTCTGTCCACCGGCGGTGATGCACGCGGTGAGCAGATGAAGCGCGAGGCGACACGCCTGATGGCGCTGATCGATATGGCCAGCGAACAGGCCGTGATGCGCAGTGAGCAACTGGCGATACGTTTTGACGACAGGAACTACGAATTCATGTTGTTGCAGGCGGGCAAGTGGATGCCCTTGCAGGATGACGGGCCGCTGCGGGCGCGTGAAGTGCCGAAAGGAATAGAGTTGCGCCTGGAGCTGGAGGAAAATCCGCCGCCCGGCCTGCAGGTGGAAGATACGGAAGCACCGCAGGTTTTTCTGCTCTCCAGCGGGGAGATGACGCCTTTCACGATGACGTTCTCGGCACCGGAAACTGAACAGCGCTACACGGTCAAGGCCAGCCTGCTGGGCAGGCTGGAGCTGGAATGAGCGACCGCAGCCGGGGTTTTACCCTGCTTGAAGTGCTGGTCGCGCTGGTGGTGCTGGCGCTGTCCCTCGGCGCGGTCATCCAGGCGACGGGTGACTACACGGCCAACCAGGCTTACCTGCGCGACAGGACCTTCGCTGAATGGGTGGCGCACAATCAGCTTGTCATGGCGCTGATGTCGAGTGAATGGCCGGACGCGGGCCAGACCAGGGGCGAGGTCGAGTTTCCCAAAGCGGGTATCGACGTCGGCGCGCGCGAATGGCGCTGGGTGATGCAGGTGAGCAAGACGCCGGAAGATGAGTTGCGGCGGCTGGACATTGAGGTTTACCCCCTGGATGCTGACGATGACGAGTCGCCGCTTGCCAGCCTGAGCGGTTTCAAGGGCAAGCCATGATGCGGGGTAACAGGGGTTTCACGCTGCTCGAATTGCTGGTTTCGCTGTCGATATTCGCCCTTATCGGTGTTATGGCGTACAGCGGCTTGCAGACGGTCATGATCCAGCAGAACAGCGTGGAGGCGGCGTCGCAACGGCTTGCCGACCTGCAGAAGGCCTACCGCATCATGCAGCGCGACCTGGAACAGATTGTTGCCCGCAAGATCCGTAACGAATACGGGGATACGGTGGACGAGCTGGTTGGCGGGCGCGGTTTTACCGGTATCGAGTTCAGCCGCGCCGGGCATCCCAACCCGGCCGGTTTCCTGCGCAGCGACCTGCAACGGGTCGCCTATGTGCCGGACCAGGATACCCTGTTGCGCCAGACCTGGCGGGTCCTGGATCGTGCCCAGGACAGCCTGCCGGACGAACAGGTGCTGGTCGAGGGTATCAGCCGCTTTACCATGCGCTTTCTTGGATCGGGCAGCGAGTGGCTGGAAACCTGGCCGCCACCGGAGGGCCAGTCTGCAACACAGCAGCAGCTGCCCAGGGCGGTGGA
Organism: Thiogranum sp.; assembly: GCA_046757125.1. Classification (GTDB taxonomy): domain Bacteria; phylum Pseudomonadota; class Gammaproteobacteria; order DSM-19610; family DSM-19610; genus Thiogranum. Next base: position 8,327 of record JBHHXO010000055.1, read on the forward strand.
GGTCGAACTGGAGCTGGACAGCCTGGGGACTATCAACTGGATATTCCGTCTGCCGCAGGAGTTCGTGCCCGGTCAGCAGACGCCGGCTGCCGGCAATGCCGGCACAGGCAGCGGGGACATCCCGGCCGGGGATGATGATGCACCTGCCGCGGAGGAAACCTGATGTTGTCGCAGCAACGGGGTGTGGCGCTGATCACGGCATTGCTGGTTGTGGCCATTGCAACGGTGGCGGCCGTGGCGATGGCTACCCGGCAGCAGATAGATATCCGGCGCACCGGAGGTCTGTTACACGGCGAACAGGCCTACGCGTTCAGCCTGGGCGCCGAGGCCTGGGCGCAGGTGGTGCTGAGGCGGGACAAACGCGAAAGTGAGATCGATACCCTGTATGAAGACTGGTCCACCCAGCCGCCGGTTTCGGTTGTGGAAGGCGGATCTGTCGTGGGGCGTATTCTGGATCTGCAGGGTCGTTTCAACGTCAACAACCTGGTGGATGGAAGCGGGGTCGCGGACAAGGATGCCATCGCGCGTTACAAGCGCCTGCTGCGGCAGCTCGACCTGGATGAAGCGCTGGCCGATGCGCTGGCCGACTGGATCGACACCGACATTAATGTGCGTTTCCCCGATGGAGCGGAAGACGAGGTGTACCTGGGAGCCCCGACACCGTATCGGGCAGCCAACCGTCTGCTGGCCGATATCAGCGAACTGAGGCTCGTCAGGGGATACGATCCGGATATCATCGATACGTTGCGCCCCTTTGTTGCCGCCCTGCCGGAAGTTACCGCCCTCAACGTAAATACCGCCGGTGCCGAGGTGCTGAGTACGGTAGCCGAGGACATGAGCCTGGCGGATGGCGAATCCCTGCTGGAAGCGCGCGGTGAAGATGGCTTCGCAACGGTCGATAAGTTTATTCAGCAGAAGGAACTTAGTGGCAAGAAGCAGTTGACCACGGCGCAGCTGGCCGTGGAGAGCAACTGGTTCCTGATGGTCAGTGAGGCCAATATCGGTCTCAGCCGGGCGCGCCTCGCGAGCCTGATCCAGCGCACGGACAAAGGTGTGCTGGTGGTGCGCAGGCAGCGCGAATTTCTGGAGCCTGTGGTTGCGCCGGTACCGGAACAGGGCGAATAATCTTTTGAACGTGGTACGATGAATCGAGCGGGTTCCGATGTGTCGTCATTGCGAGGCGCATAGCGCCGTGGCAATCTCTTTGGCATGGCGCCGGGCTGTAAAAGATTGCCGCGCTGCGCGACCGTAGCGAAGCGCAGGAAGTCCTTGTGAACCGCCGCAGGCGGTTGGCGGAGTGCGCGCAATGACAGGAATTGTTAATTAATCGGGGATTCCCTGGGTTGAATCATCAAATTCTGGATAAACAGGAATGGCTGAAACGCTACTGATCCGGCTGGCGCCCGCGGCGCAGGGATTCCGGGACTGGCTGCTGATCGACGAGCAGGGCCGGGGCAAGGGGCCTGTGCAAAGTGGCGCACCGGACGTTGGCATACTCAATAGCGTACGCCACGTGGTCGTGCTGGTGCCCGGCATCGAAGTGACGCTCCTTGAAGTACAGGTGCCCGGACGCAACCGGCAGCGTGTCATGCGTGCGGCACCCTTTGTGCTGGAGGAGCAGCTGGCAGCGGATGTGGAACAGTTGCACTTTGCCCTGGGTCCCGGCGGCGGGGATAGCCGTTATCCCGTAGCCGTCGTCGAGCGTGCACGCATGAATGACTGGCAGGCCCTGTTGCAGGCGCAGGGGATCAGCGCCAGCCAGTGGATTCCCGAGACGCTGGCGGTGCCGGCAGACGGTGGCTGGAGTCTGCTGGTCGATGGCGACACGGTGCTGGTACGCAGTGGCGACCATGCCGGTTTTGCGGCGGATGCAGAAAATCTGCCGGCGCTTTTCGCCCTGTTGCATACGACGGAGCAGGCGCCGGAGTCGGCCCGGGTGTTCGGTTCCACGGTACTGGACCTGGAAGGTGTCGACCTGGACCTGGTGGAAGACCGGTCACAACCGCTGGAACTGCTGGCGCGTGGCTATGTGCAGGGTCCGGTCATCGATTTGCTGCAGGGCGCGTACAGCCGGCGCGAGGAATGGGGTCGGCTGTTGCGGCCCTGGAAGATCAGCGCCGCCCTGTTGCTGGCCGGTATCATTCTGGCCGGGGTGTCGACAGGCCTGAATTATCGCCACCTTGCCGCACAGAAAGAACAGCTCGCTGCCGAAATCGAAGCGGTTTATCGCAAGGCGTTTCCATCTGCGCGGCGCATCGTCAATCCGCGCGCGCAGATGGAACAGCAGTTGAAAAAACTGCAACGCAAGACCGGTGTCGGCAGTACGGATTTCCTGGTCATGCTGGCTGAAACCGCGAACGTGCTGCGCGCTGCCAAAGGTATCTCGGTACGCGGCGCCAGTTACCGCGATGGTCGCCTGGATCTCGATCTGCTGGCCGACAACCTGCAGATACTCGACAAGCTCAAGCAGGATCTCAACAGCGGTGGGCACATGACCGCTGAAATCCAGTCCGCGACGACGGAAAAGGACCAGAAGGTGAAAAGCCGCATGCGCGTGCAGGGGAAAGCTTCATGAAGGCATGGTTCGCAGGGCTGGAGCCAAGGGAGCGTCAGCTGGTCAGCGGCGGTGCGATCGTGCTGGTGTTGTTATTGTTGTACGTGATGATCTGGGAACCGCTTGCCGGCGGTTACAGCGACCTGAAAGAAGACGTTGCGGAACAACAGCAGACGCTGGCGTGGATGCAGCAGGCTGCGGCGCAGATCAAGGCCTTGCAGGGAAGTGGTGCAGCTACGGCACGCGGTCTGGGCGGCCGTTCCCTGCTGGCCGTGGTGGACCAGTCGGCGCGTAGCGCCGGTCTGGGAGACTATATCAAGCGTATCGAACCGGACGGCAGCAAGGGGGTCAAGGTGTGGCTGGAGGGTGTTGCCTTTGACCCGATGATACTTTGGCTGGGCAAGCTGACCCGGACCTACCGGGTTGAGACCAGTCTTATCACTATCGAACCCCGGGGCGGTGGTCGTGTCAACGTACGTCTGACGCTGCTGGAATCCGCCGTATGAAGCCACTGTGGCAGGGTGTGTTGTCGGGTGTGGTTGCCTACCTGTTCTTCATGGTGGTGACCGCGCCGGCTGTAAAAGTGCTGCCACTGGTGCAGCCCGAGGGTGTGCGTGCCACGGGTGTGGACGGCACTCTCTGGTCCGGGCGTGCCGCACGGGTTGCGGTGCCGGCGGTGCAGCTTACAGATGTCCGCTGGCGTTTCAGGCCGTTGGCGCTGTTTATCGGTCAGGTTCGCTTTGCCATTGAAGGCAGTTTGCAGGGGCAGCGTATTGAGGCTGATGCCGGTAGCAGTTTCCTGGGCAAGCCCCGTGCCTCGGACGTGCGCGGGCGTATGGCTGCGAGCGAGTTGCTCAAATTACCGGGGCTGCAGCAGGTGCGACTGGACGGTATGCTGGATTTTGATATCAGCGAAGTGGAATGGCCGGATTCCGGTTACCCGGCGGTGGCCGGTACGGTTGTCTGGTCAGGCGCGCGCGTTGGTGCGCCCTATGAACTTGAACTCGGCAAAATGCAGCTGGAAACCCGTATAGAGGATGGCGTCACCCGCGGCACGCTGAAAAACGAGGGCGGCGCCCTGTTGCTGCAGGCGGACGTGGAGATGAACAGCAGTGGCGCCTACCGGCTGAACGCCAGGTTGCAGCAGAAAGGCGACGTGCCGCAGGCGGTGACGGGGTTCCTGACGACTTTTGCGGAGTATAAAGACGGAACGTACATACTGGAGTGGTCGGATTCTATCTAGTGCCTGCGCCGGAATGACGGGGTACGTGAGAGTTGTTCTTTCTGGGTGAAAACTGTCTAGACAATAAAGTTGCAATGGCCCTGCTACTGACTACACCGGAACAACACGATTTCGAAGATCCTACGCTCGAGCTCGATGAGAAACGGCTGAAGAAATGGCTGGCAAGCCTGCCGGTGCTCAATGCCGGCGATTCCCTGCGCCGGGTTCTGGATGCGCTGGAGCCGCTCAATGAGCAGCGCCTCGATGCCGACAAGCGTTTGCGGTTGATGGCCATCTACCAGGCGACCGTAAAGCGTTTGTACGATTCCGCCGAACCGTTACGCCTGCGCCAGCAGCCGTTGTCGCAGCAGCAGCGCCAGGCGACGGTGGACAATGTCGAACGCCTGTGCCTGGCGACGGCCAACGGCTTCAAGATTGCCATCAAGGAGATTCACGCGGCCGGTGTGCAGTCGCGGGACAGCGAGCGCTTCGGCCGGGTGTTGCGCTGGGCGGTGCAGCAGCTGGCGGCGGCGCTGCTGCACAGTTACCGTTTCTACCGCCCGGAACCCCCGTTCGTTTTCCTGGAACTCAACCAGTTGTATCGACTGGCGCGCCATCATGGCGTGCAGGACAATACCGGGGCAGCACAGGATGGTAACGCCAGCAACAGCCTTGCCGCGATTTACCAGGCGATCTGCCTGTTGTCGCTCACTGACCCCTTCAGCGCCGGGGAAGGGCAGGTGGACCGGTACTTCCGCAGCTTGCTGCAGTTCGTGCCCGGCACCCGGATCGTGCCCGGCAACAGCTGGCAGGGAACGCCCGAGGGGTTGTTCTATATCGATCTGCAAAGCGACTGCCGACCGCGTCACTGCGTGCTGCTGGAGTCGCCGGTAGCCGGTGATGACCCGCATATACTGGATGCGCGTATACCCCTGCAGCGTATGCACAGGACACTGGCGGCCCTGTCTGCCGACCGGCGCGGCAAGCGTATCGAGACAAGCCTTCTCAGGGCATTGTTACCGGAAGTCGCGCCACGCGACCGGCGGCGCAGTGAACGGCGCAGCGCCGGGCACTGGATAGAAGTTGTGGTGGGCCTGGAGGCGGTTTGTGATTACATGACACGTTGCCAGCGTGGTGAGCAGGCGCAGGCAACACGCTGGCGGGTGCAGGACAGCAGTGAGCAGGGTTATCGTCTGGCCTGGGGTGAAAGCGCGGCGAGCGTGTTACAGGTGGGGGATCTGGTGTGCGTCGTTGCAGACAGCGAAGAGCAAAAGCGGACGTTCCGCTTGCTGGTGGTGCGCTGGGTCTGCGACGAACGCGACAAGGGTACCGAACTCGGTGTCGAAAAGCTCGCGGGAATGCCGAACCCGGTACGGGTAGAGGTATCCGGAGAAAGCGGTAGCCGTCAGGCCCTGTTCCTGTCCTCGACGGGTGCCCGGGATTCCGCCGCGCGGCTGGTGACGCCGCCGGAGATGTATAGTGAAAACCGTTCGTTGTTACTTCATGTGGGCGAGCGCGCCGTGCCGGTTTGTTGTACTGTCCGGGTCGAGCAAGGCCCCGGCTTTGACTGTTTCGAGTTTACGTCAGCGCGCTAACAGTGGTGTAACGAAGAAACTGTTCGCCTGACAGCGGATTGCAGGTTGGGCTGAGCGCAGCGAAGCCCAACAATAAGCAGTGTGCCCGGTTTTTCGGGACAGTATTGTTTGATGGAGTAAGCAGTGATGAATGCCAGAAAGACTATTCCGGTAAAGTCGATGACACCGGAGACAAAATGCGGGTTCTGTACCAACTCCAGGTGTTGTACCTATATCAGCCAGGAGATCGACACCCCGCGCTCCAAGGTGGATTTTGATTTTCTGCTCTGGCAGATATCGCACCGGGATATCAAGGTCTACAAGGACGAGGGCAGCTGGTACCTGATGGCGGACAATCCCTGTAACCATATCCAGCCGGACGGGCGTTGCGGGATCTATGCAGACCGGCCGCAGATCTGCCGGGATTACACCAACGACTATTGTGAATTCGACGAGCCTGCGGAAAACGGTTTCGAGTTATATTTCGATGGCTACGAATCATTGCTGGCTTATTGTAAAAAGCGATTCAAGCGCTGGGGGCAGCGGCCTTATTGATGTGGCGCCGGCGCAGGTTGGGCCTCGTTACATCAGGCTGGCGAGTAATTCGTCGAAGCTTTCTATCGCAATGAATTCATCCGTCTGTTTCGGCTCGGCCCTGCTGTCCGGCAGGCGCACGGCGCGCAGGTGACGGATACCGTAGTCGCGCGCGGCATGCAGCACCGGCAGGCTGTCGTCGACGAACAGTGTCCGCTGCGGGTCGAAAGGATCTTCTGCGGCCAGTCGTGGCCAGAACTGCGCGTCTTCCTTCGGTACCCGGAAGGCATGGGCGCAGATCAGGCGGTCGAAGTGTTCGGCCAGGCCGGTACTGGTCATTTTCAGTTCAATCACCTTGTGGTGGGCGTTGGTCAGCAGGGCGACGCGCTTGTCCAGCGCGCGCAAGGCCTGCAGAAACTCGGTGACCTGCGGGTGAACCCGGATCAGGTGTTCCAGCTCGCGTTTCAGCGCGCTGATATCCATGCCCAGTTCCCGGCTCCAGTAGTCGACACAGTACCAGTTGATGGTGCCTTCCATGGCGCGGAAACGCGGGAACAGTTGCTGCTTTGCCTCGTCGACCGAAAGAGCGTGTTTTTCGGCATAGCGCAGCGGCACGTGTTCCAGCCAGAAATGGTTGTCGAAATGCAGGTCCAGCAGGGTGCCGTCCATGTCCAGGAAAACGGTGTCGATTTCGTCCCAGGGGAGTGTGGCGGAGTCGAAATTGCAGTTCATGCCCGGTATGATGGCCAGCGAAAATACGAAAGTCACGGAAAGTTTTAAATGTGCCTGTCATTGCGAGCACTCCACCACCGCCGTAGGCGGTGGTGGAGTGCTCGCAATGACAGGATGTATACGAAACCACAACGTAGTGATATCCCCTATGAATCCATGCAGTTATCTCGATAAGGCGCGCGCGCTTGCGAAACAGGCGGGTGAAAAAATCCTGGAAATCTACAACACCGAATTTTCGGTGGAAGAAAAGGACGACAAGTCGCCGCTGACCGCCGCCGATATGGCCTCGCACAATACCATTGTTGCCGGACTGACGGCGTTGACGCCCGATATCCCGGTGCTGTCGGAAGAGTCCGCGAAAATCCCCTATGAGGAACGCGCCTCCTGGGATACTTACTGGCTGATCGACCCGCTCGACGGCACCAAGGAATTCATCAAGCGCAACGGCGAGTTTACGGTCAACATCGCCCTGATTCATGACGGCGCGCCGGTGCTGGGCGTGGTGCACGTCCCGGTCAGTGGCGTGACCTACGCCGCCTGTGAAGGACAGGGCGCCGTCAAGGAAATGCCCGGTGAAGGTGACAAGCCGATAACTGTGCGCAAGCTGGCGGACGGCCCGGTTGCCGTGGTGGGCAGCCGTTCGCACCAGGGTGATTCGCTGAAAGCGTTTCTCGACAAACTGGGGGAGCACGAAATTGTCAGCATGGGCAGCTCGCTGAAAATCTGCCTGGTCGCAGAAGGCGCTGCCGATGTCTACCCGCGCCTGGGCCTGACTTCGGAGTGGGATACCGCAGCGGCGCACTGTGTGGTCGAGCAGGCCGGTGGTTCACTGACAGACCTGGAGATGAAGCGGCTGCGCTATAACACCAAGGATTCTCTCCTGAACCCGTTCTTTTTCGTCTTCGGCGACGCCAGCCGCGACTGGTCAAAATACCTGTAGCGTAATAGGGGACAGACCACGTTTTCCCCTTAGGGGAAAACGTGGTCTGTCCC
>JBHHXO010000056.1:0-15508 GCA_046757125.1 Thiogranum sp.
ACCTGAGCGACCTCAACGAAGCGCCGGTGGTCAACAACCAGGGTTTTGCGGTCAACGAGAACAGCGCCAACGGCACCAGTGTCGGTACAGTATTGGCGAATGACCAGGACACGGGCGATGCCCTGACCTACAGCATTATCGCCGGCAACACCGGCAACGCCTTTGCGATCGATGCCTCGACCGGCGAGATCACGGTCAACGATGCCACCCAGCTGGATTTCGAGACCACCCCGAGCTTCGGTCTGACGGTGCAGGTGCAGGACAACGGCACCGGCACGCTGACGGATACCGCCACCGTCGTTATAAATCTTGGAAATGTTTACGATACGCCGCCCTCGGTGGTAACGAATACGGGGCTTACGCTGTCTGAGGGTGCAATAGCGGGCATCGATGCCACCGCGCTGCAAGCCATTGATATCGAGCTGCCCGCGACCGGTATCCGCTACACCATTATTGAAGCACCGGTCAATGGTCAACTCGAACTTGCATCCGCGCCAGGGATGGCCGTCACCGGTTTTACCCAGACCGATATTGACGCCGGCCTGTTGCGTTACGTTCACGATGGGTCTGACACCACTGTTGACAGCTTCAGCTTCAACGTCGATGACGGGCAAGGCAACAGGGTAACGGAACAGGTTTTCAATATTGCAGTTACGCCGATCGATGATACAGCGCCCCTGATCATCAACAACGCGGGCGCCAGTGTCGACAGCAACGGCAGTGTGTCGGTCACCTCAGGCATGCTTTCGGTAGCCGATACCCAGCCGGCGGAAAATATAACCTATACGCTGACCCGGTTGCCATCAGGCGGAAATCTTTTCCTCAACGGAATACCGCTGGGTGTGAATGATACCTTTACCCAAAGCGACATCGATGCCGGCCGACTGGTCTACCATCACGCCGGTTCCGCTACCACAGACAGTTTTGCCTTCAGTATCGATGACGGTATGGGCAACCAGGTAAGCAATGTTTCGTTCGCTGTTTCTGTCAATGCCGATGCTGTTGTGCCTCTGGTGGCGGATGACACGGGCACTGCTATGGTATTGCCGCCGCCCCTGGTGCCTGCTCCCGGTGTGCTGAACACGCCGCCGGCGGCCCAGTTTTCGTTCCAGGTGCCTGAGCCTTTTGTCCCTGCCGGCGGGGGCAGTCACGGCAACCCGGGGAATTCAGCGGCTGTTGCCGATTCTGCGCCGGAACCTGCGCCGCAGGTGGTAACACCTGCGCTCCCGCCAACAGCCGATGTCGGGGCACCCGAATATGTCGATGTATCACTGGAGGCAACGATATTCGCGGATAACGAAGTGCCTCAGCCCGATACCGGCGCTGACACGCTGTCTGACTCACTATGGCTGTCCCTGGACCGTATGCATGGCGAGATGAACGGATCGGAGCTTGCGTCGCCCTGGGTGATGGCAGCCACTCGCGGCATGGTATGGACTTTCTCCGCCGGATTTCTTGCCTGGGCACTGCGTGCCGGTTCCCTGTTGGCGGCAACCCTGTCGTCCATGCCCATGTGGCGGTGGATAGACCCCTTGCCCATCCTTCCTGTCAAACGGCGGGAGCGGGACAGGCGCAAGGCAAAAATGTGCGATGAAGCCGAGGCCGAGGCAAAGGCTTACCGTGGCATGGCGGCGGTACTGGACGGGACAGGGGAGGACGAGCGACGATGAAGCCGGTTTCTCCAGCATTGCGCATCAGCGTGGGACTCGTGCTGTTGACGATCAGTTTTTTGCTGGTTGCGGAGTTGCTGGGGCTGGCGCCCGATCCGGCGCGTGCGACCCTGGATGCGCGCAAGAAAGTTTGCGAGTCGCTTGCCGTACAGTGGTCGGTTGCCGCAACGCACGGTGATATAGACGCGATTCGTGAAACCGTGCATTCCCTGGTGGAGCGTAATGACGACATCCTGTCGGCTTCCCTGCGCACGCTCGAAGACGACAAGCCGCTGGCGGTGGCCGGCGAGCACGAACGCTACTGGGAAAGAAACGCGGATGAGCAGATATCGACCCCGACCCAGGCTGTCGTGCCGATCTTTCGGGGGGAGGAGCGCTGGGGCAGTGTCGAGGTCCGCTTTGAGCCGCTGTACCCCACAACCTGGTTCGGTATCGAACTGAGACCGCTGACGAAGTTGATCGGTTTTGTCGCGCTGGCGGCCTTTGGCGGTTTTCTTATCTTCATGCGCCGTACCCTGCGGCATCTCGATCCTGCGGCGCTGGTGCCTGCGCGGGTGAAATTTGCACTTGATGCGCTGGCGGAAGGTGTGGTTTTGATGGACCGGCAGGGGCGGGTCATGCTGGCCAACAAGGCGTATCTGCGGAATTCCGGGCGGGATGAAGAAGCCGTCCAGGGAACCCGGATTTCGGAATGGCAGTGGTTGCGTGCCGATAACGGGCAGATTGCCCAGGATGTCCCCTGGATGCGGGCGTTGCGGGAAGGCCGGCGTCAGACCGGCGTCAGCCTTGTCCTGGAGGATGCTGCCGGCGGATCGCGCACCTTTATTATCAATGCCTCCCTCATCGAGGGTCGGGCGGGCGAGGTGCGTGGAGTGTTCGCTACCTTTAATGATGTCACTGAACTGGAAAACAAGAACACGAAGCTGGAAAAGGCGCTCGACCAGTTACAGCGTTCACGCAACGAACTGCAACTCAAGAACCAGCAGCTCGAGGTACTGGCGACCCGGGATCCGCTCACCGGGTGCCTGAACAGGCGGGCATTTTTCGAGCGTATCGATCGGGCGATTGCCCGGGCGCAGCGCAGCAACACGCCTGTCGCCTGCATCATGGCCGATATCGACCACTTCAAGAAGGTCAATGATACCTGGGGGCATGCAACCGGCGACGAGGTCATTAAACATTTCGCCAACCTGCTCAGCAGCGACCTGCGCAAAGCTGATGCCATTGGCCGCTACGGTGGTGAGGAGTTCTGCCTGTTATTGTGGGACAGCAACATGGAACAGGCGCTGGGTACGGCGGAGCGGCTGCGCGCAGCGGTCGAAGCGAGTACGGCGGAACTGCCGGTGACAGGGAGTTTTGGCGTGGCCTGCCTGGATGCCGGGGTGACCGACAGCGCAATGCTGATCGATCGGGCCGACAAGGCCCTGTATGCCGCCAAGCAGGGAGGACGTAACAGGGTGGAATACGTGCTGAACGAGCATGAGGGGCACGTGGAGTTGGCGCTATCCTGAAAAAAACAGGGAGTATGCTGCGATTTCTTTCCTAACGGACTGCCCGCAGCCGGCGCTCGCCCTGTAAATCCACTGCCTGGACCGGTAAGCTGCTGATATTTCATGCCTTCCGATATTCCGGTGTATTGTGCGCCGTTACGCGGCATTTGATTTTTCACCCCGGGACAGCTACGCTACGCCGCTATTTTCAAAGGCTTGCGGGAGACATGCATGCGTCAGACACTGGTAGCCGGGAACTGGAAACTGAATGGTTCCCTGGACAGCATCAAACAACTTGTAGCCGGGATTACGGCGGGTGCCGGCGATACCGGTAATACGCAAATCGCAGTCTGTCCGCCGTTTGTCTATATCCCGCTGGTGAGCAACCTGCTGGCGGGCAGCAAGGTGGCGGTTGGCAGCCAGGACATCAGCGACCAGGACTCGGGTGCCTTCACGGGCGAAGTCTCCGGCGCCATGCTGAACGATTTCTCCTGCACCTATGCCATTGTGGGTCACTCGGAACGCCGCGCCCTGTATGCCGAGGACGACGAATTTACCGCGCGCAAGTTTGCGGCGGCGCGCAGGGCCGGTTTGACGCCCATTCTCTGTGTCGGCGAGACCCTGGAAGAACGCGAGCAGGGCATTACCGAGGACGTGGTAGCGCGTCAGCTCGACGCGGTTATCGCGCTGGAAGGTATTGCCGCCATTGGCGGGGCGGTTATCGCCTATGAGCCCGTGTGGGCAATCGGTACCGGCAAGACCGCGTCACCGCAGCAGGCGCAGGACGTGCACGCGTTTATACGCGGCAAGCTGGCCGGCCTGGACAAGGCCGTCGCTGACAAGGTGCAGATCCTGTACGGCGGCAGCGTCAAGGGCAGTAACGCGAAAGAACTGTTTTCCATGCAGGATATCGACGGCGGTCTGATCGGCGGCGCTTCACTGGCGGCCGATGACTTTCTGGCTATCTGTATGGCGGGTACCTAAACGCACTTGGTTTTCAGGAAGGGTAAATGTTTACAGCATTATTGATTCTCCAGGTTGTAATGGCGCTGACCATTATCGGCCTGGTGCTATTGCAGCAGGGCAAGGGCGCGGACATGGGCGCCGCCTTCGGTGCCGGTGCTGCCGGAACGGTGTTCGGTTCACGCGGCGGCGGGTCCTTCTTTACCCGCGCCACGGCGGTGCTTGCAGCCTGCTTTTTCATCAACAGCATCCTGCTGTCGTCACCGCTGGTGCGCGAAGTCCAGGACGGATCCTCCACCGTTACTGCTACGGTACCCGTGGAAACGACCGAAGCGCCGGTCACGGACACGGTTGACGTGGAAACCACCGATCTGCCGCCGGCGGATCTTCCCGACGTCGAGACCCCGGTCGAAGATGCCGCGCCTGATGCAAGCGACGTACCTGATGTACCGGTAGCGGAGCAGGCGGACAATGCTGAACCGTCCGCGGCGGAGAAGTCCGACAACAAGCAGTAACTTCCCAGCATTATGCCGACGTGGTGGAATTGGTAGACACGCTATCTTGAGGGGGTAGTGGCGAAAGCCGTGCCGGTTCGACTCCGGCCGTCGGCACCATTTACAGAACAGGGTACGAGTATGAGCACCGACACAGCGCTGCGTCCCGGTTCCGGAATACATTTCTACGATCTTCACCCGGCGCCGGCCGATTTCCGCTCTGAGGTGTTATCCGGCCTTGCCCGCTCGCCCAGGCAACTGCCACCCAAGTTTTTCTACGACCGGCGCGGCTCGCAGTTGTTCGACGCCATTACGGAGCTGCCCGAGTACTACCCGACGCGTGCTGAAATCAGCATCCTGGAGCAACACGGCGCGGCCATTGCGGACCTGCTGGGACGGGACTGCCTGCTGCTGGAACTCGGCAGCGGCAGCAGCAAAAAGATCCGCGTATTGCTCGACGCGCTCAGGCCGGCCGCCTATATGCCCATGGACATTTCCCGCCGGCACCTGCTGGAGTCGGCACAGGCGCTGGCGGAGGAATACCCGGCGCTGGAAGTGCACGCGGTCTGTGCCGATTATACCGCGGATCTCGAGTTGCCCTACTGTCCGGAACACCTGCCACGCGCCGCTTTTTTTCCCGGCTCGAGTATCGGCAACTTCGAACCGCTGCAGGCGCGCGCGCTGCTGCAGCGGGTGGCCGTTTATCTCGGCGAGGGCGGCAGGTTGCTGATCGGCGTCGACCTGAAAAAGGATGCCGGGGTATTGCGCGCGGCGTACAATGACGAGCAACAGGTGACCGCAGCCTTCAACCTCAACCTGTTGCAGCGCATTAACCGGGAGCTGGACGCGGATTTCGACCTGCAGGCGTTTTCACACGATGCGTTTTACAATGCCGATGAAGGCCGGGTGGAGATGCACCTCGTTAGCAGGAACAGGCAGACCGTGACAGTAGCGGGACAACGTTTCGACTTTGCCGCAGGCGAAACAATTCATACCGAGAATTCCTGCAAGTATCACGTGGAGGAGTTCCTGTCGCTGGCGGGGCAGGCGGGCTTTGTATCCGACCAGGTATGGACGGACGAACAGCAGTTTTTCAGCGTGCACTGCCTGCGTTGTAGCCGCTGTTCGTAACGGCACGGGCAGGGCGGGGACAATTGCCGTTCGGGAACGCAACCCGGTTGTGCATGAACTTGTTTCCCGCGCGGCCATGATTTATTTTTTACGGTTGACAAGCCGGTATTACTAAAGAGGTTTTCGGATGCATATTGTCATCAAGCGACTCAAGCGCTGGCTGGTGCGGGCGGTGTCGGTATTCCTGCCGCAAAAGCAGGCTATCGCGCTGGATCGCTGGCGGCGCGGCCAGGAAGAGTACCGTAAATACCTGATGTGCGATTATGTCTTTGCGTCCTACGGCAAGAGCGGCCGCACCTGGATGCGGGTCATGCTGTCGCGTTACTACCAGCAGGCGTACGCGCTCCCGGAACGCATCCTGATGGGTTTTGACAACTTTCACAAAATCAACCCGGCGGTGCCGCGCATATTCTTCACCCACGATAACTACCTGCGCGGTTATACCGGTAACCTCGACAGCAAGAAGGATTTCTACAACAAGAAGGTAGTCCTGCTGGTGCGCCGTCCGCAGGACGTTGCGGTTTCGCAGTTCTTCCAGTGGAAGTACCGGATGCGGCCCGACAAGATGGCGATGAACCGCTACCCGCCTGCCGGTTCGGATATATCGATCTACGATTTTGTCATGAACCCGGATTGCGGCGTGCCGCGCATTATCGATTTCCTGAACCTGTGGGCGAAAGAGTTGCCCAGGATCGAGAATCTGCTGATGGTGCGTTACGAGGATATGCGCGTACAGCCCGGGAAAGAACTGCCGCGCATCGTCAGTTTCCTGGGGATGGACCCTGACGATGAACTGGTCCGCGAGACCATCGAATTCTCGTCCGTCGAGAACCTGCGCAAGCTGGAAAAGGAAAACTACTTCTGGCGCAGCGGCAGCCGGGTAAAGGCAAAAGACCCCAGTAACCCGCATTCCTACAAGGTGCGGCGGGCGAAGGTCGGCGGCTACCGGGATTACTTTGACGACGAGCAGGTCGCGAAAATCGATGCGCTGGTGAACGAGCGGCTGTCCGATGTGTTCGGCTACGGTGAAGAAAGGTCTCGTCCATCGGGTGATGAAGCGTCCGGCAAGGTGGCTTCCGGAGCTTGAGTCGCATGAGGAAATGCGGCTTTATACATAGCAACGAACGTCAATAGCGGAACGCTACCAGGAAACAATTAACCGCGAAGGTTGCCATGAGAAAGCTGGCACTCGGTATGATCAGGCGCGCTGTCAAAGCGGTCGTTTACGGGCTGGTCGGGGGCTTTGCCGTGCTGCTGCTCGGTGCGGTGCTGTACCTCGATGGCCGGCCCGAGCTCAAGGTCTGGCACGAGGCCGAACTCGACGCCGAATTCACAGAGGACTCGCCGGTACACAGCTTTGCAGAGTACCTGGCGCTGGAAGACCGCCTGTTCGCGCAACTGCAGGAGCGTGTCTACGCCCGCATAGAACCCGCGGACAAACACGACATCAATCGCTACAACCGTGGCAGCCTGTCAGATCCCGACCGCTGGCCGGTCAACTGGAACCGCAGTTTTGAGCGGGTAGCCGATGCGCCGCGTGCCGGGGTATTGCTGCTGCACGGTATGTCGGACTCGCCCTACAGCCTGCGCAGCCTGGGGGAACACCTGCAGGCATCCGGCGCCACGGTGCTCGGTTTGCGTATTCCGGGTCACGGCACGGCGCCGGTGGGGCTGACGGACGTGCACTGGCAGGATATGACAGCGGCGGTCCGGCTGGCCATGCGGCACATGCGCGACAGGCTCGGTGACAAGCCGGTTTACATTGTCGGTTACTCCAACGGTTCTGCACTGGCAGTGCATTACGCGCTGTCGGCACTGGAGGACCCGGAGCTGCCGCCGGTCAGCGGGCTGGTCCTGTTCTCGCCGGCTATCGGGGTAAGCCCCGCTGCCGCCTTTGCTGTCTGGCAGTCACGGCTGGGTCATTTGCTGGGACTGCAGAAACTGGAGTGGAATTCCCTCTTGCCGGAGTACGACCCGTTCAAATACGGGTCCTTTGCCGTTAATGCGGGTGACCTGGTGTACCGGCTGACCAACGAGATCCAGTCACGTTTCGCTGCGCTGGGTGAGGCGGACCTGAAACGCTTTCCGCGCGTGCTGGCCTTTCAGTCCGCCGTGGACGGTACGGTATCGGTAAAAGACCTGGTGAAAGGACTCTTCGGGCGACTTCCTGTCGGTGGTCATGAGCTGGTGCTGTTCGATATCAACAGGATCGCCGATCTGAAGTACATACTGGCAAAAGATCCAGGTCCGCAGATCGATGCCCTGCTGGGGAATAGCGGCCTTTCGTTTGCGCTCAGCGTGGTCACCAATCGTGACGAGACCGGCCGCGACATCGTTATCCTGCACAGGGAGCCGGGTGATGCCGGCGTGAGCACGTCGGCAACGCAATTCAGCTGGCCGCGGGATTTGTACTCGCTGTCGCACCTTGCCCTGCCCATACCGTCGCAGGATCCGCTCTATGGCGGTCCGGATGCGGGCGAGAGCCCGGGTATTCACCTGGGTAACCTGGAATTGCGGGGTGAGCGCGGGGTGCTGCGCGTATCCGCGTCAGACATGTTGCGGATAAGGTGGAACCCTTTTTATCCGTACCTGGAGCAGCGAGCGCTCGATTTTATGCAGCTCGCACCATAGGCCGGAAGCTGTAAGTAACCAGTCATTGCCGCGCTACGCTCGCAATGACTGGGATACCTGGTTGATCAGGGCTTCCCCAGCGCTTCTTCCGCCAGTTTCTGCACTGCGGGATAGTCTGTTTTTCCCGTGCCCATCACCGGCAGCCTGCCAACCGGCACGAATTTTTTCGGTACGTTGATTTCGCCCACACCCTTCGAACGGGCGAAAGCCAGCAGTGCGCTGCGTTCGGCATCCTGGTACTCGGTGACCAGCACCAGTTGCTCGCCTTTCTGTTTGTCGGGCAGGGCGACTACCGCGTGCAGGGCGTCACCCCAGAGCTGCCCGGCGATTGCCTCGACCGAGGTGAGCGACACCATTTCGCCGGCAACCTTGGCGAAGCGTTTGGCGCGTCCCCGGATATGCACGAAGCCGCCGGTGTCGTACCAGCCTTCACCCAGTTCACACACCGGTGGTATCAGTTCCCCGGGACTGTCATTCAGCAGGTAGCCCAGCATGACGTTCGGGCCCTTCACGTACAGGCGGCCGCCATTGTCCACACCGGGCACGTCCTCGAGTCGATGCTCGATACCCGGCAGGAGCTGTCCGACGCTGCCGGGCAGGTTGTGAATGGGGGTGTTGACGGCCAGCACCGGGCTGGTCTCGGTTGCGCCATAGCCCTCGAAGATGCGCACGCCGAATTTTTCCGACCACACCCTGCGGGTGTCCTCGTGCAGTTTCTCGGCACCGGCAAAAACGTACCTGACGCTGTAGAAGTCGTAGGGGTGGGCGAAGCGTGCGTAACCGGCCAGAAAGGTATTGGTGCCGAACATGACGGTTGCATTAATGTCGTAGGCGATTTCCGGCACGATGCGGTAGTGCAGCGGCGAGGGGTAGAAGAAAACCTTCATGCCCGACAGCAGGGGCAGCAGGGTGCTGGCGGTCAGCCCGAAGGAGTGGAACAGGGGCAGCGCATTGAGGATGATATCCCTGGAACTGAAATCGATGCAGACGGACAACTGGGTGCGGTTTGCCAGCAGGTTGGCGTGTGACAGTACGACGCCCTTGGGTGCGCCTTCCGACCCCGATGTGAACAACACGACTGCCGGGTTATCTGCATTTTCCTGTGGGCAGTGGCGCCGGTAAGCGGAACGGGCGAACAGGCCGCTGACGACCCCGGCCAGTTTGTCGAGCGCGCTGATCTGTTTGCCGATGTCCTCGAGGTAGATGAGCTGGACCTTGTCAGACAGGGCTGCGGCGATGTCGCCGAGTTTGGCCAGTTCAATGAAACGCCGGGAGGTAACCACGCGGCGCAACTGTGCCGTCCGGCATGCCGAAATCATGCCGCGCGCACCTACCGTGTAATTGAGCATGGCCGGTACCCGGCCGTGAACGTGCAGGCCCATGAATGCGAGCACGGTGGTGCAGGTGCCGGGCAGCAGCAGGCCGACATACTCCCCGGACTGTGTAAGCTGTGCCAGCTTTTTCCCGAGCACGAAACCGGCCATGATCAGCCTGTTGTAGTTGAACGGCCGGCGCTCGATATCCTCCATTACGATGTGGTCGCCACCATGAATGCGGCGCGCGTCCAGCAGTGATTCAAAAAGGGTACTGTGGTACTGCGACGTGGCGAACATCATATCGGTCATGATGTGCGACAGCTGTTGCCCCGCCTGCTGGCGGCGTGCGCGGCCGCGTACCTGCTCCGGCGGGTGTACTTTCTGCGGCGGCAGCAGGGTCAGTTTTATTTCCGGGAACCAGCGCAGGCGCACGCGGCCGCGCATGTGCGAGAACGGCGTGTACTGGGCGCCGTCGATGCGCACCGGCAACACCATGGCGTCAGACTTGTCCGCGATCATCCCCGTGCCGTCGTAGATTTTCATCAGGGTGCCGGTGACCGTGATCCGGCCTTCCGGAAAGATGACCGCCTTGTTGTTCTGCTGCATGTAGCGGATCAGCGACTTGGCCGACAGCGGATTGGTCGGGTCCATGGGGAATATCTTCACCAGGCTGAGAGCCGGACGCAGCCAGCGGCTGCCGGCAATGCGGGTATTGATGGCGAAGGTCAGCGGACCGGGCAGGAACACCGCCAGCAGCGGTCCGTCCAGGAAAGACGTGTGGTTGGCGACAATGAGGACGCGCTCACCGGCCAGCTGCAGGTTTTCCAGGCCGCTGACCTCTACCTTGTACAGGCGTTGCAGCAGCCAGCGGAGGAATGACTTGATGAGATCCATGCGGTTTCCCGGTAGAGCGGTTTATTGCTGTTTTTTCCACCTTAACAGGTTTTGATAATTCATGAACAGGTCCGCCGGGGGAATTCGCCGCAGGCAGTGACATACACGCACCGGCTCTGTTATAAATGAAGCGGTCGCAAACCGGAAAAGGATTCGCTATGCCCCAGGTCGAGAATGAACCGAGTTTCCAGGAGAGCGTTAATCTCATGGTTGACCGCGCCATCGCGGTAATGGATCTGGACCCCGGCGTCGCGACGGCGATAAAAACCTGCAGCGCGGTTCTGCAGGTGCAGTTCCCGGTCAAGATACGCGGCAAGATCGAGGTTTTCACCGGCTGGCGCGCCGTGCACAGCAATCACCGCCTGCCGGTCAAGGGCGGTATACGTTATGCGCCCTATGCCGACCAGGATGAAGTCGAGGCGCTGGCGTCCCTGATGACATTCAAATGCGCTATCGTGGACGTGCCGTTTGGCGGCTCCAAGGGTGCCCTGCTGATCGATCCTTCCCGGTACGAGCGCGATGAAATGGAGCAGATTACCCGGCGTTTCACGCTGGAGCTGATCCGCAAGGGGTTTCTCAGTCCGTCAACCAACGTGCCGGCGCCGGACGTGGGTACGGGGCAGCGCGAAATGGCCTGGATAGCCGATACCTACAAGCACCTGAACCCCGATGACATCAACTATGTCGCCTGTGTGACCGGCAAACCGGTTCACCACGGCGGTATCAACGGACGCATAGAGGCCACCGGGCGCGGTGTGCAATACGCCATCCGTGAATTTTTCCGTCACGTGGAAGATGTCAGTGCGGCGCAACTGTCACCGGGGCTGGAAGGAAAGCATGTCGTCGTCCAGGGGCTGGGTAATGTCGGTTACCACGCGGCAAAGTTTCTTTCTGAAGACGATGGCGCGAAAATTACCGCCGTTATCGAACGCGACGGCGCGCTGATCCAGGATGACGGCATCGACATCGAGAGCCTTCGCCAGCACATCATCGAGCACCGTACCATCAAAAACTTTCCCGGCGCCCGCTTTGAGGAAAACGGCAGGGCGGTGCTGGAAAAGGATTGCGACATCCTGATTCCCGCCGCGCTGGAAGCACAGATCACCCTTGAAAATGCGGCACGCATCCGGGCGAAGTTGATCGTCGAGGCGGCCAACGGCCCCCTGACCTACGGTGCGGATGAAATACTCAACAAAAAGGGGACGATTATCATTCCCGATGCCTATGCCAATGCCGGTGGCGTAACCGTTTCCTATTTCGAATGGATTCGCAATATCTCACACATTCGTTTCGGTCGTATGCAGCGCCGGCACGACGAACAGCGCGGTGTGGAACTGGCCGAAATCATCGAGAGGGTGAGCTGTGCACCGGTCGATGCCAATTACAAGAACAGCATCTCGCGCGGAGCGGATGAGCTGGACCTGGTGCGTTCCGGTCTGGACGACACCATGCGGCTGGCCTACCAGCAGATCCGGGAGACCCTGCTGGGTGATGAAAAAATCCGTGATTTGCGCACGGCTGCCTATGTATCGTCCATCCGCAAGATTGCACGATCCTATCTCGATGTCGGGGTGTACTGAATAAATCCCGGTCGCTTACCAGCAGGAAATCATTCGGTCCCTTTGGTGCGGCTGATGCGTATGTCCAGCGGCCGGCTGGTATCCAGGTGCACATCGCGTTGCGGGAAGGCGATGACAATACCGGCGTCGTTGAATTTCCTGTTGATGGCTTCGTGCAGCCGGGTCAGGGTCGGCATGCGTGCGTCCTGGGTGCCGACGAAACAGCGTAATACCAGGTTCAGGGTGTTGTCCCCGAACGCTTCAAAGATGATGGACGGCCTGGGGTCGTCGAGCACGCTTTCGTCTTCCAGCGCTGCCTCGTTCATCAGTTTCATGGCTTTTTCGACATCGCTGCCATAGGCTACGCCGACCGGTACCTTCAGGCGCGTGGTCTGGTCCGACAGCGACCAGTTGAGCAGGCGGCCGGTGATGAATTCCTTGTTGGGGACCAGCAGTTCCTGGCGGTCCCAGTTACGGATGGTGGTGGCGCGAATCTGGATGCGTGTGACGACGCCATCCGTGTCACCTATGGTAATGACGTCGCCGACGCGGATGGGGCGTTCAAAAAGAATGATAATACCGCTGATGAAGTTGGCCACGATCTCCTGCAGGCCAAAACCGATACCCACGGTCAACGCGGCTGCCAGCCACTGGATCTGTGACCAGCTGGCGCCAATGGTGCTGAAAGCGAGCAGGGTGCCGATGGCGGCAATGCTGTAACGCGACAGCGCAGTGGCTGCGTAACGTCCGCCCGACGATATCGAGAAACGCTGCAGCATGATAATTTCCAGCAGGGCAGGGAAACGTTTGGAAGCAACGACGGTAACTACGACAATGAGAATCGCGAGAATCAGGTCGGCAAGCGTGACCGGTGCCAGCTTCTCCTCGCCCGCGACCACTTCGATGTAGTGCCAGAGTGATACATTGTCCAGGAAGGCGAAGGCCGGCAGCACCTCGGACCAGATGAACCAGAGTCCGATAATCGACAGCAGCGGGAGAATGGTATTCAGCAGCTTGCGGCTTTCCTCGTTCAGCGCGAACAGGTCGATCCCGGGTTCCTCGTAACGGTACGGGGATTCTTCGACGTCTTCCTCTGCGGTGTCGGCGGACTGTTGGGCTTCCAGCGCCGCCTGGCGTCGTTCAATAGCGGCTTCGAAGGCGAGCTTGCGGCGCGTCATCAATAACCAGCGCACGGCGAGCTGGTGGATAACGATGAAACCCAGGGTAAGCCACAGGGTGTCGATTACGCTTCCGGTCAGTATGCCCGCCGTGTACAGGTAACCGGAGCCGGCCAGTCCGGTCAGCGCTACCGGTAATATTATCGCCAGCGACAGCCACAGGTAGCGGGTCCGGGCCAGCGTGCCGTTCGGATGGCGATCCAGGAACGCTTGCAGTGTTTTCTGGTCGGGTCCGAACAGGCGATAGAAGAAAACCATGAGTGAAAGCATCATCAGTGCGAACGACAGCCGTCCCAGCCCGCCCCCGAACGATGCAATGCTGTGGTTGATAACCACCACGGCGACAAATGCGGCCGGCAGGAAGGTGAACATCAGCCGGCGCAACTCGTGACGCAGCGCTTGCAGGCTCTCCCCCGGCCAGCGGAAGTGTGCCTCTGCCAGGCCGCCGGGAAGACACATGTTGCGGAACGCCCGCAGGTAGAAAAAGGCCGGTGCCAGTAACAGGAAGCCGTGTGAAAGGGCCCTGGCGAACTCGGTGGTCTCCAGCGACGTGTGCAGCTCCCAGCCCACTACGGCCAGCAGGAACGGCCAGGGCGCGGCCAGCAGCAGGGTCAGGACCAGTGCCTGCAGGGTGTATCGGTACCGGTCAGAACGGGGCTTGATAACTTTTTTACCGGCTTCCCGCAGCGCATTACGCATCCACGGGGTATTCCACAGCAGCACGGCGAACAGGGCCAGGGCCAGCCACAGGTTTGCAGAGTGTTCGAGCTGGAATGCCAGGGTCTGGATGACTTCCAGCCAGTGGACAGGGGCTATGAGCTCATAGAACTGTGCCGGGAAGCTGGCCAGCAGGGCAAGGCTGGGGGGCGGTGCGCTGCGCACCCACAGCAGGCGCTCGGCGAGAAAGTCATCGTAGGCCTGGACCGTGTCCATCAGCCTGCGCTGCGCATAATTGAGCTCACCCAGGGCCCGCAGGTAGGCGTCACTCAGTGATATCGCCTTGTCGAGCAGTTCCCGGCGTTTCGTGGCCAGCCCGGTAAGGTCTGCGCGAATCCGGTTGGCTTCTTCCGGCGGCAGGCGGCTGACGAGGTCGTCCACATAAGTGTCGACATTGCGCAGGCGCTTGCGTTCTTCATTGAACTGGATCTGGAGCAGGGAAGCATCGGCGATCATCTGCTCGCGCTGTTTTGCCTGCTTGCGGAAACTGCGCAGGTTGGGCAGCGAGCTGCGCTGTTCCAGCAGTACCTGCCCGAGTGCCTGGCTGAGGCCGGCAATTTCGAGTTTCTGCCGGGTATTGCGAAATTCGTCCTCGATCGCTTTCGCATCACGGCTGGCTGTCTGGTCGCCGGAAGTGACCTGCTCCAGCTCTGCTGACAATTTGCTCAGCTGTTTGCTCAGGGTTGCATTGCGTTCGGCCAGCTCCTGGGTGAGCGGGTGGGTGTCCTCGCGCTCGAGCTTGGTGACATCGGCTTCGGTTTCGGCCTGTGCCTGCTCCGCTTCGGCCCGGCGCCGCTGAGTCAGCATTTCGTCGAGCCGGCTGACCCTTTCCCGGGTGCGCATGTTGCTGCGTTCAGTCTGTTCGATCTGTGCCTTGAGCAGGTCGATGCGCATGGGCCTGCTCAGCAGTTCCTGGTCCAGCATCCTGATTTCGGCGCTCAGTGCCTGGCGCTCGCTTATCAGGCGCCAGCGTCGCGCTTCGCCCAGTTCCGGCGCCTCGCCGTCCGCAGCGGGCTGATCGAGTTCGGCGTTCAGTTTTTCCTGTAATTGCCTGGCTTCGCTCAGGCGCTGTCTGGCTGCGTTGGGTCTTTCCGCCTCGTCACTCAACTGTTGTTCCAGTTCGGAAAGCTTGGCCTCGATGGCCGCCTGGTTGGCTTTTTCCTTGAGTAACTGTTGCTCGATGTCGGTCAGCGGAGCCGTTTCGGATACCGGCAGAGTGACGGTTGGCGAGGCCTTTTTGGCCTGCTCGAGTTTGCTGCGAATCTGTTGCGCCTTGTCAGCAGCGGTTTCTCTCGCCTGGCTGAAGTGTCTGGCGGAGGCATTGCTGGCCCTGGCCGCTTCCAGGTTGCTCAGGGATTTGCGGTAGAGTTCGGTCAGCGATGTCCTGGTCTTTTCGTCCAGTGTTGAAGCGGTTTCCACTTCCTTGAGGCGGGCTTCGATGATCTCGGGAGTGAGCGCGACGCCT
>JBHHXO010000057.1:0-15185 GCA_046757125.1 Thiogranum sp.
CATTGACTACACGATGTTACAGTTCACTAAAGCAACTTTAACGGGACAGTAGTGTGAACATACATAAGCTTGCCTGCCTGCTGCTGGGCCTTATGCTGGTGTCGGCTGCTGCGCACGCGGCGCGTGTGACCGACCTGTTCCGGATTGAAGTGGACGCCGGCGGGCGCGATACGGTCGCGCGTGACGCTGCGCTCGGGGTGGCGCTGCACGACGTGCTGGTGCGGGTTACCGGCAGTACCGATGCTGTCAAGGGACCCGCCGCGCAGGCACTGCTGAAGCAGCCCGGACGTTTTGTCGAGCAGTTCCGGTTTCTGGACGCGCCCGCGCGAGCGCCGGATTCGGAACAGCAGTTGCGGCTCTGGGTCCAGTTCGACGGGGTGGCGCTGGCGCGCGAAATACGCCGCGCGGGCCTGCCCTACTGGGGGCGGGAACGCCCCGATGTGCTGGTGTGGCTGGCGGTGGACGATCGTGGGCAACGCTACCTGGTCGGCGAGGATTCACAGAGTGTAGCCGTCGATGCGTTACACCGGGCGGCATCAGGTCGTGGACTGCCGCTGACCGTGCCGCTGATGGATCTGCAGGACCAGCGCGCGGTGAAGTTTACCGATGTCTGGGGTGGTTTCGTCGGCAGCGTGCAGGCGGCTTCACAGCGCTACCGGCCGCAGGTCATACTGCTGGGTAAAATGGAGCGTGCGCGCGGTCGCAGCGACTGGCGCATCGAGTGGACGCTGCTGGGGGATGGCAGCCGGCAGAACTGGCGCGGGCGCGCCAACGGGCTGGCAGCCGGCATCGGGCAGGGCATTGCCGGGGCGGCCGACTGGCTGGCCGTACAGTACGCGGTGATGAGTGCCGATGCCTCGCTGCGCTCGCTGGTAGTGGAGGGCGTGCGGAACCTGGAGGACTATGCACGGGTGTCCAGATACCTGGCCTCGCTGGCGCCGGTGGAAGTCGTACAGGTGGCGCGCGTCAGCGGCGAGGAAGTGGAATTCAACCTGCAACTCAGGGCGGCGGAACGCAACCTGCGGCAGGTGCTTACACTGGGCAAGCTGCTGCGACCAAGCGGTGACCCGATTTTATGGCGCTTTGAGTTAACCCCCTGAGTTATGCGCGCCAGCGATATCCCCAACCTCATTACAGTCGGCCGGATCCTGTTGGTGGCCCCCGTTGCGTGGGCGCTGATGGCGGAGGAATACCCTGTTGCGCTGATCCTGTTCTTCGTTGCCGGCGTATCGGATGCCGTGGACGGATTTCTGGCCAAGCGCTTTGGCTGGGCCAGCAGGCTGGGTGCCCTGCTCGACCCGCTGGCGGACAAGTTCCTGCTGGTAACCTGCTATGCCGTGCTGACCTGGAACGGCCTGCTGCCGGTGTGGCTGCTGTTGCTGGTACTGGCGCGTGATCTGCTGATCGTCGGTGGTGCCGTAGTCTATAACTTCCGTATCGAACGCCTGGAGGCTGATCCGACGCTCATCAGCAAACTGAATACCCTGCTGCAGATCCTGCTGGTCCTGCTGGTTATCATTTACCAGGCAACCGGCTGGGGGCCGGCGCAGTGGATCGACTGGCTGATCTACGCGGTCACCGTCAGTGTTGTCTGGAGCGGGCTGGATTACGTCGTTACCTGGACGCGGCGCGCACGGTCGCATCGATGAACCGGCAGCTACCGCTGGGCCTGCAGCTGCAGGCATCCGCGCGCTTCTCGAATTTCCTGGCGGGACCGAACCAGGAACCCGTCGACCAGCTGAAACAGACCGCTGCCGGTACAGGCGACCCGTTTTTCCTGCTCTGGGGCGCGCCGGGGTCGGGGAAGAGCCATTTGTTGCAGGCTGCCTGCCACCTGGCTGCTGACCGGGGCCGGACGGTTGCCTATGTGTCCCTTGCGGAGCCCGACGGCCTGCCCCCCGAATTACTGGAAGACTGGGAGGGTTACCAGCTGGTGTGTATCGATGACGTGCACTGCGTAGCCGGAAACCGGCGTTGGGAAGAAGCCCTCTTCAACCTGTACAACAGAATCCGCGAGCGCTATGGCAGCCTGATCGTGAGCAGTGTCTCGATGCCAGCCGGGCATACCTTCAGGCTGCCGGACCTGGCGTCGCGGCTGGGGTGGGGGCTGGTCTACCAGTTGCACCCGCTCGATGACGAGCAGCGCCTTGCCGCCCTGCAGCAGCGTGCCAGCCTGCGCGGTTGCGAGATGCCCGACGAGACCGGGCGTTACCTGTTACGGCGCCTGCCGCGTGATATGCCGGCGCTGTTCGAGTTGCTTGACCGGCTGGACGAGGCGTCCCTGGCGGCACAGAGAAAACTGACGGTGCCGTTTGTGAAGTCGGTGCTGGGACTGTAACCCGGTTCCGCTTGATTGTTGCGTCAGGAGTCGGCCCGTGCCTGCGCGCGGATAAACAGGACGCCACCCGCCAGCCAGCACAGTGACAATGCCACTTCGGCCAGCGCCAGCCAGCGCGCGTCGCCGGCGCTGTAGGCTTCGACAACCCCGTGCGTGAAGTACAGCAGGGACAGGAACAGACTCCACGCCACGGTATAGGGGCGTGCATGCAGCAGGCCGCGCAGCGCGGCGAACAGCGGCAATCCCAGCACGATCAGCGCTATCTTCGGCGGCACGACGCCGGGCGGCGCCAGCCAGCCGTACCACAGCGGCAGCAGCAGCATGATGCCGAAATAGCCGAACAGCGTCAGCGCGTAGAAAAGGCGGGGCTTCAGCTGCAAGTGAGTTTTGCGGTGGTTTCGGCCAGGCGCCGGCCCAGCGCCCGGCACAGGCGCTGTTCGGCTTCGGTCAGCGGCTTCCTGCTGTCGGTACCGGCCAGGTGGCTGGCGCCGTAGGGGGTGCCACCGGCGTCCGTGTGCAGCAGGTCGGTCTCGCTGTAGGGGATGCCCAGCAGCAGCATGCCGTGGTGCAGCAATGGCAGCATCATGGACAGCAGGGTTGTCTCCTGGCCGCCGTGCATGGAGGAGGTCGAGGTAAACACCGCAGCGGGTTTGCCGGCCAGTTCGGCGCCCAGCCACAGGCTGCCGGTCCCGTCGATGAAATACTTGAGCGGTGCGGCCATGTTGCCGAAGCGGGTCGGGCTGCCCATGGCCAGTGCCGCGCACTCTCGCAGGTCGTCCGGCGTCGCGTAGGGTGCGCCGCGGTCGGGGATGCTGTCCTCGCCGGCTTCACAAACCGTCGATACCGCCGGCACGGTACGCAGTCGGGCCTGCATGCCGTCGACCTCTTCTATGCCGCGCGCAATGAGCTGCGCCATCTTTTCGGTAGCGCCATAGCGGCTGTAGTACAACACCAGTATGTCGGCCATTCAGAGAATCTCCAGTACGTTTTCCGGCGGCCGGCCCAGTGCGGCCCTGCCCTTGCACAGCACGATCGGTCGCTGTATCAGTCCGGGATGGTCGACCATGGCCTGGATCAGCTGCTCACGCGACAGGCCCGGGTCGTCCAGCCCGTTAGCAGCATACTCCGCCTCGTTGCTGCGCATCAGTTCGCGCGGCTGCATGCCCAGCAGGTCCAGGATTTCCGCCAGTTGCCCGGCGTCGGGTGGCGTTTCCAGGTATTCGACAATATCCGCCTCGGCGCCATGCCGGCCCAGCAGTTCCAGCGTCTGTCGTGACTTGCTGCAACGCGGATTATGGTAGATGGTGATTTCAGACATGGGTGCTGATCCTCCAGGATGTTCGGCGGGAGCGTATTCTGCGGCATCTGTGACCGACGGTCTATGCAATGATGGTTTCTTGACCCTTCCGGGTCGCGGTGCTAGCGTGTGGCCTGTACCTTCTTTTTGCACTACACATGCCAGAGCACACGTTGAGTAATACCAGTTTCGGATACCGCTTCGCGAGACTGTTGCGTTGGTCGTTTGTGCTGCTGGCACTGGGGCTGGGCGCAGCCTGCGGTTCCGCACCGGTGCAGGAGATGAGCGAGGCCCGCCAGGCAATCGAGGCGGCGCGCGTTGCGGGTGCCGAGCAACACGCATACGAGCAATACCGCAAGGCGCAGGATCTGCTGGAGAATGCCGAGCAATTGCTGAACGACCACCATTTCAGTAAAGCCAGAAAGAGTGCCGCCGCGGCACGTGATGAAGCGGTGCAGGCACGCGAGACTGCCCAGCAGGCCGGATCGCAATAGCCCGCCGCGCGGAAGAAGGAATTATTTTCGGTCTGATACGTCTTTCCCGGTGTGAGAACCGGGCTGCGGCAGGGTGCAGGTGTGTTACTTGACACAGCCTGAAGCGCGGTGTTAGCGTCAGGCCGGTATATAAGAGACATAAAAAGTCTTATATGGATCAACCACTAGCGGAGTAATTTTCATGAAGAGAACTGTTTTTGGCAAGCGACTGGTTCCACTGGCACTTGTGCTTGGTTTGGTTGTGGGTTGTGCTTCGACTCCGCCTGAGGGAGCCGGCGACCAGAATGCAGAGGTCACCCAGGCTATCGATGCCGCCAAGGCAGCTATTGCCAAGGCCAAGGCCCTGGACTGGATCTGGCGTGATACCGAAAAATATCTGAAGCAGGCTGAAGATGAAGCGGCCCGCGCAGAAGGTCAGAAATCACTCGCCATCAAGCTGGCGAATAAAGCGCGCAACCAGGCTGAACTGGCGGTCAACCAGTACTATCTGGAGAAGGCCAAGGTCATGTTTGACGAAGCCAGCGCCATGCAGGGCCTGAATGCCAACCAGGTGAATGCATTGTCGGATGCCGACAAGGCCATTCGTAACGCTGAAGGGCGCAAGGCATACGATCTGCTGACACCCCTGATGACGGAGATCCGCGCCGCTTCGCTTCAGTATGAAGTGGAGCGGGGCGACAGCCTGTGGTCGATTTCCGGCAAGGCCGAGACCTACAGCAATCCCTACAAGTGGCCGTTGATCTACAAGGCCAATCGCGACCAGATCAAGGACGCGGACCTGATTTACCCCGGGCAGAACTTTACCGTTGACCGTAATCCGTCAGCGGCGGATGCCCGGATGGCTATCGACCATGCCCGCAATCGCGGCGCCTGGTCGATCGGCGTAGTCGAGGAGAGCGACCGCAACTACCTCGGTGGCAGCCTCGATCTGCAGTAACAACGTCGTACAGAACTGGATTGTAATAAAACCCGGCAGGGTTTTTTTAGTATTGTGATGTACAGAAATTTCCCGTCAGCCAGCAGCGCCTTCGTCGACAGGTTCGTAGATCAGGCGTTCGAAACCGGGACCGGATTCGAGTAACTCGGTACAGCGCCCACGCTGTTGCCCGGTCTTGTCATAAATTATTATTTTATCGCCTACCCGCGCTTCTCCGCCACGGGTAAACAGGGTGTGCACGCGTTGTTGCCCGCGCTTCTGCAATGCGGTGATCGCCGGTTGAAACTCCCCGCCGAGACCCGCGGCATCCAGGATACGAATGACCACCGGCCGGGGTTCCCGTGCCATGTATTGCAGCCCGAGATCGAAGCCGGGACCTGATTCGGGTTCCACCAGCCAGCGGCCTACCGCGATCACCCAGCCGCCGCTGAAAGCGGTGCCGAGCCTGCGCAGCGCGACCAGTTGCCCGACACGCGGGTGAAACAGTTTCCGGTCGTGATAGCGCAACGCGAGACCACCGCTGCTGCGGTTGATACTGGCGCACTCGAAGGTATCCGGCTCGCCCTGGTCAGCGTGCTGGTCGGGTAACGGAATCGAGCCCAGGTCGATCACGTCTTCGTGGCCCGGTGCCCGGTACAGCGCGGGGTCGAACCAGCGGCCCTTGTTGAGGACGCAGTAGGCCGTATCCAGGCCGGTGACCAGTTCCAGCCGGGCGTGGGTTTCCTCGCGCGCCGCCTGGCGGGTGGGTTGATTGCGCCAGTGCTCCAGCACCTGTTGCAGGGTGTGCAACAGCGGCAGCGCGGGAACCTCGGGCGGCAGGCCCACGGCCTGCGCCTGCCCGTGCTGTTCCAGCTTGCCGATATCTTCCCTTATCTGTTCCATCAATTCCGTGGCGTCGAGGAACAGGGCGCCGTCCAGCGCCGGTTCGCTGTCACTGTGCTGGTCCAGCAATTCGAAACAGGTGTTGCCGGACTGTAATTCGTTCCTGATGCTGCTCAGCCCGGAGTGCATGCTGAAGTAGCGTTGCAGCGCCGACAGCATACCGGCAGGCAGTTGGTAAGGGTCGGCCAGGCGCAGCAGGGCGATCTGGCGGAACGCGGCGTCGATCTGCTGTTCCCCACTGCCGGGCAGTTTTGCCGCGTAGTGCTCGCGCCCGGTCTCCCAGGCGTACTGGTACAGGGCCAGGCATTCGCCCCACAGGGCGCGGGGTGCGCGCTGGTATTTCCCGTAGTAATGCGTGAGTTGCAGCCCCAGCGTGTAGATGGAGCCCAGCAGGGCCAGTGCCAGCGTACGGGTTTCCCGGAAACCGCTGCGCTTGCTGGACAACTCGTTGACGACGATCTTGTAGCCGAAGGCCAGGTCCTGGCAGAGCCGTTTGAGCAGCAGGCGGAGGGCGTTGTCCTCGTGCAGGTTGCCCGGCATGGAATCGGTGAGTCTGTGGTAAGTGCCCAGAAATTCACCCATTATCTCGGTGCGGGCGGCGCCGGGGAGTGTCTGTCGGTTCATCAGACGCAGCTGTTCACTGGCCAGTTTTGCCGCGCGTTGCAGGTCCAGGTAGGGCAGATCGTCCAGCCACGCCTGGACTTCGCGTGGTTTGACCCTGACGCTGTTGTGGTTATTATCCTGGGCTGGAATTGTCAGTTGCAGATTGGACACGAAAGAAGCCTGGTCTGTTAACCCCCTTTATATCGGACCCTGCTGTGATTTCTGCACTATTCCGATTCTATGGGGATACCCGCAATGCGTTGTTTCCACAGTGCCGGCCCGGTCCGGTGCACGGACTCGCCGCGGGAATCGACGGCGACCGTAACGGGCATATCCCTGACCTCGAATTCAAATACCGCCTCCATGCCCAGTTCCGGCCAGGCGACCACCCGCGCCGAGCGTACCGCCCTGGATACCAGGTAGGCCGCGCCGCCGGTGGTGATCAGGTACACCGCCCGGTGTTTGCGGATGGCTTCGATGGCGGCCGGACCGCGCTCGGCCTTGCCGATCATGCCGATCAGGCCGGTCTGTTCAGCATGTGGTCGGTGAATTTAGCCCTGGGGGTCGCGGTGGGGGGGCCGGCCGGTCCCACGGCTTCGCCGCGCACCGGGTCTACAGGGCCGACGTAGTAGATAAACCGGTTATGGAAATCCAGGCCCTCGGGCAAGGCTTCACCCCGCCTCAGGGTGTCTGTGATGCGTTTGTGTGCCGCGTCGCGGCCGGTCAGCAGGCGTCCGTTCAGCAACAGGGTTTCGCCCGGCCGCCAGTCCTGTATGGCTGTGGCGTCCAGCGCGTCCAGGTTGACGCTGCGTGCCGTCGTGGTGCTGTCCTGATGCACCACGGGCCAGTCGCTGAGCGCCGGGGGTTCCGGGAACACCGCGCCGCTGCCGTCCAGCTCCAGGTGGATATGCCGGGTGGCGGCGCAGTTGGGGATGATGGCGACCGGCAACGATGCGGCGTGGGTCGGGTAATCCAGCACCTTGACGTCCAGTACGGTGGTGAGGCCGCCCAGCCCCTGGGCGCCGATACCGAGCTCGTTCACGCGCGTGTAAATCTCCAGGCGCAGCTCCTCGGCGCGGCTGCTTGCACCGCGCCGGCGCAGTTCCTGGATGTCCACGGGGGCCATCAGCGACTGCCTGGCCAGCAGCATGGCCTTTTCCGCCGTGCCCCCGATGCCGACGCCCAGGATTCCCGGCGGGCACCAGCCGGCGCCCATGCCCGGGACCTGCTCCACGACCCAGTCTGCCACGCTGTCGCTGGGATTGAGGATGGCAAAACGGGCCTTGTTTTCCGAGCCGCCGCCCTTGGCCGCGACCGTGACAGCAACCCGGTCACCGGCGACGCTCTGCATGTGGATCACCGCCGGGGTGTTATCGCCGGTATTGCTGCGTTTTCCGGCGGGGTCGGCGACAATGGATGCACGTAACGGATTGTCGGGATCGAGGTAGGCGCGCCGCACCGCTTCGTTGACCATGTCCTCCACGCCCAGGCGGCTGTCCCAGCGGACGTCCATGCCGATTTCGAGGAACACCGTAACGATTCCGGTATCCTGGCAGATCGGACGGTGTCCCTCCGCGCACATGCGCGAGTTGATCAGAATCTGTGCAATGGCGTCGCGTGCCGCCGGGGCTTCTTCCTTCTCCCAGGCGCTGTGCATGGCGCGCACGAAGTCCGGCGGGTGGTAATATGAGACGTATTGCAGGGCGTTCTGCAGCGACTGGATGAAATCTTCCTGAAGAATTGTGGTCATAGTGTCCTGAGTCTCCGGCAACGGAACAATTACCGGGGCTGGTGAATCGTATAGCCAAGTTTAGTCATTGCCGGCACAAAGAACCATTCTGTTCATGTTGAGGAATAATTGATGCGTTTACTTGCTGTTTTTGTCTTGCTGTTCACGGCTGCGGCCAATGCCGAGCCGGTTGATTACAGCCTCCCCGATATGGACGGGAAAATGCATGCGCTTGCCGATTACAGGGGCAAGTGGATCGTCGTGAACTACTGGGCCACCTGGTGTCCGCCCTGCCAGGAAGAGATCCCCGACCTGGTGAGCTTCCACGACAGTCGCAAGGACGACGACGCGGTCGTGCTCGGCATCAATCTCGAGGACGTCGGCGAGGAACAGCTGGCCGCGTTTGTCGATTCCTTCATGATCAGTTACCCGGTGCTGCGTTCCGAGCCGCTGGCCACGACACCGCTGGGGCCCATACCCGGTTTGCCCACGACCTACATCATTGCGCCGGACGGGTCACCGGTGGCGCGCCAGGTCGGGCCGGTTACCAAAAAACAGCTCGACGACTACATCGCCCGCAAGCAGCAAACGGCGAAGCCATAGCTCAGTCGCCCGGGGTTTCCGGGCGGCGGCCGGTGAGCGCGGTGGTGCGGAAGCGGCGCCCTTCGCGGACCCCCTCGATTTTCAGTTCGGCGTCCGGGCCGTAGCGGGCGATATCGCTCATGGCGGCGCGCGCATTCACTACCTCCTTGCCGTTGATGCGCTCGATGACGTCGCCCGGCTGGATGCCCGCCCTGTCAGCCGGGCCGTCGCGCAATACGCCGGCAATCAACAGGCCGTGAGTGTCATCGACGCCGAAGCTGCTGGCCAGCGACGGTGTCAGGTCCTGTGCCTCGATACCCAGCCAGCCGCGATCCACGTGCCCCTGTTCGATGATCTGTTTCATGACGTTGGACACCAGGTCGGCGGGGATGGCGAAGCCGATACCCTGTGACCCGCCCGAACGGCTGTAGATGGCCGTGTTGATCCCGATCAGTTCACCCCAGGCATTGATCAGTGCGCCACCGGAATTGCCCGGGTTGATGGCCGCGTCGGTCTGGATGAAATCCTCGTAGCGGTTGATACCGAGCTGGTTGCGGCCGGTTGCACTGATAATGCCCAGGGTCACCGTCTGACCAACCCCGAACGGGTTGCCGATCGCCAGCGCAATATCGCCGACCCTGAGATCGGCGGTGGAGCCGATCGAGATGGCGGGCAGGTCGGTCAGCCTGATGCGTAATATGGCGAGATCGGTGTCCTTGTCCACGCCCACCACCGTGGCCGGCGAGCTGCGGCCATCCTGCAGCAACACCTGGATTTCGTCGGCACCGGCAATAACGTGGTTATTGGTCAGCACGTAGCCCTGCGGGGAAACGATTACGCCGGAACCCAGGCTGGTCTGGGTGCGCTTGCGCGGGGTGCCCAGCTGGTCGCCGAAAAAGTGCCGGAACAGCGGATCGTCGAGCAGCGGGTGACGTTTGCGTGTAATGACCTTGGATGTGTAAACATTGACCACCGCCTTCGCCGCGGGCTCGACCGCGTCTGCATAGGAGGCCGGGCGGGTGGACGGCAGGGCAGCGCCGGCGGGTGCAACGTGTTGCGGTGCCTGCCGGATTTCAATGACGGGGTTGCCGGCGTTGAACCAGTCCGGCTTGATCAATAACAGCAGAAACGCGGCTGCAATACCGATGGTCGCAGCCTGCAGGAAAAACGAAACAGTATCACGTATATTCATGGTGCCGGATTATACACCGGCAGGGAGCAGCGCAATTGGCGGGTCTGAACGAACTGGTGGAGTACTGCGATCGTCTGCTGGACGCGCACGCGTTCCAGGACTATTGCCCGAACGGCCTGCAGGTGGAGGGGCGCAACCCGATAGCTAAAATCGTCAGCGGCGTGACCGCCAGCCAGGCGCTGATCAATGCGGCGATCGCACAGCAGGCAGACCTGTTGCTGGTGCACCACGGGTTTTTCTGGAAAGGCGAGGATGCCTGTATCACCGGCATGAAACGGCGTCGTGTCAAGGCCCTGCTGGGCAATGATATCAGCCTGCTGGCCTATCACCTGCCGCTCGATGCGCACCCCGAACTGGGTAACAATGCGCAGCTTGCCGGGCGTCTTGGCCTGACGCTGGACGGGCATTTCGGGGACGGAAACGGGCCGGAGCTGGCCTGTTACGGAACACTGGACCGGCCGCTGGACGGCGCTGCACTCGCCGGGCGTATCCAGCAGTCACTGGGGCGCGCCGCGCAATGGGTCGACGCCGGCAGGGAATCCCTGCACCGGGTGGGTTGGTGTACCGGTGCCGCACAGTCCTGCCTGGAAGCCGCGGCCCGGCTGGGCCTGGACGCCTTTATCAGCGGCGAGATATCCGAGCCCAGCGTGCACATCGCGCGCGAGTACGGCATCCATTATTTTGCTGCCGGCCACCATGCTACCGAGCGCTACGGCGTGCAGGCCCTGGGTGATCACCTGGCCGGGCAGTTCTCCATTGAACACACTTTTGTCGACATAGATAATCCTGTGTGAAGTTTTTGTCCTGAAGCGCCCTTTTGGCGTCGCTGTCACTTGACCTTGACGGACACATCCGACATGCTATGCCCGCTATTCGAACGTGGGTTTGAATATCTGAATATTCTAATATTTATCGGTGGTAGCGGTTCCGCTAAGTGGATGTAAGCCGGTGATTTTTGTGTGGAGACCATTGAATGAGTGGTGACGCAGTAGATACCAGTAAACGCCGGTTCCTGATAGCCGCAACGACGGTTGTAGGCACTGTAGGGGCCGCATATACCGCGGTTCCCTTCCTGGCGTCGTGGATGCCCAGCGAGCGGGCCAAGGCAGCCGGTGCGCCGGTTGAAGCGGACATCAGCAAGCTGGAAGAGGGTCAGATGATTCGTGTCCAGTGGCGTGGCAAGCCGGTGTGGATCCTGAAACGCAACCAGGAAATGCTTGAGGCCCTGCCGACGCTCGATGACCGCCTGCGCGATCCGGCCTCGGTCGACCCCCAGCAGCCTGAATATGCGCAGAACGGCACCCGCTCCATCAAGCCGGAAGTGCTGGTTGCTGTCGGTATCTGCACCCACCTGGGCTGTTCGCCGAGTTTTGTTCCGGAGGCACTGCCGCAGCCTTACGACCCGGACTGGAAGGGTGGTTTTTTCTGCCCCTGCCACGGATCGAAATTTGACCTCGCCGGGCGCGTCTACCAGGGCGTTCCCGCGCCCCTGAATCTCGAGATACCGCCGCACACATATATCAGCGAAACGCTGGTCCTGATTGGTGACGACGGAGGAGCCGCCTGATGGGTATGCTAATCAAATCCCGTGACTGGATCGATGCCCGCTTCCCGCTCACCAAGATGTGGGAAGAGCACCTGTCCAGGTACTATGCGCCGAAGAATTTCAACTTCTGGTATTTCTTCGGTTCCCTGGCGCTGCTGGTGCTGGTGCTGCAGATTGTTACCGGCATCTTCCTGACCATGAACTACAAGCCGGACGCCAACGAGGCGTTTGCTTCCGTCGAATACATCATGCGCGACGTGGAGTGGGGCTGGCTGATTCGCTACATGCATTCCACCGGTGCCTCGGCATTCTTTCTTGTGGTGTATCTGCACATGTTCCGCGCCCTGCTGTACGGCTCCTACAAGGGGCCGCGCGAGCTGTTGTGGATCTTCGGCATGATGATCTACCTGGCATTGATGGCAGAGGCCTTCTTCGGCTACCTGCTGCCGTGGGGCCAGATGTCCTACTGGGGCGCACAGGTCATCATCTCGCTGTTCGGTGCCATCCCGGTCATCGGTGATGATCTTTCGCTGTGGATTCGTGGTGACTTCGTCATCTCCGACGTCACGCTGAACCGCTTCTTCGCGCTGCACGTCATCGCGGTGCCTTTCGTACTGGCCATCCTGGTGGTGATGCACATCCTGGCGCTGCACGAAGTGGGTTCCAATAACCCCGACGGCATCGAGATCAAGAAAAACAAGGACGAGAACGGTATTCCCAAAGACGGCATACCCTTCCATCCCTACTACTCCGTAAAGGATATCGTGGGCGTGGCGGTGTTCCTGATGTTCTTCTCCTTCGTGATGTTCTTTGTCCCGGAAGGAGGGGGTTATTTCCTCGAAGCGCCGAACTTCGAGCCGGCCGATCCGCTCAAGACACCGGAACATATAGCGCCGGTCTGGTACTTCACGCCGTACTACGCCATGTTGCGCGCGGTGACGATCGATATCGGACCGCTGAGCGCCAAATTCCTGGGTGTTATTGTCATGGGCGCCGCAGTGGTCATCCTGTTCTTCCTGCCGTGGCTGGATCGCAGCCCGGTGAAGTCCATCCGCTATCGCGGGCCGATCTGCAAGACCATGCTGGCGCTGTTTGTCGTCGCCTTTGCTGTGCTCGGCTGGCTGGGTACGCAGGCACCGACCGACACCAAAACGATGATGGCGCAGATAGGCACTATTGTTTATTTCGCCTTCTTCCTGCTGATGCCGATCTACACCAGAATCGACTCGACCAGGCCGGTTCCGGACAGGGTAACGGGGTAACGAACCAATGAAAAAATACTTGTTATCTGTTTTGCTGCTGGTTTCGCCCGCACTCGCTCTGGCCAGCGCCGGCGGTGTGCACCTGGACAAGGCCAATATCGAGCCGACCAACCAGGAATCCCTGCAGCGTGGCGCGAAGATCTTCGTCAACTACTGCATGGGTTGTCACTCGGCCAGGTACCAGCGGTACAACCGGCTCGGTCGCGACCTGGGTATCAGCGATGAAGACGTCATCGAAAACCTGATGTTCACGGGTGAGAAAATCGGCGACCAGATGGATATCGCCATGACCAAAGACATGGGCAAGAAATGGTTCGGCGCCGCACCGCCGGACCTGACCCTGGTGGCCCGGGTGCGCGGGACCGACTGGTTGTACACTTACCTGCGGACCTTCTACCAGGATGATTCGCGTCCTTTCGGCGTGAATAACCAGGTATTCAGCAACGTGGGCATGCCCAACGTGCTGTGGGAACTGCAGGGCACGCAGAAAGCCGTCTATGAAACCGTGGTCGATGACGAAGGTCACGAGCACCAGGTACTGGAAGGACTGGAACTGGAACAGGCCGGCAGCCAGACACCGGCCGAGTTCGATCGCACCGTGCGGGACCTGGTCAATTTCCTCGCCTACATGGGCGAACCGATCAAGCAGGAACGCCAGAGCCTGGGTATCAAGGTCATGCTGTTCCTGTTTGTGTTCTTCATTCTCGCTTACCTGCTCAAGAAAGAGTACTGGAAAGACATTCACTAGACCTGTCCTTCAGACTGGAGATAATTAATGGCTGTAATCGCCAATCGCCGTTCGGTGATGACACTGTTTTCCGATGCAGGCTGCCCGCACAGTCACCGCGTGCGCATGGTGCTTGCCGAGAAGGGGATTACTGTCGAAATCGTCAATGTCGATCCGGACAACCTGCCGGAAGACCTGATTGACCTGAACCCGTACCAGAGTGTTCCCACCCTGATCGACCGCGAGCTGGTGCTCTACGATCCCCAGGTGATTACCGAGTACCTGGACGAACGCTTCCCGCACCCGCCGCTGATGCCGGTCGACCCGGTGTCGCGCGCGCGCAGCCGTCTCGCCCTGTACCGCATCCAGAGGGACTGGTATTCGCTGCTGGGCGATCTCGAATCCGGGTCGGAGAAAGCGGCGACCAGGGCGCGTAAAACGTTGCGCGACAGTCTTGCGTCCAGCGCCGAGGTATTCGCGGCCAAGCCCTATTTCCTCAGCGACGACTTTTCACTGGTGGACGCCACCATCGCTCCGGTGCTGTGGCGCCTGAAGCACTACCGTATCGAGTTGCCGGCGCAGGCCGCTCCGGTCATGGATTATGCGCAACGCCTGTTCGAGCGCGAGTCCTTTCAGACCAGTCTGACCGAGACCGAGCGGGAACTGTGCGAGTAAGTTCGCGCCTGAAGTAGTTTTCCGTGACGTCCAACCGCCCCTATCTGATACGGGCCATCAACGAGTGGTTACTCGATAACCAGTTGACGCCCCACCTTCTGGTCGATGCCGAAGCGCAGGGCGTCGAGGTTCCGCAGAATTTTATTCAGGACGGCAAGATTGTGCTGAATATCGGGCCGCATGCCGTGGAAGGCCTGCGTATCACCAACGAGGAAGTCACCTTTCTGGCGCGTTTCAGCGGCGTGTCGCAACTGATCTCGTTTCCGGTGAGTGCGGTGCTGGCGATCTACGCCAGGGAAAACGGCCGCGGCATGATGTTCAATGAAGGCGAAGATCCGGAGCCGGATGATTCCGGGCCAAAACCCGATGCACGACCCTCTCTCAAGGTTGTCAAATAGCGTTTGTTCCCGCGTCTGTTGTTATGACGGCAATCGATACCATGTTATCCTAGCCAAGCTGAAGGCGCAGCAGTTGCGCGTCCATGGACGGTGTTACCTGGGAGCATGGCTATGAATTCATTTAGCATCCTGGTCGCCGACGACAATCCGGATGACCTGAGTTTGATCACCACTGGCCTGGAGTCAGCCGGATATGAAGTAATCCAGGCGACCAACGGTGACGAGGCCGAACATCTGGCCCTGCAACACCGGCCCGATCTGTCCATTCTTGATCTGCGCATGCCGTTGAAGGATGGTTTCGAAGTGGCTGCCACCCTGAGTGCAGAGAACCTGCCCTTCATCTCCCTGACTTCCTACGGGGAAGAGGAAATGGTACAGCGCGCCACCGATGCCGGTTCACTGGCCTACCTGGTAAAACCACTCGATGTCGAACAGCTGGTGCCCGCCGTGCAGGCGGCGCTCTCGCGTACAGAGGATATGCGCCATCTCAGGGAATCGATGGAGCAGATGGACAAGGCGCTGT
>JBHHXO010000058.1:0-15100 GCA_046757125.1 Thiogranum sp.
AGGTTAACACCGACCGCCCAGATACCTTCGTGGACCTGGAACTCGTTCTGATCATAGCGATAACCACCGTTTAATGTTACCTGCGGTCCACTGATCGCGCGCTCGGCGGCCGACCGGTGCTGCAGGGCTTCGACCTGGCGGGTAAGGCTGAGAATCTCGGGACGTTGTACGAGTGCACGGTCGATTAATTCGGGTAATGGTCGCGGTGAATTCTGTGGCGTTGGATCTTCGAGGCTGACACCTGTATCCAGGGGGCGCTGCAACAATCGATTATAAGCTGACAGTGCGATGTCCACCCGGTTTTGCGCCTGTATCACCTGCTGGCGGGCATCCGCCAGTGTGACACGTGCCGACAACACAGCATTCCGGTCGGTCAGACCCTGCTTGAACAGGCTTTCGGTTTCAGCGGCATGGGCGGCCAGGCTGTCCACCTGGCTATCGGCAACGATCTTGTCCTGCTGAGCGCGCAAGACGGCGATATAAGCCTCCGCGACCTGCAGCTTGAGCGCCTGTAGCACAGCCTTCTCGTCCAGCTGTGCGGCTTTTGCCTGGCTGTCTGCCGCCTCGATACGGTTGTGTATCCGACCGCTGGTATACAGCGGGACGGCCACATTAGCGGCATAAGAAGCGCTATCTTTCTCATCCACCTGAAAGGCATTTACAGGCAAGCCCAGCGCGCTGACATCAACCGCCGACGGATCACTCTTGGCCGAATAGCCGGCTTCCAGCGTCAGGCTTGGCAGGCGATTGGATGCGGCGGCATCAACCCGTTGCCTGGCAGACGTCGTTGTGGCGTGCGCCGATTTAACGCCATGGTCACCGGCGAGCGCGATTCGCCAGGCCTCATCGAGTGTTTCCGCATGACCCGGCGTAGCCTGCAACCCGGCGATGAATACCCAGGCAACAAACAAACCACGACTTGACACCCGCTGGACGGGATGTATCGGCGACGATGGCAGAAACAATCGTACAGTTTTCCCGGGAAGAGGCATGGATTCTATCTGGTCGCCCACTGAAAAATTATTAACGAACGTTCGTTAGGGTACCGACTGAAGAACATCCGGTCAAGAAGATCCAGCCACTTCTCCAGTTGGTTGGCCTGGCGCACATCACCGCGGTAACGGATCGACTCGACGCCGCGCCGCAATTCACCGACGGTGACAACCGATATAAACATTCGTGTCTCGTCCTCGATGGCTTGCTTGAAAAACGCCCGTACCCCTGTATTCGCCTTTGACCTTTTGCGCACCTCGCTGATGACGTTGGTATCAACCAAATACATGATCGTTTCCGGCCTCGTCCTCTAGCCGCTCGAAATCCTCGTCCTGCCCCACGTTCGGCATTGCTGCGAGAACCTCTGCGTGGCCCTGAAATTGATCCGGCGCAACTGAATGCGTGTTTGTCGTCAAACACGCTTGACCGCAATATCATAATTCGTTAAATTACGAATGAGAACGATTCGTATTACGGATACTTTAGTTAAGGATGCCATTATGACAACACGCTTTATTCACCGGGGAATTTTCCTGCTGCTCCTCTCCCTGTTTGCCGTTAGCCCCGCCTGGTCGGTGGAATATCCCATCGGGGTGCCGGAGCAGCGCAACGGCATGGAGATTACCGCGGTTTATTTGCAACCGGTGCGCATGGAACCGGCCGGCATGATGACGCCCTCGGAGCAATCCGACGTCCACCTGGAAGCCGACATCCGCGCCCTGGACATCAACGCCAACGGCTTTGCCGAAGGCGACTGGATTCCCTACCTGCATGTGAAATACGAAGTCCGCAAGAAAGGCTCCGACCAGGTTATCCGCGGCGACTTCATGCCCATGGTTGCCAACGACGGCCCCCACTACGGGGATAACGTCAAGCTCATGGGGCCGGGTAAATACACGGTCAAATACACCATTTATGCGCCCAACGCGCCGGAAAACCCATCCGGCAAGCACTTCGGCCGGCATACCGATCGCCTCACCGGTGTGCGTCCCTGGTTCAAGACCTTCGATGTGGAATACGAATTCATCTATGCCGGCATTGGCAAACGGGGCGGTTACTAATCCATGCACTCTCTTTCCCGTACTGTAAAACCTGTCGTTGCCGGGCTGCTGAGCGCCAGCCTGAGTCTGCCGGTAATGGCGGCGGATATGCCGGAGGGAATCGCCGAGCGGCTGGAGGCCCTGGAAAAACGCATCAAGACACTGGAAGCGGAGAATGTCCGTCTGAATAAATCCCTGGACGAACCTTATATCAGCGACAGCGAACCGGAAATCTCCGCCCGTCTGAAGGCCGTTGAATCCCAGGTCAACAGTTACCGAAAAGCCGCGCGCACTGTAGAAGGGCTGGAAGGCATCGAGGCCGGTGTCGGCCTGACCATGGCGGCGCAGGGCCTGTCCGGTGCACCCAGCGGTAGTAACGATCCCTCCGAGCTGAACTACCGCGGCGATGTCACTGTAAGCCTGCCGGCCGGCAACATCGGCGCTTCGGAAGGCTTTATTTTTACCCATGTCCGCGTCGGACAGGGGCTGGGGCTGGAAAACCCCGGCGATGCCTTTTCTTCCGTCAACAGCACCAGTTTCCAGCGTCCCGGCACCACGACTTCGGACAGCACCGTGCTGCTGGCACAGGCCTGGTACCAGCTTAACGTCCCCCTGCCGCTGGGTGGCAACCCGGATCTCTCGCGTCAGCACCTGGAGCTGAATTTCGGCAAGATCGACCCGTTTATCTTCTTCGATCAGAACACGATTGCAGATGACGAAACACGCGGCTTCATGAATCAGGCCTTTGTGCACAATCCCCTGCTGGACGTGGGTGGCGACGTCGGTGTAGACGATTTCGGTTTCTCACCCGGCCTGCGGGTGGGCTGGTTTAACGACTTTTACAAACCACAGACCTATGCTGTGTCGATAGGCGTATTCGGGGCGGGCAAGGGCGCGCAGTTCGAGGACTCCCTGTCCGATCCTTTTGTCATTGCCCAGGCCGAAACCGGGCAACGTTTTTTCAGCGGGCTGGAGGGCAACTACCGTCTCTATTACTGGCGTAATGGCCGCGGTGAAGACTTCGATGGCAGGGAAAGAACCCACGCCGGCTTCGGCCTGAGTGTCGATCAGAAAGTGGCCGACTACACCACCCTGTTTGCACGTTTTGGCCAGCAGACTGAAGGTGATGTGAGATTTGATCGTACGCTGACTATTGGCGCCGACGTGGGCGGCAGTTACTGGAACCGGGGCGGCGATACCCTTGGCCTTGCGCTGGGCTGGCTGTCGCTCAGCGATGACTACGAGTCAGCTTCAAACAGTATCGCAGGCTTTAACGCCAGTGGTGCCGAACAGCTTGCCGAACTCTTCTATCGCTACCGTATCAACAGCCAGTTCGAACTGTCCCCCAATCTGCAATACATCCGCCGGCCCGGCGGCAACCCGTCCGCCTCGGCCATGACCGCGTATGGCTTGCGGGTGCAATTAAGTTACTGAACGAGACATCAGCATGACCGGAACACGCCCCTCCCTGTTGTTTTTACCCTTACTGCTACTCGCTGGCCTGCTGCTTTCCGTCAGCGCCCGGGCCGGTCTGCCGGCCTACCAACTGACCATCAAGGATGGCCGCTTCGAGCCGGAGACGATCACCGTTCCGGCCCGCACCCGCTTCAAAATCGTCATTACTAACCTGGGTCCGGGGCCGGAGGAATTCGAAAGCAAGGAACTGCGCAAGGAATCGGTGATCGCCGAGGGCGTGACGCGTTCGGTGGTGTTTGCCCCGTTGAAGCCGGGGCGTTACCGCTTCTTCGGTGAGTTTCATCCGGAAACCGCACAGGGGCACATTGTTGTTGAGTAGGTTCTTCAGGTCAATATCGTGGAGTAAAAGGTTATGGGCAGTACCGTATTTATCGTCTGGCGTGAGAGCATCGAGGCCATGCTGGTCATCGGCATTCTCTATAGCTGGCTGAAAAACCAGTCCGATAGCGGTCGGGGCATGCGCTTTCTGTGGGGCGGTGTGGCGGCTGGTATCGTGCTGGCCGTGGGTCTGGCCTTCGTCATGCTGGAGGTGCAGAGCGAGCTGGCCGGCGAGGCGCTGGACTATTTCCAGATCGCGATTGTACTGATTGCTTCCGCGCTGATCACCCAGATGGTGCTGTGGATGCGTCGCCACGGGCACACCCTCAAGCGCGACCTGGAATCCGGTATGCAGCGCGCCCACGAGCAGGCCAACTGGTGGGGCATGTCCGCGCTGGCGGCTATTGCTGTCGGCCGGGAAGGCGCCGAGACGGTGATCTTTCTTTATGGTACGGGGCTGACCCAAACGCACAGTGAGATCCTGCCCTTCGCCCTGTCCGCAAGCAGCGGACTTGCACTTGCCTTCCTGACTTTCCAGGCGCTGTCGCGTGGCCTTCGGTTCTTTTCCTGGCGGGCGTTTTTCCGGTTCAGCGAAATCCTGCTGCTGTTGCTGGCCGCAGCCCTGCTGGTGGACGGCGTGGACCGGATGATCGGTTTCGGCTGGTTGCCGGCGCTGGTCGACCCGCTCTGGGACAGCAGCTTCCTGCTCGACGACAGTAGCCGCGTAGGCGGGATCATTGCCACCTTCACCGGCTACCGCGCTCACCCGGCATTAATGCTGTTGCTGATTTATGCGGCGTACTGGGTCGTGGTCAGTCGCCTGCTGCGTCAACCCAAAGAGATTGCCGCGCTTCGCTCCCGATGAACGAAATCGCCGTAAACCTGTCCCCTCCCCACCGTCCCTGGCTGCAACGTCTGGGCGATGCCATGCAGGCCCGACGCAGTCTGATCCAGGGTATTCAGTGGACCGTAGTCGTCTTCTACCTAGCGCTGTTGATCTGGCCAGCCTTGCTGCCCCTGCCCAAGGACTACGTGCATTTTTATGAAAACCTGATTCTGTTCGCTCAGTTTGTGTTCTGGGGAATCTGGTGGCCGTTTGTCATGCTCAGCATGATCCTGCTGGGACGGGTCTGGTGCGGCGTGTTCTGTCCCGAGGGTGCATTGAGTGAATGGTCCAGCCGCCACGGCCTGGGCCGTACCATCCCCCGCTGGATGCGCTGGGGCGGCTGGCCCTTCGTCGCCTTCGTGCTCACTACAGTTTATGGTCAGTTGGTCAGTGTCTATGAATATCCCAAAGCGGCGCTGCTGATCCTCGGCGGCTCCACCGTCGCTGCCATGCTGGTCGGTTTTCTGTATGGACGCGGCAAGCGGGTCTGGTGCCGGCACCTGTGTCCGGCCAACGGCGTGTTCTCCCTGCTGTCACGACTGGCGCCAGTACATTTCCAGGTGGACCGGGACACCTGGAAGCAGGCATCGCGGCGTACGCCGGCCGTAGATTGTGCGCCGCTGATCAATGTCCGCGCCATGACCGGTAACAGTGCCTGTCATATGTGCGGTCGCTGCAGTGGGCACCGCAATGCCGTCACTCTGGAGACCCGCTCACCGAATACCGAAATCCTTGCGCTTGAAAAAGAAGACGCCAGTCACTGGGATGTGCTGTTGCTGCTGTTCGGCATGCTGGGCGTCGCCACCGGCGCCTTCCAGTGGTCCGCCTCGCCGTGGTTTGTGCATATGAAACAGGGCATTGCCGAATGGCTGATCGAAAGGGATGTGTTCTGGATGCTCGACGACAACGCACCCTGGTGGCTACTGACCCATTATCCGCAAACCAACGACGTGTTCAGCTGGCTGGATGGCGCCGGAATCCTGCTTTACATCGGCGCCATGGCGCTGGGCATCGGTGGCCTGATGCTGGCCGGGCTGTGGCTGGCCGGGCGCATCCTCAAGGAAGAACAGTCCATCCCCTGGCGACTGGGCTATGCGTTCACGCCACTGGCCGGACTGAGTATTTTCCTCGGCCTGTCCTCGCTGACGCTGGGCATGCTCAAGGCGGAACACATCAACCTCGTCGGTGTTGCCGAATTGCGCGCCGGTCTGCTGGCGCTGGCCTATGCCTGGAGTGCTTACCTGCTCTGGCGCCTGCTTATGCAGGGTAAGGCCACACGCTGGCGACAACTGTCCGCCTGGGCGGCTGTGATGGCCAGCGCCAGTCCGGTTGGCTTAAGCTGGATTATGATGTTCTATATCTGGTAACGCGACAGGTTAATCACGACGACCTGTTTCAACCTGCATGACAAAACTATCGCTATTATCTTTTCCTGTGTACGGGTAAAGTTGTTTGCCTCCTCAGAAAAATTCGTGGGTAAAGTTCGACTTGGGCAAACAATCAGGCGTATGATTTTATATAAATTTCATGGCCAGGAAGGCCTGAAAACAATGGTGAATTTCCGGGTGTCAGTTTCGCCTCGGACTATCAAGGCGCTCTGAGCTATCGGTAATTCGCCCTATTGTTACTCTCGCAGAGACGCGAAGCACGCAAAGGGATAGGCGGCTAATGATGGAAAACGAGAT
This sequence comes from Thiogranum sp., assembly GCA_046757125.1. Classification (GTDB taxonomy): domain Bacteria; phylum Pseudomonadota; class Gammaproteobacteria; order DSM-19610; family DSM-19610; genus Thiogranum. The sequence continues at coordinate 6,399 of JBHHXO010000058.1, forward strand.
TGGAACGTGTGTTGTCGATAGTGCGGTTCAGACTCACCGTGAAACGGGGCCGGGACTGCTGGAAACGGTCTATGAGGTTATCCTGGCGCAGCACTTGCGGGAACGCGGTTTTCAGGTCGAACGACAAGTGGCTATTCCCGTCGGATACCAGGAGCTCAGGTTTGATGAAGGCTTCCGGGCCGACCTCATCGTTGAGAACAAAGTCATTGTTGAGCTCAAGTGCGTTGAAAAACTCAATAACGCACATAAAAAACAGCTGCTCACATACCTTCGTCTTACCGGTATGCATTCAGGCTATCTGCTGAATTTCAGTGAATCCCTGATGAAGAATGGGATCAATCGTACGGTGAATCGTCTTGTTGAGTAAATTCCCCTCCTTTGCGCGCCTGGCGGCTTTGCGAGAGTCCATGATTAGCTTGAATTACCCACAAATTTTCCTGAAGAGCCAATTATGTAAAGTATTTGAGAGGTAACTATTTGATGTTACCGGCCTTTGCTAAGCTGCTTTACATAACCACTTACTTACCTAAATAAGCCAACGACTTGGATTCTCTCGTGACCCAGCTCCCGGCTGATTGTCAGGCGAACCTCCTGATCAACCCGCTTTTGTTCCGGCGTTAGCGCCTTCTCCGTCGGGCCACCTGTCGCCGGCGCCGGCCACCCGGTGAGCTCCTGGTAGCGCTGCTGTGCATAGGCATGCCGCAGACCATGCATCTTCGATAGCCCGGCGTTGGCGGTATGCCGCTCATAGATCCGCAACTGCTGTCGGTAATTCCGTGAACTGGGAATGAGGGACCCGTTCCCGGCAAGCTGTCGGGCACGGTTGAGCACGGATCGCTGTTCATCAGTCCGAACGGGGATTTCCCGCGCTTTGCCACCCTTGGTCCAGGAGGACTTGAGTGTGATGCGGTCGCCCTGATCCGCGAAACCCGGCTGGAATTTAATAGCCTCTTCCCGCCGTAAGCCGAAGGCCTGCTGAAGCTCGACACTCATCCGCACATGCAAATCGCGGACGCGCTCCAGATCTTGCAGGGAGACCGCCCGCGCCTTCGATACATTGGTCACAAACTGAATATGGATTCGCTGAGCCGGGAGGCTCTCTGTCATGGTTTCGCTTGCGCTAGATCTCGAACCCCACTTACTTCGCTAGCATACCCCGATGACTCGCGCCGATAATACTCCCGAACATAATTCCCAATAACGCCAGTATCCACACCACGGTGGGGCCCGCCGGCCAGTCAAACCACAGTGAACACAACAGGCCGACCGCGAAGGCCAATGCTCCCAGTCCATATCCTGCGGTAATTGCGGCAAAACCCTGCAAACGGCGGATCGCTACCGCCGGAATAATCAGACTGGAAAACACCAGGTACACACCGACCAGTTGGACGGACGCTGTCGCAGTTACCGCGAACAACAGGTAGAAGCGTAAACGTCCGGGTCCAAGCCAAAACCAGATCACCAGAACAGGCAGGTATGCCATGGCAACGACGATCAACTGATCGACATCCACCCACAGCAGCTGACCCGCCAGCAAATCTGAAAGATGCTCTGTGCCATGCGGGTTTCCAGCCAGCAACAGCAGCCCGCCAGCCGCGGCCAGTACGAAGGTAATACCAATGAGGGCTTCCTGAATGTCTGGCCAGTAGCGTTCGAAACTGTGAATCAATGTCGCGCCCAGTAACGCACTGCCTACTGCAACTCCCTGGGCTCCCCAACCACCCACATCCCATCCCAATGACAGGGCCGCGATCACGCCCAGACCGGCGATCTGTGCCACTGCCAAGTCGATGAAAATGATCCCGCGGCGCAGAACTTCCCTCCCGAGCGGTACATGTGTTGCAACCACCAGCAGACCGGCCAGCATGGGCACGCCGATGATATCGAGTCCAATCCCGGCCGGCGTCATGGCGCCACTGCCAGCAATCTGTGCAGGGTGTCGTCAAACAGGCCGAACAGATCCTGCGCGGCCTCTGAGCCACCGACTGTGAACGGAAGCTCGACCACCACAATGCCCGTGTGTTCGGACAACCACTTTGCGCTCCTGTCATCCTGCCAGGCAGCACGCAGTATCGCATCGGCGGATTGTTGTTCCATTTGTGCAACCAGCCTGGCCAGATCGCCACTGCCGGGGATAATGCCAGGTTTAGGCTCAATGGTTGCAACGCGCTCCAGTCCTAACCACTGACTCAGATAGACCCAGCTGCGGTGTTGTACGACCACGGTCATGCGCTTGAGCGGTGACGCTGCCTGCTCCCATCGATCGATAGCGGATTGCCAACGGGAGAGAAAGTCATCCAGGTTAGCCTGGTACTGTTGCGCATGACTCGGATCAATAGTTGACAACCTGTCTGCCAGCACCTTCGCAACCGCCGTCAGGTTATGCGGGTTTGTCTGGATATGCGGGTTGCCCTGGGCATGAATGTCGCCTTCGGCACGGTCGAGGCTTTGTGGTCGATCCAGCAATGCAACGGCTGTTGCCGCTTGCAGATAGCCGGGTTGGCCCGGCTGGACCCGTGGATTGTTCGCGCGGCGCAGCAGCAGTGGCAACCACCCCGTTTCCAGTCCGGCGCCCGTGCAGATGACGAGGTCCGCCTTGCGCATCCGTGCGATCAGGCTCGGCCGCGCCTGGATATGATGCGGATCCTGCATCGCGGTAGTGGCTGATGTCGTCTTCACCAAATCCCGGCCCACTTCCTGAGCCAACGCCGCCCATTCCGGTTCACAGGTAAAAATGGAAACCGCTGCTGTCACAGGAGACGAAATGGCAACCATGATGCCAAACCATAAAATATAACGAAACATCATAGCCCCCTTCAGAACCGGTGCGCCCCGTGGGCGCCCAGACTCATGATGTATTGAAGGTAAAAACGATCGACGCCCTTAACATCCGAATCATCCCGACTGTACTGCAGGCGTAGTCGGCTGAATTCGCTATGCGACCAGTCCAGCATGGCTGTATAGATCTTCGGCGACACGCCCAATGTATCCAGTGAGGTGCCAGCAAACGCAGCACCCGGATCGTCGGTATCGACCCACGCATAGCGCATGCCCACTCGCCACTGTGGCATGAATTGATAAATACCTTCGAGATATGCGCCCCGTTGATCCTCATCGTAGGCCAAAGCACCGCCACCGTCAGGTGTGAATACCCCGTCCTGGTTCTGCCAAAACAGCGCACCTTCAAGCTTCAGGTTATTCCGGGACGGATTGCCGTTGGGTGCCCATTTCCAGACACCTTCGGCGATCGCCAGATCGACATCCCCGTCAAAGACATCGTCACCAGCGGAGCCCCTGTCTTTGGCACGTGCAGACAACCAGGACAGTCCTGCCTGCCAGCTGTGGCTGACACCAACATCTCCACCGACGCGACCGAACAGGCTCCAGGCACCCTTACCGTCATGCCCGGAACCTGCGGCGGGAAACTTCGCACCGCGCAGCCACTCCGCACCCACTTCCATGAACAGGTCGGTCGGCGCCAACCAACTTAACTGGACACCGTCGTCCAGGTACTGGCCATTCAGGAATACCCGATAGGGCAGCGACCGATCAACGAAGTCGTCGGCGTGTCGGTGAAACTGGTTACGATAACCGATACCGGAAAAAAAGCGGCCACCTCGCAGCTTCAGGCTATGCGGCAACGCCAGGGTTTCGAACCAGGCCTCCTCCAGTTCGACTTCCGTCGCCCCATCCTCGTCGGCAACCGCGAGCGTAAAATTGCCAAAAAACTTGTCATCAATATTTGCCTTGGCGTTAATCTCGGACTCGCCCACCGAGAACCCCTCTTCGCCCGGCCCGGCTTCCTCGTCAAGCATGAAACCGGGCACGGCGAAATCGTTATCGGGGGAAAAACCGGCAGCCGTTCCAACCAGTACGACCCCGATCGACGGGTTGAAGTCGCTGGGCTTTTCCTGGACAGCGGGCGCTTTCGGTATGGCAACACCTGCCACTGATTTCTCTGGCGAATGCTCCAGTGACTCGATGCGTTTTTCCAGTGCCTTGATCCGGGCTTCATAGGCACGCTTGATTTGTGACAACTCTTCCCTGAGCAAGTCGACTTCAGTCATCTTGCCCGCAGCTACGGCGGAACCGGATATTGCACATAGCAATACGATCACGACCCTTCTGATATACATGGTTATCTCCCAACAGAAACAACAGCTGGCGTGGCGGGACCTGATAGTGCCGCTACATGAAAACAGGGTTAAATCAGAGTGAGATGAGGGGTGGTGCGCGTGACTGGAAGGGTAAAACACTTACTGCAACAGGCTGCTGCAATTGTGTAGCAGAGATACAAACAGAAGAAGTCCTGACCGGCAGCCCAACAGTAGGCGACGGCAGGGCATTGTCCGACTGCTGTGCATGCATGCACAACGCACAAACTTCCGAGGAATTCGAGTCCGTATCATGATCATGTCCCAGCGCGATTGACTGTCCCAGCAGCAATGCCAGGATCAACGCCCAGTGCGAAATGATACGAACAGACTGTTTCCCAAGGATCGACATAATGCTGTGAACGGAACCATAGGTTGTCCCGGGATGCCAGTCAACCAGGAGACTGTACGCCCGGGTCTGGCAGTATAGGGATAAGAAGACTCCGCGAACGTTGAGTCGTACCAGTTATCAAAACAATACTTGGAGCCCCGACAATGATCAGTACATGGCGTATTACGATGTTGCCGAAGGATATCCGCTATCGTGGCGTCGGTCAGGGGATGCGAACCCCTCAAATTATTATCTTTGAATCAGAGTCTTATAAAGGCAACGTCTATCGACTGAAATCCTGTAACTTTTTATTCTTAACTTTCATGAAGTTAAAATTCAATATGGCGTCCCCAAGGGGAGTCGAACCCCTGTTGCCGGGATGAAAACCCGGTGTCCTAGGCCTCTAGACGATGGGGACGGAGTTTACTGCCTGGGTGGTGTCATCAGCTGTGAAACTACCGTACCGACCAGCAGGGCGACAAAGCCGAGCGGTACCAGTATCAGTATGTTCACGGCGACACCATCGGCATCATGGAACAGCGCCGCGAATCCCCCGATCAATCCCACCAGGATCAGGACGATTCCGGAATAGACCGTGTAAGGGCCCAGGCGCTCCATTTCCGTCAACCTTTCCGTGAATCAGCAGGCTGCCGGCCTGTGAATCTGGTGGAGCTAGGCGGGATCGAACCGCCGACCCCTTGCATGCCATGCAAGTGCTCTCCCAGCTGAGCTATAGCCCCGGAAAGTAAGCCGCGCACTCTACGATACCCTCCCGGAACTGTCAATAAAAAGCCGGTGAAAATCAGCCATTTTTCTGTTCGATGCGCGCCCAGGAATCGCGCAAGGTCACGGTCCGGTTGAAGATTGGCTGATCGTGGCGGTGGTCCGGGTCGACGCAGAAATAACCCTCGCGCTCGAACTGGATTTGCTCGCCCGGCCGGGCGTCGGCCAGGCTGGGCTCCAGCCGGCAGCGGGTCAAGGTGAGCAGGGATTCCGGGTTGAGGTGGTCGGTAAATTCCCCGCCCTCTTTCGCACTATCCGGGCTGGGATGGCTGAACAGCCGGTCGTACAGGCGCACCTCCGCGACAATGCCATGGCTGGCGGATACCCAGTGAATGACGCCCTTTACCTTGCGGCCTTCCGGGTTTTTCGACAGGGTCTCGGGGTCGTAGCTGCAGCGCAGCTCGATGATCTCGCCCTGGCCGTCCCGGATGACTTCGTCACAACGGATGACATAGGCGTTGCGCAGGCGCACTTCCCCGCCGGTGACGAGGCGTTTGAATTTCCTCGGGGCCTGTTCACGGAAATCCTCCTGCTCGATATACAGCTCACGCGCAAACGGGAGGATGCGGGTGCCCATGGACTCGTCCTGCGGGTGATTGGCGGCCTGCAATTCTTCCACCTGCCCTTCCGGGTAGTTGGTAATGACGACCTTCAGCGGGTGCAGCACCGCCATGCGCCGTGGGGCATGCACGTTCAGGTTCTCCCGCACGCAGTTTTCCAGCACGCCCATCTCGACATTATTACCGGACTTGGTCACGCCGATGCGTTCACAGAAATCCCGGATTGCAGCCGGCGGGTACCCGCGCCGCCGCATACCGGCGATGGTGGGCATGCGCGGGTCGTCCCAGCCTTCGACGTGTCCCTCGTCGACCAGCTGGGTAAGCTTGCGCTTGCTGGTGATGGTGTACTCCAGCTCCAGCCGCGAGAACTCGATCTGCTGCGGGTGACACTCGACCTCCAGTTCATCCAGGAACCAGTCGTACAGCGGCCGGTGGTCCTCGAATTCCAGCGTGCACAGCGAGTGCGTAATACCCTCGATGGAGTCCGACAGGCAGTGGGTGAAGTCGTACATCGGGTAGATGCTCCAGGCCTCACCGGTCTGGTGGTGCACGGCACCGTGGCGGATGCGGTAGATGGCCGGGTCGCGCAGGTTCATGTTCGGGGAGGCCATGTCGATGCGGGCGCGCAGGATGCGCTCGCCATCGGCAAACTCGCCGGCGCGCATGCGCGCAAACAGGTCCAGGTTTTCCTCGACGCTGCGTTCCCGGTAGGGGCTGTCCCGGCCCGGCCCGGTCAGGGTACCGCGGTATTCGCGGGTCTGTTCCGGGGTCAGGTCGCAGACATAGGCCTTGCCTTTTTTGATCAACCGGACCGCGTAGTCATACAGCTGCTCAAAGTAATCCGAGGCATAAAACAGCCGATCACCCCACTCATACCCCAGCCACCGCACATCGCGCTGGATGGCCTCGACAAACTCGATGTTTTCCTTGTGCGGGTTGGTGTCGTCGAAGCGCAGGTTGCAGGTACCCTGGTAATCGTCGGCGATACCGAAGTTCAGGCAGATGGATTTGGCGTGGCCGATGTGCAGGTAGCCGTTGGGCTCGGGGGGAAAGCGCGTGGCCACTCTCCCCTGGTTTTTCCCGGCCGCCAGGTCTGCATCGATAATGTTGCGGATAAAATTGCTCGCGGGGGTCGTGTCTTCACTGCTCATGCGGATTCACTCTGCGCCACGCGTTGACGGATATAGCCGAGTGCCCGGTCGATACGGCGCAGGCAGGCTTCCCGGCCGACCAGCTGCAGTGTCACGTCGATACCGGGCGACGCGGCACGGCCGGCGACAGCCACGCGCAGGGGTTGCGCCACTTTCCCGATCTTCAGGTCCAGGGCTTCCGCCACTCCCGTCACTGCCGCGTAGATGGGTTCCGGTTCCCATTCCTCCAGCGTTGCCAGTGCTTCCCTGACCTTTTCCAGCGGCTCCTGCGCGGCGGCTTTCAGGTACTTCTTCGCGGACTTGTTATCGAATTCGTCAAAGTCGCGGTAGAAAAATTCGCTGATTTCGGCCATCTCCACCAGCGTTTTGGCGCGTTCGTGTTGCACAGTCGCTACGGTGTGCAAATCGGGGCCGGTAGTCGGGTCGATACCGCGCAGGCCGAGGTGATGACTCAGGTGGCGGGCGATGTGCTTCGGGTCGGTCGCCTTGATGTAGTGCTGGTTCAGCCACAACAGTTTTTCCGTGTTGAACACGGAGGCTGCCCGGTTGACATCGCTGATATCGAACAGCTCGATCATCTCATCGATGGAGAAGATTTCCTGGTCTTCGTGCGACCAGCCCAGCCGCACCAGGTAGTTCAGCAGGGCCTCCGGCAGGTACCCGTCCTCCCGGTACTGGATGACGCTGACGGCACCGTGACGCTTCGACAGGCGCTTGCCGTCCTCCCCCAGGATCATCGGAGTATGCGCGTACACCGGCACCTGCAGTCCCATCGCCCGGATCATGTTGATCTGTCGCGGGGTATTGTTGATATGGTCGTCGCCGCGGATGACATGCGAAATGCGCATGTCGCTGTCGTCGACCACCACCGTGAGATTATAGGTCGGCGAACCGTCGCTGCGCGCGATGATCAGGTCATCGAGTTCATCGTTGCTGATACTGATGCGACCACGCACCAGGTCGTCGAACTCGACGTTGCCCTCTTTGGGGTTGCGGAAACGGATCACAAAAGGGGCGCCCGGAGTCGGAGGCTCTACGCCAGCGCTGCAATGGCCGTCATAACGCGGCTTTTCCCTGTTCGCCATCTGCGTCTCACGCAGCTTTTCCAGCCGTTCCTTCGAGCAATAGCATTTATAGGCATGCCCGCTGTCCATGAGCTGCTGAATCACTTCCGCATAGCGCTCGAAACGGCTGGTCTGGTAGAAAGGCCCTTCGTCATAGTCCAGACCCAGCCAGGTCATGCCTTCCAGTATGGCATTCACCGACGCCTCGCTGGAACGCTCCAGGTCGGTGTCCTCGATACGCAGTACAAACTGGCCGCCGTGCTTGCGGGCATACAACCAGGAAAACAGCGCGGTACGGGCGCCGCCGATATGCAGATAACCGGTCGGGCTGGGGGCAAAACGGGTGCGAACTGTCATGACGTCCTTATACGGGCAAAAAGCAACGCGCGCATTGTAGCCCGAACCGGCCCGGCTGCCTATGCTGACCAGACGGGGCTGGTGGACTAGCGGCTGAACAGGTTGGCGAAGTAACTTTTGCGCAGACTGGATACCGCGCTCACGCCGTTGCTGGTCACGTCGTAGATGCGCCATCCGCGCGTGGACATGTAGAAATGAAACACCAGGCGGATGCAGGGGCCGCCCGGATGACAGAACTCGCCACCCGCCTTCCAGCTGTAGGGACTCGTCTGGCGCGGGAAGATGGGCCTGAACATAGGCAT
>JBHHXO010000059.1:0-15083 GCA_046757125.1 Thiogranum sp.
GATGGACATCGTCACCTATTTTCTGCCTGACTGAATACTTTGACGCTGGGCAAATACCAGCCAGTGCCAGACATTGCCTGCCAGTGCCAGTTACTCCCACTCGATCGCAAATAAGCCATTTTTATCTTTTATTTTCAATGAGTTACTTTCCTAACAATTAACAATACCATGAAAAATACCATGCTCAGTGATTCCTGCTAATCGACACAAAAATCACCGACTCACACGGTAAATTATTTCTTCGTCGAACCAGGCCGAGCCAGTTTAACAATCGTCAACTCATATCGCGTTGTTCTACCACCACCTGGTAACGGAATGATAATACCCTTGGCAACCAGGTCAGAAAGATCACGGCTGGCTGTTCGATTGGGGCACTTGGTGATGGCTTCATATTTTCTGGTCGTTATTCCACCTTCAAAGCCCTTTCGTCCTTCAGCAAAAACACGCGACACCATCCTAGCCTGCCGGTCGTTCAGCTGGTCGCCATAGGCTTCGTAGAAGCGTGTCTTGGCCAGTACAAAATCCACTTCTTCTCTGGCAATTTCCTGTGCCTTGATTATTGTATCAGCGAAATAATCTAGCCAAACGTTAACATCCATGCTTCCGCGGCTGGCTTTCTCCAGCTGCAGGTAATAGGACCTTTTATCCCCCTCTATTGCCGTGGCAAGACAAGCCGTGGTTGGATAGCCGAGAGACTGCGAAAGTGCATGGTCAGACATCGCCCTGCCAACTCGCCCATTACCATCATCGAAGGGATGAATCACTTCGAACCAGAGATGAGCAATACCTGCTCGGGCGATCCCGGGTATTGTCTTATCCCCGCTCAAGGGACTGGTTTGGTTGTACCATTCGATAAGCTTCGCCATTTCATCAGGCACCCGAGCCGCTGGTGGGGCCTCATAGTGAACCTTTTCCCGACCGTAAGGCCCGCTCACTATTTGCATTGGGGAAGGATCGTTGCGGTATGCGCCTCGCAGAATAGGCGTGTAGCGCTGTTCCGGGACAGCCATGGTTTGCCACTTGCCCAGCAGTTCATGCGTCAGAGATGTTTGCCAGTTCTTGCGAACGTCTACTAGCAGCGAAGCTGCTCCGGCTGCTTTGTGGTCTGAGGTGTCCGGCAGCGTATCGGATGTAATCAAAGAAAGTAGCGAAGACCTGACAGATTCCCTATCCAGATCCTCGCCCTCGATCGCACTGGTTTTGATGGCCTCGGAAAGCATTAAGTCGATCGTGGCATCCTCTTTAGATGCCATAGGAAGTGCATCAAAGCTGCCCGCCAGACGCTCTGAGTTCAGGCGAAATTCAAGTTCCCGGTGTTCGAGAGCATGCTCGTCGTAGCGGAAATCGGGCCAATCGGGTTGTTGCCAGATCCATCTCCTGGCGTGATTGTAGCACTTATTCACGCCATATTATAGCTACATATGGCGCGATTATAGTCCGCAATAACGCCATCCTCGATCAAGAACTGGCAACTGAACGGCGCCCACAAAATACCATGACTTCATTAGTTCGTCTCTCATGGTATCGCTGTCTGCCGCCTTGCTACACGCAATAAATACCATGAAAAATACCATTGATGATGCAGATTATATTATCAATTGAGTTGTTTTTATTATTATAAATCAATGTGTTGCAAATTCCTGTCACTCCCACTCTATTGTAAATAAGCCATTTTTATCTTTTGTTTTCAATGACTTATTTTCCTGCTAAATGGTAATACCATGAAAAATACCATGCTCGGAAAACCCTTCAAAATGCTCGAAATGTGCCGATTGCGCACCGCCGCACGACATCTAAGGCAACCTTCCTGGTCACAGCTAGACATCGCGTGCTGTAGAGACTAGAATTTAATTAACCTGGTTAAAATAATCAAATCGGTGCACCATGAAGAAAATACTCAACGCCAGTGACGCCAAACGTGAATTCGGCGAGGTGCTGATCAATGCGCAACACGGCCCTGTTGGTATTAACCGCAATGGCAAACCCGTTGCCGTTGTGATTTCAGCGTCTGAATATGCCCAGCTTGAGGCACTCAAAGAGGCACATCTGAAGCAATCCATTGAAGAAGGAATCGCTGATCTGCAAGCCGGAAAAGTCAGCAGTGGCAAATCCGTCATCGACAAATTACGCAAGCGGGTAAACGGCTAGGCCGTGGCAAAGCGCAGTCCCCGCTACCAATTCACGGACAAAGCAGAAGGTGATCTTGAAGGTATCGTCGACTATACCGCCCAGGAATGGGGAGTCGTTCAAGCCAATGCCTACCTTGACGACCTGGAAACGCGCGCACAACTCCTGGCGGAAAATCCAGACCTTGGAATGGCACGCGAGACTCTATGCAAGGGGCTACTCAGCTTCCCTTACGAAAGCCATGTTCTGTATTACAAAAAACACTTGCGGGGCATCGTGATAGTACGAGTACTCCACCAGCACATGGATCCGGTGAAGCATCTCTGATTATTCTTTGCAGCCGAACTTCGGATCGGGAACGGCTGTGAATAGCTGTTTCCCTGCTGAACGCACATGATGACATCCCCAAAATCTGTTGAGGCAGAGTGCCAGACCACCTGATTCCGGGCACCGAGTGAGAGCGTTTGAACTGCAGGTGCAAAGCCAGCACGGTATATGCGCAATCACCGATACCATGAACCGCTCGACACGCCTGACATGGTATTGGAACGCCGCACTGATAATGTGTGCGGCGATACCATGATCCATACCATGGAAAAATGGTACTAACTGCTTGCCGATGCCTGCCAGTGCCAGATGTTGCCAGACAGCAATGCGGGTAAGTTATTGGTTTTGTGAGTTCGCTGCGTCTTGGTGCCTGCAGATGCCAGCCAGTGCCAGAACTGACCCTACTCCCACTCGATGGTAGCGGGCGGCTTGCCGGAAATATCGTAGGTCACGCGCGAGATTCCGGGGATCTCGTTGATGATGCGTCGTGACACGTGGTCGAGGAAATCATACGGCAGGTGCGCCCAGCGGGCAGTCATGAAATCGATGGTTTCGACCGCGCGCAGGGCGATCACGTAATCGTAGCGCCGGCCATCGCCGGTAACGCCCACGGACTTGACCGGCAGGAACACGGCGAAAGCCTGGCTGGTCTTGTCGTACAGGTCCTGCTTGCGCAGCTCCTCGATGAAGATGTGGTCGGCCAGCCGCAGCAGGTCGGCGTATTCCTTCTTCACCTGACCAAGGATACGCACGCCCAGCCCCGGGCCGGGGAAGGGATGACGGTAGACCATGTCGTAGGGCAGACCCAGTTCCACGCCCAGCTTGCGCACTTCGTCCTTGAACAGTTCCCGCAGCGGCTCCAGCAGTTTGAGTTTCATGTGCTCGGGCAGGCCACCGACATTGTGGTGCGACTTGATCAGGTGCGCCTTGCCGGTTTTTGCACCGGCGGACTCGATGACATCGGGATAGATGGTACCCTGCGCCAGCCACTTTGCATTGGCGAGCTGCTCCGATTCTTCCTCGAAAATTTCAATGAACAGGTTGCCGATGATCTTGCGCTTGCGTTCCGGATCGGTCTGGTTTTCCAGTGCCTGCAGAAAACGTTCCTCGGCATCCACGCGAATGACGTGCACACCCATGTGTTCCGCGAAGGTGGCCATCACCTGGTCGCCTTCGCGGTAACGCAACAGGCCGGTATCCACGAACACGCAGGTCAGCTGGTCGCCGATCGCCTTGTGCAACAGCGCCGCGACTACGGAGGAATCGACACCGCCGGACAGGCCCAGCAGCACTTCTTCATCGCCTACCTGCTCCTGTACCTGGCGGATACTTTCCGCGACGATATTGCCGGCGTTCCACAAGGCTTCGCAGCCGCAGATATCGAGCACGAAACGCTGCAGGATACGCCCGCCCTGCTGCGTGTGTGTCACTTCGGGGTGGAACTGCAAGCCGTAATAGCCGCGTTCGTCGTCGGCCATCCCCGCGATGGGCGCGGCATCGGTGCTGGCCATGAGTTTGAAGCCGGGCGGCAGGTCCACCACACGGTCACCGTGGCTCATCCATACATCCAGCAGGCCAAAACCGTCTTCGCTGGTATGGTCTTCGATATCTTTCAACAGGCGCGTGTGGCCGCGTGCGCGCACCTGCGCATACCCGTACTCATGGTGATCGGCATTCTCTACCCGGCCGCCCAGTTGTGCCGCCATGGCCTGCATGCCGTAGCAGATACCGAGCACCGGTATCCCCAGTTCAAATACCAGCTGCGGAACCACCGGGGCATCACCACCGGTTACCGTTTCGGGTCCGCCCGACAGGATCACGCCGTGCGGGTGAAAAACGCGCAGCGTTTCCGCATCGATATCCCAGGGATGGATTTCGCAATACACACCGATCTCGCGCACGCGGCGCGCGATCAGTTGTGTGTACTGGGAACCGAAATCCAGTATCAGGATCCGGTGCGCGTGAATATCGCGCTCAGGCACGGTAGTTCGGGGCTTCTTTGGTGATGGTTACGTCGTGCACATGGCTTTCCGCCATGCCGGCGCTGGTGACGCGCACAAATTCGGGCCTGGTGCGCATCTCCTCTACGGTTGCGCAACCGGTATAGCCCATGCTGGAACGCAACCCGCCCATGAGCTGGTGTATCACCGGTTGCAACGGCCCCTTGTAGGGCACGCGGCCCTCGATCCCTTCCGGCACCAGCTTGTCGGAATCGCTGCCCTCCTGGAAGTAGCGGTCACTGGAACCCTGCTGGCTGCCCATGGCGCCCAGCGATCCCATGCCGCGGTAGGATTTGTAGGAGCGGCCCTGGTACAGCTCGACTTCGCCCGGCGCTTCCTCGGTACCGGCAAACATGCTGCCCACCATGATGGAGTAGGCGCCGGCAACCACGGCCTTGGCCATATCGCCCGAGTAGCGGATACCGCCATCCGCAATCAGCGGGATGCCGCTGCTTTTGAGTTCGTGCGCCACATTGGCAACCGCGCTGATCTGCGGCACGCCGACGCCGGCGACAATACGCGTGGTACAGATAGAGCCGGGGCCTATACCGACCTTGACGCCATCGGCACCGGCATCGACCAGCGCGCGCGCGGCAGCCGCGGTGGCGATATTGCCGCCGATCACCTGCAGATCGGGGTAGTGCTTCCTGACCCAGCGCACACGTTCCAGCACGCCTTCCGAGTGGCCGTGCGCGGTATCGACCACCACCACGTCCACCCCTGCCTCGACCAGCGCGTCTACGCGTTCATCGGTACCGGCGCCGACACCCACCGCCGCGCCGACCCGCAGGCGGCCCAGCTCGTCCTTGCAGGCGTTGGGTTTGTCGCTGGCCTTCTGGATGTCCTTGACGGTAATCATGCCGCGCAGGCGGAAATCGTCGTCCACCACCAGCACTTTCTCGATGCGGTGCTGGTGCAGCAACTGTATGACTTCACCGCGCTCGGCCCCCTCCTTTACGGTAACCAGCTTGTCCCGGCCGGTCATGATGGACGACACCGGGGCGTCGTAGCGGGTCTCGAAGCGGGAATCCCGGTTGGTCACAATACCGACCAGGTCTTCGCCATCGACCACCGGTACGCCGGAAATATTGTGTTGCCGCGTGAGTTCCAGCACCTCGCGGATACTGGTGTCGGGACTGACACAGATCGGATCCTTGATCACGCCGCTTTCGTGTTTCTTGACCAGCCGCACCTGGCTGGCCTGCTGTTCGATGGTCATGTTCTTGTGCACGATACCGATACCGCCTTCCTGCGCCATGGCAATGGCCAGCCGGGATTCAGTGACGGTATCCATCGCGGCCGAGAGCAGCGGAATATTAAGCTGAATCTCCCTGGTCAGCTGCGTCGCCAGACTCACATCCTTGGGCACCACCAGCGAATGAGCCGGCAGCAGTAAAACATCGTCAAAAGTCAGGGATTGCTCAGAGATACGCAGCATGCGGTACACCGTGGTCGCGTCGGATATAAGCGCGCAATTATAGGTTTTGCCGGTCGGCGGGTAAACCGCGATCCGCCTGCTTTTCATTAACCTGACCGATTATTTTGCGTATGATCGGCATATGTCCGGCGTATCTGACGGTTCCCCGCAACGGGATGTGTACAGCGTTGCCCGCCTGAACCGGGAGGCGCGCGACCTGCTGGAGTCCGGTTTCCCGCGCCTGTGGGTCGAGGGCGAAATCTCCAACCTGGCCCGCCCGGCGTCCGGCCACCTCTATTTCACGCTCAAAGATGCCCGCGCCCAGGTCAGCTGCGCATTGTTCCGCAACCGCGCCAACCGCCTGGATTTCACACCGGAGAACGGCACCCAGGCGCTGATCCAGGCCCAGGTCAGCCTCTACGAGACGCGCGGCAACTACCAGCTGATCGTTAATCATATGGAAGAAGCCGGCGACGGGGCCCTGCGCCGGGCCTTTGAACAGCTGAAAAACCGGCTGTACCAGGAGGGCCTGTTCGACGCGGAACACAAACTTGCGCTGCCCGTTCTGCCACGCCGCATCGGCGTCATCACCTCCCCCGGCGGCGCCGCTATCCGCGATGTGCTGACCGTCCTGCGCCGGCGTTTCCCCGCCATAGCCGTCATTGTCTACCCGACCCAGGTCCAGGGAGAGAGCGCCACACGGCAGATTGTTGACGCCATTCACACGGCTGAAGCACGCGCCGAGTGCGACGTCCTGCTGCTGACCCGCGGTGGCGGTTCGCTGGAAGACCTGTGGCCATTCAATGAAGAGGCCGTTGCCCGGGCGGTCTATGCCTGCCGGATCCCCCTGGTTTCGGCGGTCGGTCACGAAATCGATTTTGTCATCAGCGATTTTGTCGCCGACCAGCGCGCCGCCACCCCGTCCGCCGCTGCCGAACTGCTCAGCCCGGAACAGAACGAACTCACCGCCCGTATCCGGCACCTGCAAGACCGCCTGCACACCCACACCCGGCAGCGCCTGCGGTTTCTTGGCGACCGGCTCGACTGGCTGGTCGGGCGTATCCGGCAAACCCACCCCGGCCGCCGCCTGCAACAACAGGTGCAGCGCCTGGATGACCTGGAAGCCCGGCTGGGCAGGGCCCGGGAACTGCTCGCCGCCCGGCAACGGGCCAGGCTGGACGCCCTGCACGGCAGACTCGCGCAGTGCAGCCCGCAACAGCGCCTGCAGGAGCTGGCCGCGTGCACGGCGCAGTTGGCACAGCGACTTGAATACTGTATAAATACACAGTTATCGCAGCAGCGGGAAAAACTGGCCATCCTGTCGCGCGCACTGGATGCCATAAGCCCGCTGGCAACCCTGCAACGCGGTTACTCGATTACGCTGCTGGGCAGCGACGGCACGGTGATACACAGTGCGCAACAGGTCCGTAACGGGGATACACTGGAAACACGGCTTGCCAAGGGTCGCATACTCAGCAAGGTGACAGGGACGGATACATCATGAAATGGCTGGAGCCTGCATCGACACTGTTTTTACTCCTCGTCGGCGCGCTGCTGTCAGGCACCGTGCTCGCCAGTGCGCTGCCGGACAATACACCCGTCCCTGGCGGTGTCGCGCTAATCGGGCTGCCCGCCTCGGACAGTGCGCCCAGGGTTCGCTATAACGGCAAACCGGTGATGGTGGTGACCGGCAGTAACGGCTATACCGCCGTTGTCGGTCTGCCGCTGGCAGCGCAGGCCGGCACCCACAAGGTGACTATCGAGTACGCCGACGGGAAAAAAGCCGCGCAGGATTTCGAAGTGCTGGAAAAATCCTATACCAGCCAGCACATCACTCTGAAAAACAAGCGTATGGTCAATCCCGAAAAGCGCGACATGGAGCGCATCGGGCGGGAGCAGCAACGTATCAGGCAGGCGCTTGCGACCTGGGACGAACGCACTCCGGACACGCTGCGTTTTGCGCTGCCCGTAACAGGCCCGGTGAGCAGTCCGTTCGGCTTGCGGCGCTTCTTCAACGAGCAGCCCCGCAAACCACACAGCGGGCTGGATCTCGCCGCCGCCGAGGGTACGCCGATCACGGCACCGGCCGGCGGACGTATCGTCGACACCGGTGATTTCTACTTTAACGGCAATACGGTTTTTATAGACCATGGCCAGGGGCTGGTGACCATGTACTGCCATATGTCGCGCATTGACGTGCAACCCGGGCAAACCGTCAGGACCGGGGAGACGATCGGCGCGGTAGGGGAAACCGGGCGGGTAACCGGCCCGCATCTGCACTGGGGTGTCAGCCTGAACGACGCGCGCGTCGACCCCATGCTGTTTCTGGATCAGCTGCCACCGGGCGATGAAAACGGGCAGCCCCGGGGAAGCGCTGATTAATTTGCCATGCCGGCGCCCGGGACGCTGAAAACACTGGATCCAGGCATGTACCGGAATGACGAAAAGCGAATGGGTCCAAGCTTCCCCGGGGCAAACACTACCGGGGGCAACCAGGATACTGTTATGCAGGAAAATACCCGCCGCATCCTGTCACACAATGTACGTTATTTCCGCTGTCTGAACGGCTGGAGCCAGGAGCAGCTCGCCGAACGGTGCGGCCTGCACCGCACCTACGTGGGCGCCATTGAACGCAGTGAGCGAAATGTCGGGCTGGACAACCTCGAACGACTGGCTAACGCATTGCGTGTATCCGCCTCGGCACTGCTGGTCAGCCGGCGCCCGGACAGCGTACGCGAACCCGCCGCCCACTATAAGGTTCCGCTCTTCCCCAGGCCGGCTACTGCATATTTGCATCAATATGCTACTCATAGTCTGTCGACGATGTCCTTAAACTTGCTTGTAATGTCTTGCCATGAAAGCAAACGCAAGGAAGCGACTGGCACAACGGGTGCGACTGCTACGTACCAGCCGCGGCTGGTCACAGGAAGTGCTGGCTGAACTCAGCGGACTGAACCGCAGCTATATCGGCGCCGTCGAGCGTGCGGAACACAACATCGGCCTGGACAATATCGAGCGTATCGCCGGCGCCCTGGAAACCAACGTCCCCGACCTGCTGGACAACACCGAGCAGACCGAACACAGCTTCCCAACCTCGCACGATGCCCCGATGCTCGCCGCCACCGGCCAGGTCATCGTACACAGAAAGGTATTCATGGAACTGTTGCGCCAGTGCGGCCAGACACACAGGGAACTGGTACTGATCTATCTTGAACGTTGCGGTGTCACGGTCAGGGATTGAAGCCCTGCCAGTATCCGGTAAAGCGCACGTGCGTCTGCTGGTCGTCCGTTTCCCCGCACAACAGAAACGCCTGTTGTGTATTTTTCAGGTACGCTGAAAAGCGGGCTGCATCATCCATCTAGTCCCCGAACAGTTCTTCGTCGGAGAAATCGTCGTCCGGGGGGTTGCCATCGTAAATGTCGTACCAGCGCTTCTGCCGGTAAGCTTCACGTACCTGCAGGTAGGGATCCACCGACCCGCTGTCGAGGACATCCGAGGCCGACAGAAGGTCGGCACGCCGGCTGACCAGTAACAGGCCGTAGGCAGAATACCGGGGAACGCCCGAGGTGTTGCGCGAGACCAGATCGATCCGGTATTCCAGCGGCAGGCCCGCCGCGTCACGCACGGTACTGGGCCCCAGCAGCGGCAGCATCAGATACCAGCCTTCCCCGAAACCCCAGACACCGAAGGTTTGCCCGAAGTCTTCCTTGTGCATCTCCAGGCCCCAGCCGGTTGCCACATCGAACAGGCCCAACACCCCGAATATGGTATTGAACCCGAAACGCATGGTATCCCCGGCAGCGTCGTGCCCCTTCCCCTGCAGAATATCATTAACGATGGTGAGCGGTTCGTAGATGTTGTTGAAGAAATTACGTACGCCGCTGCGCGCCACGGATGGAACATACTCCTGGTAACCCCTGGCAGCCGGTTTCAGAACGATGCGGTCAACACCGTCATTGAACTTGTAGATCACACGGTTGACCGGTTCCAGCGGGTCGCTTGCATCTTCGTAGGGAGTACGGACGGCACACCCTGCAAACAACAGAGACAGCAACACAACCCATGCAAGTATTTTTATTCGGAACATAAGCGGTGGTGGCGGAGTTTTATTTTTTTACGTGGCGAAGCATACGTTTTCTCGACCTCTGCTGTCCAGGTGTCAGCTTGTTGCGCTTGCCTGCGTAGGGATTATCACCGGTTTTGAACTCCATCCGGACGGGTGTCCCTACCAGTTGTAGTGCTTTACGGAAATAATTACCCAGGTACCGCTTGTACGTGTGTGGCAGACGGCCCGTCTGGTTACCGTGCACGACAATGACGGGCGGGTTCTGCCCGCCCTGGTGCGCATAGCGCAGCTTGATCCGGCGCCCCCTGACCAGGGGTGGCTGATGCTCGTGCACGGCCTGTTCGAGCAGGCGCGTCAGCTCCGGCGTGCTTACCTTGATCAGGGCTGCACGGTAAGCCGTCTGTATGGCGCGAAACAGCTCGCCGACACCACTTCCATGTAACGCTGAAATAAAATACTGCTCGGCAAAGTCCAGGAACGGCAGACGACGGTCCAGCTGATCACGGAACCACTGGCGCTGGTCATCGTCCAGGCCGTCCCACTTGTTGACGGCCAGCACCAGCGCGGTACCGCTTGTCACGATGTGCCCGGCCAGCGTGGCGTCCTGTTCGGAAACTTCACTGCTGTGCGCATCCAGCACCAGGATGACGACGTGAGCATCATTTATCGCCTGCAGCGTTTTTATGACACTGAACTTCTCGATCGGTTCATTGACCTTGCTGCGCCGCCGCATGCCGGCGGTGTCGATGAGCGTGTAATCGTCACCATCGCGTTGCAGTGGAATATAGATACTGTCGCGGGTGGTACCGGGCTGGTCAAAAGCCAGTACCCGCTCCTCGCCCAGCATGCGGTTGATAAGCGTCGATTTGCCGACATTGGGACGCCCTACAACGGCGATGCGTATGCCCTTCGCCTCCACCGGCAGGCCGGCTTCGCTACCCCCGGCCACGGATATTTCCGCCAGCACCTTGTCGATCAGCGGCCTGACACCGCTACCGCGCGCTGCCGCGATATGCGCCGCCTCGCCCAGCCCCAGCGCCCAGGTGTCGGCAATGACGGCAGCGGCATCCATACCGTCCATTTTATTCAGCACCGGGTGGATCGGCTTGCCACTGCGCCGCAGGCGCTCGGCGATCTGCTCGTCGCTGAGATTGATACCGTCACGGGCATCGAGCAGGAATATGACGGCATCGGCTTCTTCGACGGCCAGCCATACCTGTTCGGCCATGAGGCTGTCCAGTCCCTGCTCGTCACCGACAAGACCACCGGTGTCGATCACCAGGAAGGGGGTTTCACCCAGCTTCCCGTTGCCGTACTGTCGGTCGCGGGTCAGACCCGGATAATCTGCGACCAGCGCATCGCGACTGCGCGTCAGCTGGTTGAACAGCGTGGACTTGCCAACGTTCGGCCGGCCTACGATTGCGACAACGGGAAGCATCGGAACTTGCCGTGGTCGATTATTCGACCGGCTCGAGTTGATAGAGAACCAGTTTCCCGCCCGCACCCAGCACCAGCAGCCGGTCTCCCGGCAGCGCAACGGGTACCGCCTGCATGCCTTCCTTATCGACACGCACACGACCGGCAATGACGCCTTCGTCCTGGGTCAGCAAATGAACATAGCCTTCGAAATCGCCTACACCCACGAACCCGCCGGCAACCACGGGGCCGGTCAGGTCACGGCGTCGCAGCTTGCTCTGCTTCCAGAGCGACGCACCGCTGCGCCGATCCAGTGCCCAGATTTCGCTGTCGGCGTCACTGACATAGACCCGCCGCTTATCGACGGCGATCCCGGCATAAGCCGACATGTCACGGTTCCACAACATGCGTCCATCCTGCAGGGAAATCGCCACCAGTCGTCCCTGGTAACTGGCGACGTAGAGAACCCCGTCGCGGATCACGGCGTCGGCGTCGAGATCGACGATACGCTGCAACTCGGAGCGCCCGTGTGAAACAGCGACCGCGACTTCCCAGATTTGCCGGCCACTCTGGATCTCCAGCGCGGTCAGCTTGCCATTGGCAAAGCCTGCCAGCACTACGCCCTGCACGATCAGCGGGGTACTGGTACCGCGCAGCGTCAATACCGGTGCGGAGCGGTCATGAATCCACAGACGCTTGCCATTGTTCTCATCCAGGCCGGCAATATTGCCGTCCACCGTCTGCACAATCACGACACCGTCACTGGCCTGCGGAATCGAGAGGATTTCACTGGACACCGAAGTACGCCAGCGCTCTTCACCTGTATCCAGGTCGAGCGCCACCAGTTCGGCTTCGCTGCTGCCCGCCAGCACCAGACCGTCACCGACCCCGACACCGGCAGAAATTGCCAGTCCGGTCTTCGTCTGCCAGACCTGTTTTCCGCTATCCAGCTCGTACGCCAGCACCTTGCCACTGCGGTCAGCGGCGTACACCCGCTCACCCTGCACCGCGGGTATCAGCTTTACGCGCTGTTCCCTGGTCCCGTCGCCGGTATCGCGACTCCACAGGCTCACCAGCCGGACCCGGCTGTCGAATGACTCCAGTTCTGCCGGTGGCTCGGAATTGTCGTCGTCGGAAAACAGGGAGCACCCTGACAGCGCACCGGCAATCAGCAGCAGTGAAACAAGGCGCATCATTGGACTTCCGTGCCCGCCCCCCTGACGTCCTCGTACTTGGCCATCAGGTAGGCCTGGTTGGGTGCCTGCGGCGGCAGCGTATCCAGTGCCCTTTTATAAGCGCCGGCTGCCCTGGCCGCGTCACCCTCGGCTACGGCGAGATCCCCTTCCAGTTCAGCGTACAGATGCGCATAGGCGCCCGGTTCCGTCACGGCAGCGAGCAACTGCGCTGCCGGCGCATACTGTTGCTGTGCAATCATCACCCGCACCAGGCGCATACGTGCCTCATGCCGGACTTCAACCGATTCCGCGTTATCCAGCGCCCATTGCAGCTGGGCCTGCGCTGCCGCCAGTTCGCCTTCCTGCACGGCCAGCCTGGCCAGCAACAAGGAAGCCAGCGGCGCATAGGCGGATCCGCTGTAATCGGTAATCAGCTTGTTGGCCTGGGCGCGCGCATCTTCCTGTTTGCCGGCCTGCGATGCGCCCATCATCACGGAATAGATGTTGGACGCATTGAGTGACTGGGTATCCTGGTAACTGAACCAGGCTTTACCACCCACCAGGATCGATACACCAAGCAGCAGACCGGTGACAATCGAACTGCCGTTTTCCTTCCACCATTTCTGTAGCTCTTCAATCTGTTCTTTTTCCGAAGCACTCATCGGACACTCTCCCAATAGTAAAATTCAGTTCGACTGCAGACCCAGCAGGCCGGCCAGCCGCTCGTTCAACTCGGCGAAAGGAACGGTTTGCTGCTCCTCGCGGGCGTGCAGGGGTTTGAGACCGACTTCGCGCCGCTGCGCCTCATCGTCGCCCAGCACCAGCGCATAATGCGCCCCGCTGCGATCCGCCTTTTTAAACTGGCTCTTGAAGCTGCCGCCACCGCAGTGCGTTACCAGGCGCAGCCCGGGCAGCGCATCGCGCAAACGTTCAGACAACAACAGACCCTGTTGCTGCGCCTGTTCGCCAACCGCCACCAGGTAGAGATGCGGTGATATATCCGGCGGTTTCACCCCCTGTTTTTCCAGCAACGCGATCAGACGTTCCAGCCCCAGCGCAAAACCGATCGCAGGAGTCGGTCGACCACCCAGGTATTCGACCAGCACATCATAACGGCCACCGGCACACACTGTCCCCTGCGCGCCGAGCCGGTCGGTAACCCACTCAAAGACAGTACGGCCGTAATAATCCAGGCCGCGCACCAGGCGCGGATTTACAGCATAACTGACGCCGGCAAGATCCAGCTGCTCGCACAGGTTCCTGAAATGCGCCTTTGAATCCTCGTCGAGGAAATCGGCCAGCACGGGTGCGTTTTCCAGCAGCGCCTGTACCGCCGTGTTCTTGCTGTCCAGCACGCGCAGCGGGTTGGTCTCCAGCCTGCGCCGGCTGTCTTCGTCCAGCTGTTCGTAAACCGTGCGCAGGTAGCCCACCAGCGCCTCCCGGAAGCGCGCGCGTGCTGCGCCGGTACCCAGCGAATTAACCTGCAATGATACGTTTTTCAAACCAAGACGCTGCCACAGCCGCGCTGTCATCATCAGCATTTCGGCATCGATATCCGGGCCTTCCAGTCCGAACACTTCCACGCCGATCTGGTAAAACTGGCGATAACGGCCACGCTGGGGGCGCTCGTGGCGAAACATGGGGCCCGTATACCAGAGGCGCTGCGTCTGACGGTTGATCAGACTGTGCTGAATGCAGGCGCGCACACAACCGGCCGTCCCTTCGGGCCGCAAGGTCAGGCTGTCGCCGTTGCGGTCCGTAAATGTGTACATTTCCTTTTCAACGATATCCGTCACTTCACCGATCGAGCGTTTGAACAACTCGGTTTTCTCGACAATCGGCATGCGCATTTCCCGGAAACCGTAGCTTTCCAGCACTGCACGAATCGTATCCTCGACAAACTGCCATAGCGGGGTTTGCCCCGGTAAAATGTCGTTCATGCCGCGAATGGCTTG
Organism: Thiogranum sp.; assembly: GCA_046757125.1. GTDB lineage: Bacteria > Pseudomonadota > Gammaproteobacteria > DSM-19610 > DSM-19610 > Thiogranum. The sequence goes on from JBHHXO010000059.1 coordinate 14,485, forward strand.
CAGGGTATTCGACATATTCAGTCTTCCAGAACCAGGCGCGCCACTTTGCCGCGCTGATACGGCGTTATATCCACGACTTCGCCCCGGTAGAGGAGTTCAACGCCGGGAGCATTTCCCAGCAGGATCTGTATCGGAGGCTCGGCGCGCACGCTGCGTTCGCTACCGGCATACTGGGTACCGACCACCAGTTTGCGCCCACGGGCTTCCATCTCCACCCAGCTGTCTTCACTGAAACGCATCTGGATCAGCGCGGGACCCGCAGCCTGCCGGGTGGCGGGTTCGGGTTGCGCCTTTTCCTCGACCGTCTGTTCAACAGGCGGCTGTGCAGCCGGCCCGGACCCGGGTTCCGTCTTTTCCTCGACCGGTTCCTGTTCCTCAGGCAACGCCGATTCCGGCAATGCCGATTCCGGCAATGCCGGTTGCTCCGATTCGTCGCTTGCGTCTACCGGTTGCTGCGGCAACTGCATATGTTCCTGCGGCAACTGCAACTGATCGTCAGGCGATCCGTTACTGCTGCCCGTCGACGTCCACAGGCGCTCAAGCAGCGGCGCCCCGTAGACAATCAGCAGCGCCAGCAGCGCCAGCACCATAATCCACAC
>JBHHXO010000060.1:0-14971 GCA_046757125.1 Thiogranum sp.
AGGGGATTTATCGTAATCGCCCTCGATGAAAACTGGCACCCCGGCAAGGTCAGGACCGGAATAGAATCGTTACGCATGTTTGATATGCCGGAAGATAACCGGAAACACCTGCTGTCGGTAGCGCGCAAACAATACAAATAAACCAGGGTCTCACTGAATCCGGCAAGTGCGACACGCATTCTGCAGCGGCTACTTACAGAAAGGGAAAAACCAACATAATGGCTGTTCCTTCACTAAAGGCAAGGCTGAGCTTTTTGACACGCCTGCGCGCCGCGTGCAGCGCTTCCGGGCAGAGCGTCCTGCCCCAGCTTGTGGATATGATTCGTCTGCGCGCCGGGCCGACCCGGCTGGGTGCGCACGAATATATCGATTTACGCCTCTATGACAACGACAAATATTCGTTCGCGCAAAAGCGTGAATTCGGCGGCACCCGTTTCAAGTTTGCCGTATTGGACAGCCTCAACAGCCCGGAGTGGATGGCAACGGGCAATGACAAACTGGTCAATTACGCCCTCCTGCGCGCACTTGGACTGCCCTACCCTGAAATCCATGCCATTGCCGCCCAACGGCCCCGGTATTTCGGCGACACGCCCTGTTTTTCCGCTAAAGCGCCGCTTGCGGATTTCATCCGCACGGAAATGAGCTACCCGTTTTTCGCCAAACCGGCGCGCGGCTATTACGGCATCGGCGCCTGCGCCGTTTCGGCGTACCATGCTGCCGACGATGCACTCGAACTCTACGACGGCAGCCGCCTGCCCGTTACGGAATTTACTGATCAGCTGCTGGAGCACGCGGGTGAAGGCTACCTGTTCCAGGAGTGCCTGCACTCACACCCGGATGTCGCCGCAGTGTGCGGCAATACCGTGACAACCTGCCGCCTCGATATTTTCCTGGACGGCGACGGGCCCAGGCTCTTCTACAACACCTGGAAGATTCCAACCGGCAACAACATGATCGACAACTTCCACGATGGACTGACCGGCAATCTGCTGGGGCTCCTGGACAACGACAGCGGCACGGTCAAACGCGTAGTAGACGGGATAGGCCCCGACCAGGACGAAGTCATGCAACACCCTGACACGCACCAGCGACTGCCCGGTTTCAGGATACCGGAATGGGACAGGATCAAGGCACTATGTTTCAAGGCCGCCACCGCATTCCCCGGGCTGCGCTTCCAGGGCTGGGATGTCGCCGTAACGCCCCGCGGCCCGGTTCTGGTCGAACTGAATGCCAGCAGCGACCTGCACGGTCGCCAGTACGCCAGCGGGCGGGGGGTATACAACGCCAGGCTGAAGGACTACCTGTCCCGCAACGCCCGCCGTAAAAAGCGCTAAGCAGGATATTTTCCCGGTAACCGGTTCACGCAGCGAGCGATCGACGCAACCGGATTTACTGTTTCAGTCGATACCCTGTTTTAAACATCCACCATACGAGCAGCAGGCAGGCTGACAGAAACGCCACAATCATGAACAGGCTCAACCCTACGCTCACGTCGGATACCTCGAAAAAGCTCCAGCGGAAACCGCTGATCAGGTAGACCACCGGGTTGAACAGGGTCACGGTCTGCCAGGCGGGCGGCAACATGCTGATCGAGTAGAAGCTGCCGCCGAGAAACACCAGCGGTGTAATCACCAGCAGCGGTATGAGTTGCAGCTTTTCGAAGTTGTCCGCCCACAGTCCGATGATGAATCCGAACAGGCTGAAGGAAATGCAGGTCAGCACCAGGAAACCCGCCATCCATACCGGGTGCATGATCTCCAGGGGCACGAAGAACCCCGCCGTCACGAGAATAATCACGCCGATGATCAGGGATTTGGTCGCCGCGGCGCCTACATACCCCATAAGGATTTCGAAAGACGAAATCGGTGCGGACAGGACTTCATAAATGGTGCCGGTAAACCTGGGAAAGAAGATACCAAAAGACGCATTGGAAATACTCTGGGTCAGCAGTGCCAGCATCACCAGCCCGGGCACGATGAACGCACCGTACGATACGCCCTGTATATGTTCGATACGCCCGCCGATAGCCGAGCCGAATACCACGAAGTAAAGCGACGTGGAAAGCACCGGGGAAACAAAACTCTGCAACAAGGTCTCCCAGGCGCGCATCATCTCGAACTTGTAAATGACCCTGACGGCGTGTGTATTCATGACTTCTCTTTGACCAGGCTGACGAATATTTCTTCCAGCGAGCTCTGTGTGGTGCGCAGGTCTTTCAGCACCAGGCCGGCAGCACCGATGGCCTGCAGCAGATCGCTGATGCCGGTGTGTGCCGTGTGGGGATCATAGGTGTAGCTGAGACAGGCGCCGTCGGATGACAGTTCCAGCGGCCAGCCCGCGAGTGCTTCCGGTATGGAAGTCAGCGCCGTTTCCAGCTCGACGGTCATCTGCTTGGTGCCGAGCTTGTGCATCAGGTCCAGCTTGTTTTCCACCAGCAGCAACCTGCCGTCACTGATGATGCCCACGCGGTCGGCAATCGCCTCGGCCTCTTCTATGTAGTGGGTGGTCAGGATGATGGTGACACCGGACTCGCGCAACCGCCGCACCAGCGCCCACATGTCGCGGCGCAACTCGACATCCACCCCGGCCGTGGGCTCGTCCAGAAACAGCACCGTGGGCTCGTGCGACAGCGCCTTGCCGATCAGTACCCGCCGTTTCATGCCGCCCGACAGGGACATCAGTATGCTGTTCTTTCTGTCCCACAGGGACAGATCCCTGAGCAAGCGCTCAAGATAGGCCGGATCCGGTTTCCGGCCGAACAGGCCACGACTGAACTTGAGCGTATTCCACACCGTGTCAAAAGCGCCCAGGGTAAGCTCCTGCGGCACCAGGCCGATCATGCTGCGCGTGGCGCGATATGCCCTGACGGTATCGTGTCCACCGACAGTCACCGACCCGGAGCTCGCGTTCACTATCCCGCAGATAATCGATATCAGGGTAGTCTTGCCCGCGCCATTGGGGCCGAGCAGCGCCAGTATTTCACCGGGCGCGATATCCAGGCTGACGTCCTTTAACGCGTGGTGACCATTGGCATAGGTTTTCGACAGGCCGGAAACGGAAACTATGGATTGCATTGAACTCGTCTGGTTTGTGAACGCCGGCTGATGGTACTACATAAAGGACCGCGGACTGAGCGAGCGCAGCACCTTCATTCCGCCGGTCGCATGAATCTATCGATCAGTTCGAGTGTACGGGCATAGTGGCTGCCCTGCCAGTACACCCGTTTGCAATCCGGGCACTGCCGAAACACCTCATAGTAACGGCGCGTGCGCGGTTCCAGCAACGCATCGACGGATGCCTTTGTGACCGGCGCGAGTCGTGCGTTGCAATGGCTACAGCGGGTAAACGGCCGCACCAGCCGGTACAGGTCCAGGCGCTGCAAAACCTCCCTGACCTGGTCGCCGGGACGGGTACTGCGAACGAACAGGCCGTGATCGATAATCCGGTGCTGCAGCAACCTGCGGTCACGGGTGAGCACAATGCGCCGTTGCTGCCGGCTGATCCCGGCCACCTCGGAGTCCTGGTAGTCATTGCGGTACAGGCAGTCAAAGCCCAGCAGGCGCAGGTAGCGCGCCAGGCGCCCCAGGTTGCTGTCCACCACGAAACGCGGATTCCGCAGCGGCGCCGGCCGCAGACGTACCAGCGGTGATACGTCCAGGCTTTCGAACACCGGGTAGACGCTGATGTGTTCCCCGTCCCCGACAATATGTGAAAAATCGACGGCGCGGCCGTTGACAAGGATCAGTTCGATCTCCGTATGCGGCACACCCAGCGACTCGATCATGTCCTTGATCGAGGCACGCCGTTCAAAGCGGTGTTCAAACTCGACCTTGCGCTGCGCGCGTGGCAGAAAGTCGTTGAGCTCTTCGTAGAATCTGAACCAGGCAGACGGCATCGGTCTAACGTACGCGTTCCGGGAAGGCGACAGGCGCATGGTAACACGTCCCGAACCACGCCCTCCGACCGGCCCGGCACCCTGTATCACCGTGCCGGTGAAGATCAGGATGCAATTCTGCATTTCTTTACTATGCTAGAATAGTCGGAGTGACACAGAGTCAGGCTCGGAATGAAAAAACTCAAGCAATGCGCAAATAACCGGTACTGCCGGGTTCGTTCCTTCGTGCAGTTGGCAGCCATCGTGCTTGTCGCCGCGATTGTCGTTATTTATCTGTGGGACAAAGGGGTTATCTCCGCCTGACCCGGGTTGCCACGCACAAGCCGTGGATGAGCGGGAAACATACAGATGGCTGTACGAGAAATCCTGTTAATGGGAGATCCCCGTCTGCTGGAGGTTGCCAGACCGGTAGGGACATTCGATACACCGGCACTCCATACGCTGGTACAGGATCTTATGGATACCATGCTTGCGGAGGATGGCGCGGGCCTGGCCGCACCGCAGATCGGCACCGGACTGCGGGTGGTGGTATTCGGATTCGAATCCAGTGCGCGCTATCCCGAGGAAGAAGCCGTACCCCGCACCGTGCTGGTAAATCCCGTTATTGAAGCACTCTCGGATGAGCGTAACGAAGGCTGGGAAGGCTGCCTCAGCGTCCCCGGCCTGCGCGGTGCGGTGTCCCGCTATACGCATATCCGTTATTCAGGTTTTGACCAGACCGGTGCCGCCATACAACGTGAAGCCCACGGCTTCCACGCCAGGGTGGTACAACATGAATGCGACCACCTGGACGGCATCCTCTACCCGCAGCGCATGACAGACATGCGCCTGTTCGGCTTTAACCAGGCACTGGAAGCCAGCGAGCACCTGACCGCCATGCCCTGTGATACGCAACCCGAATGAACCGGGCACACACCGTAAACAGGCGAATTTCGCTTCATCCCCTTCCCGCCATGCGCCGGGAAACTGATTGAAAAGACGGCATAAAAGAGGCCGGGCTGACTAAACACCCCGCTTCCCGTCCCGCTGCCCCTGTATTTCTGGTAATATTCTCTGGCCCCAGGATCAACCAAAAAGATGTTGCCGGGGTAAATTGGGGGAGCAAGATCATGTACTGTCAATTCTACGGTTTCCGCGAGAAACCGTTTTCGCTGTTACCGGATCCTGAATTTCTTTTTCTCAGCAGCAAGCACGAGAAAGCGCTGAACCTGCTGGAACTCGGCATTCTCAACCAGTCCGGTTTCTGTGTCATCAGCGGTGAAATCGGCGCCGGCAAAACAACCCTGGTGCGCGAATTGCTGAACAGGCTTGATGAACACGTCAGCACCGGCCTGATAGCCAACACCCATTCTACATTTTCCGACCTCCTGGGCTGGATTCTTGCCGCCTACGAACTGAAATGCGATTCAAATGAAGTCGTCATCCAGCACCGCTGCTTCACCGACTTCGTTATTGCGCAATATGCCCGCGGCAAGCACACGCTGCTGATTATTGACGAAGCCCAGAACCTGTCACTGTCCGCGCTGGAACAGTTGCGCATGTTGTCCAACATCAATTCCGACAAGGATCTCGTGCTGCAGATTATCCTGGTCGGCCAGAGCGAGTTGCGCACCAAGCTCCAGCAGCCAGCGCTGGAACAATTTGCCCAGCGCATCGCCATCGATTATCACCTCACGGCGCTCGACCAGCAGGAAACGAACGAATACATAATACACCGGGTGAGAAAATCCGGTGGTACACAGCAGCTGTTTGACGAAGCCGCCTGCCGACTTGTTTTCCAGCGCAGTGGCGGCATACCCAGGCTAATCAACCGCATCTGTGATTTAAGCCTTGTTTACGGTTTTTCCGAAAGCAAAAAGATAATCGATGCTGCTCTTGTCGAAGCCGTGACAGCGCAACAGAATATGGACCGGCTCATTGCAACACCGGCGGAAAAGCCGGCCGACACCCCGCTTGCGGCAACACCCGTTCTGCCGGCAATACCTTCCCGCAAGACGGCCGTCACGCGCGAGGTCACACCCGAACCGGCAGCCGACCTGAACAAGGATGATATAAAGCCGGCCGCCAACGGATCCATTGCAAGAGCTGCTGAACCTGAACCGGAAAGAAAAGCAGCTGCCAGCGAACCCGTCGGGACAGCGGATAAAAAAATTCACGCGCCCCTCACGCAAAAAGCCAGCGCTGCCATATACGCTGCTGCTAAAGAGGCCTCCGTAGACAGAAGCCGCACCGAATCCATCGCGATCGAGAAAAACAGCGCGGTGAACGCACTCCTTGAAAAATCGAAAGCTGACGTCGCTTTTGCCAAAAAAGCCAACGCTGAAAAACTTGCCGCTGAAAAAGAGGCGCAGGAAAAAACAGCCGCAGAACAGGCAGCGACTGCACTGGCGGAAGCCTCCATGGCCGCAGTGAAACAGGCGCAGGCGGAGAAACTTGCCGCTGAGCAGTCTGCCAGGAAAGCCGCCCTGGCAGCCGAACAGGCCGCCGGGATCATCACCAGAAAAAAACAGACAGCAGAAAAACTGATCACCGAAAAAGCGCGCATTGAAGAAATCGCGCTACAGGAAGCTGCGGCAGCGAAGGCTGCCGCGGAGAAAGCCGTGGCGGAGCGAATCGCCGCGGAAAAAGCCGCTGCCGAAATCAAGGCGGCAGCAGAGGCCGCTGTCAGGAAGGCTGCGGCAAACCGTGCGGCGGCTGAAAAGGTGGCCACCAGTATGGTGCAGGATTCGGAAGCAGCCGCAGCCCGAACCCTGTCAAGACAGGCCGATGCCGCACGCACTGCCGCCGAAAAGGCCGACGCCGATAAAGCCGCCACGGAGAAAGCACACGCCAATGCGGCGCTGGCCGAAAAGGCTGCCGCTGCCAAAGCTGTTGCCACTGCCGCTGCACGGGAAAAAACCATGGCGGCAAAACAGGCCGCACAAAAGGTGGCGGCCTCCCGGGCTGCTGCAAAAAAGGCGCTGGCAGAAAAGAATGCCGCCGACACAATAGCCAGACAAAAAGCGTCGCTGGAAAAGATTGCACTGGCAAAAGTTGCTGTCAGCGTTGCTGCTGCCGCACAGCAGGCTGCGGATAGGGCAGCAGCCGCCAGAAGCGCCGCACAAAAAGAAGCCCGCGACAAGGAAGCAGCCGCAATCGCAGCGGCCAGAAAGGCAGCCGAGGCGAGTGCGCTGGCCGAAGCCGCCGCTGCCGCCAGCGGCACACGGACAAATGTCTCCGACCTTCAGCTGGTGGAAAAACCGGACGGGGAGCCAGCAACTGTGAGCCACCAGTCACCTGCCGCTATGCAGGCGCAAATCCAGGCCGCCCGCACCACACCCTGGCGCGCCAGGACAATTGTCGCTCTGTCAGCCATTTCGGCACTGGTCGCAGCATCCGCCTGGCTGGGAACCCGGCCCGGGGATATGGGTACGACATTAAATGCGCTCGTTGTCGCCGGGCAATCATTTGTCAACCCGGCACCGGTGACCGAGACTGCCGCACTGAAACCTGACATCGAAGTGCCAGAATCCCCGGAGCAACCCTGAAGTGTCGCATATCTTTACATTTATATAGCAATATTAGCTTATGTGTAAATTTATAAGATATTGTACTTTTTAATTTTTTATAAATTAGTCAGTATTATTTACACTTCATATTTTCCCGCACGCCCGGTTTTCGGCAAGCCACTCATATTCGTAACAAATCTCTTTCTGGCTCGATTCCTGCTTCCAGAACGGGTGGCACGACGAAAAAAATAACAGCCTTCCGGCAACAGGCGGAAGGACATGATGGGAGAGACCGCCATGAATTTCATAAAATCAGACGTTGGAATCGTCACCATCCTGACCATGCTGCTGTTCGCGCTGGTCAATTCCCGGGACGTTGCAACCGCACTGATAACCGTATTCTCTTAAATATTCAATGGAAAAGCCGATAGAGGTGACAGCTTGACGTTCATCTTCTTTCAACAAGCTTTTCCGGTGGATAGCGGTGCTGAGAATAGTCGTAATGAATACCAAGGGGGGCTGCGGGAAAACCACCGTTGCCACCAACCTCGCCAGTTACTGTATTTCACGGGGCTATGCCACGGACCTGTTTGACTACGACGTACAGGGTTCCAGCATCCAGTGGCTGAAAGCACGCGATCCGCAGTTAGCACCGATCCGCGGTGTCGAAGCGCATAAACCGCCCCAGGCCGGTGTAACACGTTCCTGGCAGCTGCGAATTCCCGAGCAAACACGCTACGTCATTCAGGACACGCCCGCCGGGCACGTGGGTTTCGACCTTGCCGACCGCGTCAGCGAAGCGGATATCATCCTGGTGCCGGTACTGCCTTCGGCGATCGACATACGTTCCACGGCCAATTTCATACGCGACCTGCTGCTGGTCGGCAAGGCGCGTGCCGGCAACAAGCACATCGCAATTATCGCGAACCGAACCCGGGTCCGCACCCGCTCGCTGGATATGCTAGAGCGTTTCCTGAAGAATCTGGATATCCCCGTGATCGCGCATATCCGCGATACGCAGAACTATGTGCGCGCTGCGGAACAGGGTCTTGGTGTATGCGAACTCGTGGAGCGTGCGGCACAGAAGGACTGCAGCCCCTGGGAAAACATACTCAACTGGATCCAGCAGTACGACACCACCGTGACCGGCACCCCGGCACCGACACAATACGCAGCACCGGTCTGAGACCCGCATGCAATAACTGCCGGGCAGTATTACTCGGGTGTCGTATCACCTACCAGCGTCTGGGTCTCCAGTCTGACAATAACCGGCTGACCACCTTCCATCCTGTAACGCGCGTACTCTCTCACCTTGCTCACCATTTTTTTTCCGTCCCGTGAAACAGTTTCAATAACGGTCGAGTTTGATTCTGCGCTGGTCCCGTCCGGCGCTACATGAATAACCACATCTGTACGCTCGTAACTGTAATCCTCGAGTGTCTTCCAGCCCTGCCGGATCATGTCCAGGTACTGCTTTTTGTCAATCCTGGCGGTTACCGGAATGCTCCCGCCGGGGACATCGACATACTTGAGAAAAGCCTTCCCCAGGTACCTGCCGATTCCATCCGCATCGCGGTTATCCGATGCCAGATCCGTTGCCGCAATCACCTGGCGCACCTGGTCCGCTGTAATCAGTTTGTCCGTGAATATATCCGCTGCAACGATCTCGACGATACCGGCCGCCTGCGGGTAAGCGAACAGGGATATGCTCCGTTCGGTGTGCCACTGGTTCGAGGCATCGTCATAGCGGGTACTCAACATCTTGCCGGCCTGCATCTGTTCAAGAATCAGACGCGTCTGCTGCTGCGTAAACCCCGTCTGCGCGTCGGCCGTAACAGCCTCGTTGCCATCGACACGCACCAGCTGCTCACTACCGGGTTTCCGGTTACTGCCCACTTCTACCATGAATGACCCGTCCTGGTAGCGGTGGATGAACATATCGCCCTTCTGCAACACACAACGACCCAGCTTGTCCGCCGGATTTTTTCTGCAGCGAAGCTTCCAGTTATCCTCGTGGTCGGCCACGTCCAGCGGTTTCTCTTCCTCTCCCTGTATGACCCCGCTGCCATCGGTATAGAAAATGCGGTATCCGACACCCCGGTAGTCACCGCGCTCCTGCCGAACCAGCACATTGAGCTTCTCGCCCTGATCGGGGAAGAACGAGCAGTTCACTACACCACCGGGCGTAATCCTGATATTCAGCCCCTCCCTGGAACCTACCTCCAGCCAGCCGTCGACATAGTGGGTTCTCGATGTGTACGCGCATGATTCTTCTGCGCCGGCCGCGGTGCTGAGCAGCATCGCCAGCAAATAATATTTTGTCACGCGCCTCAGAAAGCGATTCAAATGCTTATCCCCATGTGCTGTCACCCGTGTTCGCGGATCCCGATCCCGCGCGGATCGGTACGCCCTGTATACGCCAATCCATCGGCCGCTTCCACACGCGGCTGAAATTTCCGCGCGGCCTCGGCACCTGAACTGTGCTAGATTAGCACGCCGGAAACGGTGCCGGTCGACTACCCGATGCGACAATCTATCCTGTTTTTTCTGTCCGGCCTGACGCTGCTCGCAGCCTGCACAGAAGATATACAGCATAAAAATATAACGACCCTGATCGGGCAGATAGACGAACTGCGGCTGCGTAATCACGTTACAGCGCTAACGGAAACCGGCCCACGTCCGGCAGACGACGCACACGCCACCCGCCGGACCGCCGACTACATCAGGGCGCAACTATCCAGCTTCGGCTATCAGCCCTTCGCGGAAGGGCCGGACCGGGTACAGAACCGGGACACCGCCGGGTTTGCAAACATTATCGCGGAGCGCGCCGGCAGCACGGCATCCGGCAGTGTTCTCGAAGTAGGCGCGCACTATGACACGGTCGCGCAAAGTCCCGGGGCCGACGACAATGCCAGCGGTGTCGCTGCCGTTCTCGAAGTGGCCAGGATCCTGTCACAGGCCAGGGTAATACCGACCATCCGCTTCTGTTTTTTTGCCCGCGAGGAGGACGGCCGGGACGGCAGTCGCTATCACGTGCAGCAGATCCGTAAACGCAACGAACCGCTGGACGGCGCCATCATCCTGGAAATGGTCGGCTACGCCACGCAGGAACCGGACACACAGGGCACGCCGGCACGAATCCCCTGGTTGTTCTCACCACCCACCACCGGGAATTTTGTAGCGGTGGCAGGCAACCTGCCATCCGGCGGCCTCGGCAACCGCTTTGAACGCGCACTGGCGACCTACGTCCCCACCCTGCCCCTGCTCAGCGCCAATCGCGTCGGCGGTTTTTTCAGGGACGCACTGCGCAGCGACCACAAGCCTTACTGGGACAATGGCTACCGGGCCATTATGCTGACCGATACCGCCAACTTCCGTAATCCCCATTATCATCAACCGGACGACACCCCGGACACGCTGGACTACCGCTTTCTGCGGCGTATAACCCAGGCAACAGCCGCTACACTACTGGCTGCAGGCCGCTAAACAATACTGAAGAAGGTTCTCTTATGTTCAAACATCCACGCTGGGTAATGCTCCTGCCCGGCTTGCTGCACACACTTCCGACACCGGCCATCCTGCTCGACTGCAAGCAGAATAAAGACGGCACCTACCTGTGTGTAGAGATCGAGGGCGCCCGGGAAACAGAAGCGGCTACGGGCCAGGTTCCGGAAATCGACAGCACCCGCATCGAGCAGGCCAGAAAGGAATGCGTATACCGCAGACCCCGTACACGAAAGGGCAGCGGCAGCGCGGTCCGGGCCGAAGCCAGGAAATCCGCACAAAAAGACTATGAGCGCTGCGTGGCCGACCGGGCGTGGGAACTCAGGAATCAGGAGAACCTCTCCGGCGGCACCGAATAAATTTCAGGACACAATAAACAGCCTTCGGGAGGAGGGAACCCGCGCCGGAATACAGGACAAACAGACCCTGGGTGCCGACCCTTCCCTGGATAATCAAACTAATTAGAAGTTAGTTGCATATCATTGATATAAAAGAAATTATTGTTATCATTTCGCCAGTCAAAATTATGGCATTTGTCTGTTCGTTGTGCTACCGTGTAGGCAAACAAAGGGCAGACATGAATTCATGGGGTGAACAGCCTGTCGAGCCGCCACCAGGTGCATCACATATTGAGGTGAGTGTTGTGCTGAAGAGCTTTTCCATAATACCGGTCGCTGTCCCCGCCATCGCGCTGCTGATGAGCGCGCAGCTTTATGCGGAAGAACCGGCCTTCTCCATCGGACAGTCCTCGATAGACAAACCTCAGCACTGGCAAACCTATACTGACGGCATGTCAGACCAGCAGTACCGTAACGCGTACAGAAACAACCAGCGCCGGATCAGCCGGTTTATCAAATCGTATTCCGAGAACGCGCTGCTATCGGCGGGTATTCCGGAAACAGGCATTAAAGTCATCGGCGTCGCTGCCGGGCTGGCAGCCAATCGCGATGCGACGCTCTACCTGAACAAAAACCACATACTGGCAGTTCAGTTCAAGGATGTTGTCAACGACAACAGGGCCCTGTTTTTCGGCATCAAAATGGACTGGTAAACAGGCAGGCCCGTGCGCTAGCGATTGAGATAAACACGCCTTTGGGGCTGCCCTCCATTGTTATACGGGGTGGGAACCGGGCGGTTTCCCTGGTTGGGTGGACGGGGCCGATGAGGTCGGTGATAACGGTAATATGGCAGGTAGTAAACGCCGCCCGCATCAGCCGCGTAGTTCTGTTGTTGCGCAGCCAGCCTGCGCTCCTGCAACAACAGCTTTTCCCTTTCGAGTCGCGACCGTTCGCGCGCCAGGCGGCTGGCCTCGATACTGCTCGCCACGTCGAGCACAGACCGGTAATTCGCGGCCGCTGCCGGAGCGGGACTGGCGGCAACCACTTCCAGCACTTCGAAACCGGCCAGCGCCGATTCAGGAGGCTCTCCGGCATAGTGTGTCACACCATCGGGCCCGGCCCACTTGTAGATGATTTCAGCCCCGTTGGCCGTGGCGCTGAATAATAAAAGGAGGACTATCCCCCGACTGACAACAACTGGATTCCCGCCTGATTTCATGACCCGTCCCCCTGCCTCTGCCGGCATCTGAAGTATAGCACCGGCGCCTTCCCGGGTATTATTATTTCGACTTATCAGTCGGGCTCGCCACACTCAAAACCGGCAATCAGCCGGGTCGCCCGATCGGCCAGTTCCTCTTCCACCCTGACCGTGATCAGGCCGCTTACCGGTAATCCACCGATACCGCCCTGCAGGGATTCCCCGACAATCACAGCAGGAATTCCTTCGCTCCTGAGCAAGCCCTCGACAATATGTGCATCCATTATGCTCCGGGCAGAATATACGCTGATCATTCTTCTGCCAGCGACTGCAACAGATGCCGCCGCGCACTTTCTGCATCAACGAGTACCGCAGTGAACCCGTATGTTGCGGTCAGGGTGACGACCAGCTGCGAGGCGGCATTCACAAAAGCCACATCGTCCGTAAAATCGAGCGCCCGTATTGCCGGGGCCAGCGCCTCATTGGTACCGGCCGCCGCGGTACGCAGCGTAGCCGGTATGGTTATGCGTTTGTCGCCGGGCACCGCATCCAGCGACTGCAGCAACCTGGCAATATTGATCACTGCCGGTGTCTCCAGGGTCGCGCCGGGGACCAGATCGACGGGTGTCATCAGGGCCCTGGGAGTAACGCCCTCCCCCAGCACTATTTCCCCGATCGAAAAACGAATCGTTTTTCCTTCTTCATACTGAAACTCGCCATTGCTGCCGGTAACCCCGGACAGCGAGCCGGACTCGTAGTGCACACCCTGTACCGGGCCGTCGACCAGCCGGCCATCGTTGATCACCACGACCAGGCCGGCGCTGCCTCCGTTTTTGTCCTTGTCATCGCTCCCGGTACCCGAACTGGCGACAAAGGCACACTCGGCACCGGCCAGTGACAGCAGAACAAACAGGGCAAAAACGATGCGAAGAATAATCGACCTCATAGTGTCTGTAATTATACTAAAAGACGCTTGCCGGAACCCGGTATGTCTGCGGTAGAATTCGCCTGTCGAAGGCGGGGAGGAAATCATATGACGGGTAAAAAAGCCGGGTCCGAAAACAGCAAGCTGGATCAACTGGTTGCAGAGTCCCGTCAGCAGCGGGACCAGCGTGAGCAGGGCTACCGGGAGCAGGCGCTGAAGATGTACCCGTGGATCTGCGGCCGCTGCCAGCGGGAATTCACCCGCGCCAACGTACAGCAACTGACCGTTCACCACCGGGATCACAATCACGACAACAACCCTGCCGACGGCAGCAACTGGGAATTGCTGTGCGTCTATTGCCACGACAATGAACACCAGCGCCTGCTGGAAGCCGAACGTCAGAGCGGCGATGCCGCGGGCGGCGCGGGAGCCTCGCACGCTACGCATAATCCGTTTGCCAGTCTGAAAGACCTGCTGGACAAGTAGGCCGCAGGGACAAACAGTCAGCGTGCCTGTCCCCGTCCGCAGTTGCTGTTTCCTTCTCCTCGTGCTGTTGCCGGCAACCGGCCGGTGGCATTCGGCATTGGCGGGGACCGACGATCCTCACCAGCTCCCCATACGCGAACTTGAACAGACCTTTACCGGCTGGAACCGGTCAACTCCGGCGCGGTACCCATCACCATCGTCGACGATTACAAGGCGCGCGTGTGGCAGAAAGTATTACCCGATATCCGCGTACACGAAACGGTCAGCATCAGTGATGCGAACACCGTTGGCTGGGCGACGCGCAAACGGAATCCGGAACTGGCCGCCAGCCTGGACCGGTTCGCTCGCAAGGTCAGCAAGGGCACGTTGCTCGGCAACATGCTGTTCAGACGCCATTACAAAGAAACCCGCTGGATCGACAACCCGGTCAGCCGGAAGGAGCGCCGGGGACAGCGAGGGCAGCGTCGAATTTCCTGCCCGTTACAAGATCAACGGCCGCGCCGGCAAGCTGCATGAAAACAGCCGCTTTGTACAACAGGGCGGTCTCCGGTACTACCTGGATGGCGATGCCGGTCAGTAATGCGGCGGCAGTTCGTCGTCGTGCGGTGCTGCGCCGGCGGGTAACAGCGCCCTGAGCTGCGCTTCCAGCCGTTCGACCAGTTTTGCCAGCGCCCTGAGCTGCTGCTCCTGGCCCAGCACGGTACGGGTAAGTTCTTCCAGCGCCGATTCCTGGTGTGCGTAACGCACCTCGATCGTTTCCAGCCGTGCGTCAAAGTCGGTGTCTGTCATCGTGTCCTTGCTTGCCTTTGCCCTCGGGAGCGGGCGTATACTTCGATGTAACATGAAATCCGCAATTGCGAATAGTGTAAAACAAACCGGCGCCGGATATTAAGGAAGCGCTGATCAATCCACTTTCCGTCGTCCCGGCGCATGCCGGGGCCCGGAGTTTTCAACACAGCACCCGCTTCTTCAGAGGAGTTTCCGCAATGGCCAGATCGATCGGTCCTGTATTGCGTCATTACTGGCAACGACTGGCCCGTTTGCCGGGAGGCGCATGGCTTTTCAGTCGTGCTCTCGGTCTCGCTGTGCCCTATACCGGTGCACTTGGCGCCGGTGTGCGGGTACTGGCCCCCGGGC
>JBHHXO010000061.1:0-14933 GCA_046757125.1 Thiogranum sp.
TCGATGCGTAGCGGGTCACGTTTGATTACACGGTAAGCGGCAAGGTCCTCGCGCCGCAGGTGGCCGCCTGTGCTGCGGCAGGCGGATTCGATTTCCGCGGCGATGTCACCCTCGTAAAACAGGCGTTCACCTTCACTGCCGAGCGCATTCAGGGTGTCGGCCAGTTCGGGCTGGTAAAGTGTTTCACCTTCGCCAACCAGTGTGTTCGCGTCAGAACGGCTCGCAAAACGCTGTGCGGCCCGGGGCGTGGCAAGGTATACCGGCCGCACGACATCAAGGATAAAGGCCTGCAGCCTGTTGATACGCAATCCCTTGCCGGCCAGCTCGACAGCCGGTTCCATGAGTACCGGCATGGGCAGGCTGCCCAGATCCCTGTGGATGGCGTACAGTCCGCGTACCGTCCCCGGTGTCGCCACCGCGCCGTAACCGATGTGGAATTCCTGCAATGTTGTGCCGAAATCGGCGTGGATCGGGTGAAAATCGATTTCAGTATCGGGTTGCTTGTGCCCGGGTGTCTGGGCGAAGAAATCGTATATGCAGGCCCGGCCGTTATCCCGCTGCGCCAGCAGGAAGCCCCCGCCACCGAGTGATGTCAGTACGGGCTCCGCAACACAGGCGGTCCAGTGTGCAGCAATAGCGGCGTCGAAGGCATTGCCGCCTTCGCGCAAGGCAAAGGCGGCTGCCTCGGCGGTTGCTGCATGACCGGCAGCTACAGCACCTTTCGCTGTCCTCCTGTTCATGACCGACAGCTTACCAGTTTCTAGATCAGCAGGTCGGTCCTGGCAACAGCATCCGCAGCCTCGGTTTCGACCCTGGGGCGGCAACCCGCCAGGTGGTTCGCGGGTACCTTGAATGTTTCCACCAGGTAATTTTTCACCTGCGCGGCACGCCGGCCGGCGAGTTCTGTCAGCCTGCCGGTGTCGATTGCGGGTGCCCCGGGAGCGGCTTTTTTGTCGGCCTGTTGCTTGCGCCCGGCATCCGCCAGTTGCTGAAAGTAGAGTGCATCCGCCTTGACGGCCACACCGCACAGCTTGATCGCCAGTTGCGGGCGGTCATGCAGAACCTGTGCAACCTTTGACAGGTAATCCCGGTCGGTGTCGTCCATGTCGGACTTGCCGGGTTCAAACTCGATGGGGTTCAGGCGCACCCTTGTGACCGCTTCACCCGCAATTTCAGCAGCCAGTATCAGTGTGCCATAGGGCTGCAGTGCGTACTTCAGATAGCTCGTGGCGCCCTTCTTGAGTCCCGTGGCAAAGGCCTGGCGGATAGCGTCGCTGACATCAAAGTCGGGGTTGTTGGCATCACCCTCGATCGGGATATCGAGTTCGATGGTGTTGTTCCTGTCCCTCAGCGTGTCGAGCGCAATATTCAGGGGGACCGGGATACTGCTCTGCAGGCTGTCCTTGCTGTCGGTACTCTGCAGTTCCAGCTGGTGCAGTTTCAGAACGGCCTTGCCGCTCATGACGCTGTTCTCGCTTTTGATTTTCAGGTCGACGTCGAGTGTGCCGCTGTCCAGCAGTACGCCCAGGCTGTCGCGCGTGTAGGGCGACAGGCGGGGAAGATCCATGGCGTACAGTTTGCCTTCCAGGTCCAGTCCCGGCGGTTGCAGAAACGGTTTCACGAACCCGCTTGCCGACAGGCCGGTATGCTTGCCCAGCTTGCTGTCCAGCGTGAGTATGCCGGGCTGGTCGGGTTTCATGGTATCCAGCTTTTCCAGTGAGAACTTGCTGAATGTCAGTGTCTCCCTGAATGCAGGCGTCACCGCCTCATCGAGGATGGTCATGGTGCTGCCGTCGGATACATCGATAAGGCCGATTGCCAGCCGGGTTTTCCCGGCCGTGCCGTCCGTGACCCCGGCCTCACCGGATGCGGCAGCGGTTGCAGCCGTATCCCCTCCGGTTTTTCCCGCGGGTGTTTTCTTTTCGCCGAGCAATACGGCCAGCAGCGTGTTGACCTGCCAGTTCCCGTCCTTGTCGCGGTGATACAGGACATGTACATCCTGTTCGTGGATAGTACCTATGGAGGTTGCCCCGTCGGCATGGGTGACATCGTCGATGTGCAGTTGCCCGGCGCGGAAAAAGGCCGCATCCCGGTCTTCGTTCCGGGGGGAAGCCATGCGGCGCCCGATGTTCAGCCCGTCAGCAGTTATCTTTTCCGCCCTGAAGCGTGGTTGCTCATCCAGTTCGAGTCCCTTGATCCTGAACCGGTCGGCATTGACGACATCCATCTTTTTTTCAGGTGCTTCCAGGTCGGGCTGCAGGATGTCGATGTCGGCCCGCAGGCTGAAGGCCGGTCCCGACGGCTTGTCGGTGAGTTCGAAGCTGCCATCCAGCACCAGTTTGTCCTGCTGTACCTCGAGCTTGCGGGCCGCTAACCCGACGCTGAGTTTGCCGATGTCCAGTTTGCCCTCGTTACGCAGTTGCAACGCTGTCGCCCCGTCCAGCGCAATGTTCAGGTCGGTCGTGCCGGTCCACTCCGACGCCTGGTTCCCGACCCGCGCCTCCGGGTGGGAAACCTCGATAGTTGCGACGGAGAGCGTGCCTTTGTGTCGTACCTGCAGCGCCTGCCCGTTCTGTTCGATACCGAAGTCCCCGTCCAGGGAAACCAGGCCCGCCAGTTTTTCCAGGGCGGGTTTTGCCAGCGATTCGAAATTGGACAACTGCAGGTCCCTGACGGATAGCGATCCCTTGTACACAGGGGTTGCTGAAAACGGCGCCAGTGTTGCGTCCAGCGTCAGCGGTGCGTCATTGATGCGGCCGCGGTACTCCAGTCTGGCCGGTTGCTCGGGGGTCCACTGCGCCAGGTTGCTGAGCTGCAGACTGTCTATGTAGAGCGTGCTGCTGATATTCCGGTCATGGTAGAGCAGGGTGAAGTCGTGCAGGCCGAGTATGTCGATACCTGCCATCCAGTCCATTGATTCATCGGTGCTCTGGTCTGACGCGGCATCCTGTTCGCCAGCCGGCAGCTGGATGCCGCCGATGCTCAGCGCGTCTTCATTGCGCACTACCATTCGGAAGCCCGTCAGCTCGATGGATTGCACCCGGATCTGTTTGTGGAACAGCGGCAGCCAGGCCAGGTTCAGTTCCGCCATGGTAAAGGACAGGGGCGTGCGGTCCTGGACCTGGACGCTGACATCATCCAGACGCAGGATGCCGGTAAACGGGTTGAAGTCGACATTCTGTACCTCGACCCGCTCCCCGCCGTGTTGTTCCAGCCATTGTTCCGCCAGCCGTTCGATCAGCACGGGCATTCCCGCGAGTACCGCGAGCAACAGTACCAGGATGAGCAGTGTGATCCTGAACCAGCGGGATGCGAGCAGTGATGTGCGCTGCGGGGGGTTGTGTCTGGTATCGGGTTTCATAGTGTGGGCTACGGGGACCGGGGTTGGTTCATTGGTGTTGCGAACATTATACCGATCAAACCCCGGGCCGGGCCGGGGCAGAAGTGAAATATCCATGATTATTAATGATTTGTCTAATGGATTGATTGATATCCCGCACTGCCTCAGAATAGCCCCCCTTGCGCGGGGTCGCAGATCAGGGCCGGCCGCCGGAAATTCGTAATTCAATCAGAGGAGTAGGGTTCGTGAAATTGATACTTTTAGGTGCGCCTGGCGCAGGTAAGGGCACGGTGGCCAAGTTGCTGACTGCCGTTGACGGTTCGGTGCAGATTTCTACAGGTGACATCCTGCGTGGTGCGGTGCAGGCCGGTTCCGAGCTGGGCAAGAAGGCAGATGCTTTCATGAAGGCCGGTGATCTGGTTCCTGATGAGCTGATCATGGGGATCATGGAAGAACGTCTGCAGGAACCCGATTGTGCAAACGGTTTCCTGCTCGACGGTTTCCCGCGCACCATCCCGCAGGCGGAAGCGCTGAAAGAACTGCTGGACAGGATCGGCATCAAGCTGGATATGGCCGTGAACCTGGACGTGCCGCGCGACGTGATCCTTGACCGTCTGACCACGCGCCGTACCTGTTCCAATTCCGATTGCCAGGCGATCTACAACGTCAAGAGCAATCCACCCAAGGTCGAAGGTGTCTGCGACAAGTGCGGCAGCCCGGTGATCCAGCGCGACGATGAGACCGAGGAAGCGATCAGCAAGCGCCTCGAAACCTATAATGAAAAGACCGCCCCGCTGGCCGCGTACTACGAGAAAGAAGGCCTGTTGGTGAATGTAAACGCAACGTCCAGTGACGTCGTGGTACAGACCATCAAGGAAAAGGTCGGTATCTGACAAGCCTTGCCGGTTTGTCCATGCGTTAAAGCAGACCCCGCTTCCGAGCGGGGTTTTTTATTGCCGCAGGCCCTAGAACAGGGTATAGATAAAGGGCGCTACCGCGGATCCCTGCGTCAGCACGATCAGCGCACCCAGCAGTAACATGACCAGGATGATAGGCGCCAGCCAGAATTTCTTTCTGACTTTCATGAATCCCCACAGGTCTTTCAGCAGATCAAGCATCAGTACGGTCGCTCCACGTTGTTTTTATCGTCGTCTTCGCTGGCCACCCGGTAACTGGACCGTTTCCTGTCCAGCTTGCGTTGCATCGGGTCCTTGCCGAACAGGCGCATGATGATGCCGATCGGCAGGAAAATGCCGTAGAACAGGATCCCCAGGATGATCCGGGTATTGATCCAGTTCATGACATTACCAAACTTCATCCAGCCGACATAGACCGGTTTCAGCGTGGCGGGCGCCAGCAGCGCCCACAGCATCAGGCCGCCACCCAGGATCCAGGGCCACTTCACGAAATTGAGGCCGAACAGCCAGGGGACCAGCAGGCCGAACAGGCCGATCACAATGGCGCCCGTGGTCAGGCCGAATTTGCGGTAGCCGCGCGCATCCAGGGTCTGGATTTCATGACTCATCGTTCAGTCCAGTGCGTATTCATCACGCCAGTTACCCTGTTCCCGCCACTCGGGTTGTTCCTGCTTGGACAGCAGCACGTTCTCCAGCACCAGGTAGTCCATTTCCGTGCGCATAAAACACCGGTAGGCGTCTTCGGGCGTACAGACAATCGGTTCACCGCGCACATTGAACGAGGTATTGACCAGCACCGGGCAACCGGTGCGCGCTTCAAATGCTTCCAGCAGCCGGTAGAAACGCGGGTTGGTGTCGGCGTGCACCGTCTGGATGCGCGCCGAATAATCGACATGGGTGATCGCCGGGATCTGTGAGCGCGGGATGTTCAGCTTTTCGATCCCGAACAGTTGCTGCTGCTCCTCCGTCATGGCCAGGCGCTTGTCTTCCCTCACCGGCGCCACCAGCAACATGTAGGGGCTGCGCCGGTCGATCTCGAACCAGTCGGAGACCCGCTCCGCCTTGACCGCCGGCGCAAACGGCCGGAAGGACTCGCGGTACTTGATCTTCAGGTTCATGACGCTCTGCATCTTCTGGCTGCGGGGATCGCCGATGATGCTGCGGCCCCCCAGCGAGCGGGGTCCGAACTCCATGCGCCCCTGTGACCAGCCCACGACGTTCTCGCCGTCCAGGATCTCCGCCAGGCGCGGGATCAGGGTGTCATCGTCCAGCGTCTCGTAACGGGCGTTCACCGAGTCCAGGCAGGTTGTTATCGCGCTCTCGTCGGAGCGCGGCCCCAGGTAGGACCCCTGCATGAAATCGTTCCCGTTCATGCCGTCCACCTGGCGCGGGTTGCCCAGGTACTCGTGCCAGACGCTCAGGGCGGCGCCCAGCGCGCCGCCGGCATCACCGGCCGCCGGCTGTATCCAGATGTCCTCGAACGGACCCTCGCGCAGAATGCGGCCGTTGGACACGCAGTTCAGCGCCACGCCGCCCGCCAGGCACAGGTAGTCCACACCGAGTTCCTGCTGCACATTGCGCGCAATCCTGAGCACCACCTCCTCGGTCACCACCTGTATGGAACGCGCGATGTCCATTTCGCGCTGGGTGATTTCCGATTCGGCTTCGCGTGGCGGGCCGCCGAACAGCGCATCGAACCTGCTGTTGGTCATGGTCAGACCGGTCGCGTAGTTGAAATAGCGCATGTCCAGCCGGTAGCTGCTGTCCGCTTTGACATCCAGCAGCTTGTCGAGGATGAGATCGGTATATTTCGGCTCGCCGTAGGGGGCCAGGCCCATCAGCTTGTATTCGCCGGAATTGACCCGGAAGCCGGTGTAGTAGGTGAATGCCGAATAGAGCAGCCCCAGCGAGTGGGGGAAATCGATTTCCCACTGCGCGGTCAGCGTATTGCCCTCGCCGAGCCAGACCGAGCTGGTGGCCCATTCGCCCACGCCGTCCAGGCACAGGACGGCCGCCTTTGCAAAGGGGCTGGGGAAAAAGGCCGAGGCCGCGTGCGACTTGTGGTGGGCGGAAAACAGCAGCGGCGGTAAATCGGCTTCCTTGCCCTTGCCGTCGCCGATCAGCGCGGCCAGTTCCTTTTTGAGCGTGGTCTTGAGGAACAGCTTGTCTTTCAGCCACACCGGCATGGAGGCCAGGAAGGATTTGAATCCGGACGGCACGAACGCCAGGTAGGTCTCCAGCAGCCGCTCGAACTTGATCAGGGGCTTGTCGTAGAAGACCACGTAATCGAGGTCTTCCAGAGCGATGTCCGCTTCCTCCAGGCAGTAACGCACGGCGTGCGCGGGAAAACCCGCATCGTGCTTTTTGCGCGAAAAACGCTCTTCCTGTGCCGCCGCTACGATGACCCCGTCCACTACCAGCGACGCGGCGCTGTCGTGGTAGTAAGCGGATATGCCCAGAATGGACACGCTCATCGGTAGTTACTTGCTGGCTGCGCGTTCCTGGGTTTCCTTGATGACCGCTTCCGCCACGTTCTTCGGGCACGGCATGTAGTGCAGGAACTCCATCGAGAACTGGCCGCGACCGGAGGTCATGGTGCGCAGGTCGCCGATGTAGCCGAACATTTCGCTCAGCGGGCACTCGGCCTTGATGCGCGTGCCGGTGGGGCCGGATTCCTGTGACTTGATCATGCCGCGGCGACGGTTGATATCGCCGATGACGTCGCCAACGTTGTCTTCGGGTGTGAATACGTCGACTTTCATGATCGGTTCCATGATCTGCGGGCCGGCCTTGGGCATGGTCTGGCGGTAGGCGGCCGCGGCGGCCAGTTCATAGGCCACGGCAGAGGAGTCCACCGGGTGGTAGCCACCGTCCAGCAGGGTTACCTGGAAATCCAGGCAGGGATAACCGGCCAGCGGGCCGACTTCCATGCTTTTCCTGAAACCTTTTTCGACCGCCGGCCAGAACTCGCGCGGCACGGTACCGCCGGTGACCTTCGACTCGAACACAAAGCCGCTGCCGGGCTCGCCGGGCTCGATCACGTAATCGATCTTGGCGAACTGGCCGGAACCACCGGTCTGTTTCTTGTGCGTGTAGCTGTCCTCGACGCGCTGGGTAATGGTCTCGCGGTAGGCGACCTGCGGCTTGCCGACGCTGACTTCCACGCCGTGGGTACGTTTGAGGATGTCGACCTTGATATCCAGGTGCAGTTCGCCCATGCCCTTGAGGATGGTCTCGCCGCTGTCCTCGTCGGTTTCGACGCGGAACGAGGGATCTTCCTGGATCATTTTGCCGATAGCGATACCCAGTTTTTCGGACGCACTCTTGTCGACCGGTGACACGGCAATCGAGATGACCGGGTCGGGGAACACCATCGGTTCCAGGGTGGCCGGGTGCTTTTCATCACACAGGGTGTGCCCGGTCTGCACGTTCTTCATACCCAGTATGGCGACGATGTCACCGGCCTGCGCGCTGGTCAGTTCCTCGCGCGAGTCGGCGTGCATTTCGACGATGCGCCCGATGCGCTCCGTCTTGCCGGTAAAGGTGTTGAGCACGGTCGTGCCTTTTGCGAGCTTGCCCGAGTAGATGCGGATAAAGGTCAGGGCGCCGAAGCGGTCGTCCATGATCTTGAAGGCCAGCGCGCGCAGCGGCCGGTCGGGGTCGACAATGGCGAATTCGCCGGTTTCGTTACCTTCCATGTCCACTTCCGGCTGGGGCTTGACTTCCATCGGGTTGGGCAGGTAGTCGACCACGGCATTCAATACCGGCTGAATGCCCTTGTTCTTGAATGCGGAACCGCAGTAGGTCGGGAAGAAGTCCAGCGAGATGGTGCCCTTGCGGATGCAACGCTTGATGTCATCGATGGACGGTTCTTCGCCTTCCAGGTATTGCTCCATGACATTGTCGTCCTGTTCGACGGCGGTTTCGATGAGTTTTTCGCGCCATTCCTCGATCAGGTCGGCCATATCGGCCGGCGGCTCCTGGATTTCGTAGGCGGAGGGATCGCCGGAGTTGTCCCATACCCAGGCCTTGCGGGTCAGCAGGTCGACCACGCCGCTGAAATCATCCTCGATCCCGATGGGCAGCGTCATGACCAGCGAGTTGGCCGCCAGCACGTCCTGGATCTGCTGCACCACGCGGTAGAAATCCGCGCCCATGCGGTCCATCTTGTTGACGAAAATGACACGCGCCACTTCGGACTCGTTGGCGTAGCGCCAGTTGGTCTCGGACTGGGGTTCCACGCCGCCGGAGCCGCAGAATACGCCCACGCCGCCGTCGAGCACTTTCAGTGAACGGTATACTTCAATGGTGAAGTCGACGTGTCCGGGGGTGTCGATAATGTTCAGGCGGTGACCGTCCCACTCGCAGGAGGTGGCAGCAGACTGGATGGTGATGCCGCGCTCGCGCTCCTGATCCATGAAATCGGTAGTGGCTTCACCCTCGTGAACCTCACCGGTTTTATGGATCTTCCCGGTCAGCTTCAGTATGCGTTCCGTGGTCGTTGTCTTGCCGGCATCAACGTGGGCGAAAATGCCAATATTTCGGTATTTGGATAAGTCAGTCATTGTTCTACTCAGTGGTTAATCGATAGTCAATGCGGCGTTGTGACCACGGCCAACATCGGCGCGGCATTATATAGGAGTGGAGCGGAAAGTGTAAGAAAATCTGACCGTTCCGGATGGAAAAAAGAAATTTTTGCAGTGCCGGCGTGGCGCTCTCCAGCAAGTCGACGGGTTTGAACAATTGTCATTAAAATCAAGATGAAGCCCCGCGCGTGATGGCAACAGGCGCCGCGCAGGGTGCGGATACCGATGCTTCCCGGGAATATGCGGCCGGTCCTTTCCGCCGGCTCGTGCTACCGGGTGTTGGTCTGATTCGGTATCCCGGCCGGATCGACCGAAGGCCGCGCGTTTCCAAAAAGTCGCTGGCGGACAGGAACGGTGACCGTATACTGGCCGCGATGACGGGTTCCCGTGCGGCGCCGCTACAGGTGGAAAAATTGATCAGGAAAATACGCGCGTTGGCAAGAGGCGGCATATTGGTCGGACTGTCATTGTGCGCGCTCGTCCTGCTGTCGTCGCTTGGCGACAGACGGCATGCGCTGGCGGGAGAAAGTGATACCTGGATCCTGATCGATATCGACAGGATGAGCCTGTCTGTGATGCAGGGCGATACTGTCGTGCAAACCTACAGCAATATTTCGATCGGTCGTGGTGGAGCCACCCTGGAAAAGAAGCGGGGTGACGGCAAGACACCGCTTGGTGAATTTCATATCGTTCGCATTACCAGCGACACCCCTTTCCACCGGTTTTTCGGCTTTGACTATCCCGACCTGGAACGTGTCGAGCGCGCCCGCCAGGCCGGTACCATCGGTCCGGCGCGCTATGCCGCAATCAGAAAGGCCATCCAGTCACAACGGGTTCCGCCCCAGGAAACTGTTCTGGGCGGCTACATCGGCATACACGGGGTAGGGGCGGGCAACGTCGCCGTTCACGAGGATTTCAACTGGACGAATGGCTGTATCGCGCTGACCAATGCGCAGATAGACGAACTCGCCGGCCAGGTGCGCATGGGTACAAAAGTTATTATTCGGCGCTGATCTGTAATAGTATAGGCGGCAGAAATCCGGTCGTGTTATGAAGCAAAAAAGGAGAGAGTTATGTTACGTAATAGAGCCATATTAGTGCTTGCGATGTCTGTGTTGGTCGGGATGGCCGGTTGTGCCACTACCTCGGATATCGATGCGCTGCGCGCCGAGGTTCAGCAGGCCAACGACACCGCCAACAGCGCGGCGGCCAGGGCCGATGCGGCAAGCAGGGAAGCAGCGGCAGCTGCGCAGACAGCGAACGAGGCCAGAACGAGTGCCGATGAGGCCAACAGCAAGATTGACCGCATGTTCAAGAAGTCGATGTACAAGTAGTCAGGCGGGTGCAATGAACCGATTCTGAATCCGGTGGCCGACCTTCCCCACGGCCGGTCACGCGGGTTCAGTTGCTTTTGGCCCTTGCGATTGGCAGTGGAATGCCGTTTGCCCTGTTTACAGCGGCCTTCAGGGCCTGCGTATCCAGGACAAAGTGTCGCTGCATCCAGGCGGCATTGATCAGGTCCATCGCGGTTTCGAGTAATGCTCCGGGTGCTTCGCTCTGTTCCTCCAGTGGCGGGTGTATCTCGATGAACAGGGTATCAAACAGCCAGCCGATTTTTACCGGCTGATTCACGATCTGTACCGGCGTTCCGACCGGTACATCGGGGAACAGTCCCTCGATATCTTCCGGGTACATGCGCACGCAGCCGTGTGTTACGCGCATGCCGACACCGAACGGCCGATTGGTGCTGTGGATCAGATACCCGGGTATTCCCAGGCGCAGCGCATAGCGTCCCAGCGGGTTGTCGGGACCCGGCGGTATATAATCGGGAAGCGGTGTCCCTTTTTCAGCCGCCTCCGCGCGAATGGATTCCGGTGGCCGCCAGCCCGGGTCACGGGTTTTTGCCACGACCTTTGTCGTACCCAGCGGTGTGGTCCAGTTCATGCGGCCGATGCTGACCGGGTAGGTCTCTACGCTGGCGGTGACGCCCGCTTCGGCGGGCGGGAAATAGTACATGCGCATCTCCGGCACGTTGAGCACGATGCCGGATCGTTCTGCGCGCGGCAGAATATAGCGCGACGGGATAACGACCTCGGTGCCTTCACCCGGCAGCCAGCGGTCCACCTGCGTATTGGCCAGCACGATTTCATCCTGACCGATATCAAAACGACGGGCGATATCCAGCAGGGTATCTTCGTATTTTGCCTTGACCACGGTCGCCTGGCCGATCAGGTCGATATCAACGGGCGGCAGCGGAAATGTTTTGCCGGCAGTCGGTGATGCCCACAGGGCTGCAAGCAAACCGGAAGCGGGGAAAATGGTGCTAACGAGTGTGTGTAATAGTCCGGGCACGGAGTGTCCTGCAGTACGGGTTGTAATGACCGGCTTGCGTCTATTGCAGCGGAGCCCAGTCGATCTTGCCGGAAGTACCGGTATACCTGTCTCCATACGGTTTTGCTTCTATCAGGATGTTCCTGGGGCGGAAGCCGGCAGGCAGCACAATCTCTTCCCTGACATCCTGCTGTTGCTCAAAGCCCATTTTCACAACCAGGCGTCGATCCGGCGACAATTTTCTGAATGAAAGCCGTTTCGGAACACCGTTTGCGAAACCGTTGACTGCGATCCAGAGGGTGCCGGTTACCCGGTCGGTGCTGTTACCCGCGTGCCTTACGGAAAAGGCAATCCTGAACACATTATCCGCGTCTGTCTGTTCGATACGCACATTTTCGAGTTTCAACGTATTGTCAGCGGGTTCCGTTGCCGGGATATCCGGCTCGGGAGGCTGTGGTTTCGGGGGCTGTACCTGTTGCCGGGCCGGGGTGCGGGCCCGCGCGGTCCTGATGGTCCGGTCAGCCTGCTGCAAGCGCTGCTCCAGCGCGGCAATCCGTTGTTCCAGTGCGTCGCGTTCCTGTTCCAGGTCCCTGATGCGTTGTTCGGACTCCCGGGACTGTTGTGCAACCGGCGCGGTGTTGCCTGCCGGCGCCTGCGTTGTGCCATAGTCATAGCTGAACCACACTGCAAGCAGAAATGCGCAGGCCAGCAGCCCGTAGCGGAGCAGTTGCTGCCCCGGGCGCGCCGGCACGATTCTGGGGGTAACGGGTGGCACAATCTTTTTGCGCGCCATCATCCCTGTACCTGGCAATCGACGAGATTTAACACAGTCACCCGCAGAGTATAGCAGCCGAACCAGGCAATACGTGAGGCCCCGGACTCACGGTTTGCGCCATACGGGGAGTGAAAAGAAAAACCGGGTGCCCTGGTTGATTTTGCTGTGTACTTCGATACTGCCGCCGTGCAGCCTGACGATGTGCTGGGCTATTGCCAGCCCCAGCCCTGCGTGATGGTCGCTGTGTTCGTTGTTGCCGGCCTGGTAGAAGCGGTTGAAAATGCCGGGCAGGTCATGCTCGGCTATCCCGGAGCCGTTATCCTGTACCTGGACCTCGACAAGTGAGCCGGTTGGCCGCAGTGACACGGTTATCTCGCCCCCGGCACCGGTATGCTGCAACGCGTTGCTGATCAGGTTTTCCAGTACGCGTTCGATCATCGCGATATCGGCATCGACGAAGGGCAGGGCTTCGTCACTTTCCATTGAAAGTTTTATACGGCGTTCCGTTGCCGCCAGCTGGAATTTCTGTATGACATCCTGGATCAGCTCGGCCAGTGCAAAGGGTTCACGTTTCGGCTGTGCTTCCCTGGCATCCAGTTTTGCCAGTTCAAACAGCTCGTCAACCAGCTTCGTGATGCGTCGGCTGTGCTGCAGTGCGGTCTCCAGGTATTCGGAGCGGGTAGCGGAATCAAAGTCCTGTTCCTTCATTTGCAGGGTTTCGATATAGCCGTGCATCGCGGCCAGCGGCGTGCGCAGGTCGTGGGAGACGTTGGCTACCAGCCTGCGCCGCAGGACATCCTGCTTTTTCAGGGCATCCAGTTGTTCCCGGATACGTTCCGCCATGCTGTTGTAGTGTTGCCCGAGCACGTCGATCTCGTCTATGTGCCGGTGCTGCTGTTGCCACGGCGTATGCCGTGTGAAATCACTCTCGTTGAAATCCTGCATGCTGCGGGCGAGGGAATGCAGGCGCCGCGTGAGCAGCCGAAACAGTATCAGTCCGACAATCAATCCGATGCAGAGGCTGACCAGCAGCGCGGCGCCGGTCAGTTGCAGCAGGAAATTGTGCTGGAACAGCTGTTCAATGCGTTCGTATTCCTCGCCGCGCAGTACGACATACAGGTAGGAAGGGGCCTGGCCCTCACCGGGAATACGGGTCGCGGAGAACACCTTGCGTCGTTCGAAGCTGCGGGGGTCGTCTCCGAACAGGGGGAATTCCGTGCCGCTCAGGAATTGCCTGACAGGCTTCAGGTCGACGCGTTCGCGTTTCACCTTGCCCGGCTCCGCCGAGTAGGACAGGATGGTGCCGTCGTGATCCAGCAGGTAGATTTCGATGCCGGGATTCACCATCATGTAGTGATTGAAGGTCTCCTTCAGGGCTTTCTGGTCCAGAACCCCCTTTGTGACCAGCCTGCGCCCGGTAACAAGGTTGCCGGCCAGGTCGCGGTTCAGGCTTTGCAGGAATTCCTGCTGGTAGTGACGGGTGAGGGTGGCGCTGAGTATCGCGTAGAGCAGGCCGATGCCGAGCAGCAGCAGGGTCAGCGCAAGTGCCAGCCTGGCAAACAGGGTGCGTGCCATCACGCCGTCGTCTCGCAGAAGCGGTAACCCACACCCCATACGGTCAGTATGTATTGCGGTTTGGCCGGGTCGAGTTCGATTTTTGCGCGCAGCCGGTTGATGTGTGAGTTGACGGTATGTTCGTAACCTTCGTAGTGATAACCCCAGACCTGTTCCAGCAGTTGCATGTGCGAGAACACCCGGCCGGGGTGGGAGGCGAAATGCTTGAGCAGATCGAATTCGCGCGCTGTCAGCACGACTTCATTCGTGCCGATCTGAACGCGACGCCTTGTCGTGTCGATCAGCAGTTCTCCGCCTTTTCCGACCTGGTGCAGGTGTTCACCAGTGTCGACCGGAAGGAACAGTCGCTGTTCGGCGGCGGTCCGTATGCGCGCGGGCGCGAGGCATCGCGGCAGGCGATATCGAACTGGCGGTTGCCGAACAGCAGCATTGCTTTTGGAACGCCAAGAAAGGTCGCGCTCGACCAGGCGGAGAAATACCTGTGCAACGATACGCCGATAAAACCGCAACGCCTGATGTGTGAATTGAGCCGGCGACTTCCGGCCCATACGCGTTTTGTTTGCGATGCGGGGAGCTGCTGGGCGTGGGCGACCCACTATCTGCACCTGAAAAAGGGCGGTTTTTTCAGGATAGGAATGGGCTATGGCGCCATGACCTGGGCGATCGGTGCGGCAGTGGGCACCGCGCTGGGTAATCGGGATATGCCGGTGGTTTGCATTACCGGCGACGGCAGTTTCCTGATGAGCGGGCAGGAGCTGACGGTTGCTGTGCAACAGCAGTTGCCGGTGATATTCGTCATCCTGAATAATCAGGCGCTTGGTATGGTCAGGCACGGCCGGCAGTCCGGGGGTGGCGAAGCGGTTGGTTTCGAATTGCCGCCCGTGGATTTTGCCGCAGTTGCCCGAGCGATGGGTGCGCAGGCCTACACCATCCTGGAGCCGGGCGACTTTGATGAACTGGATATGACGGCGATCTGCAATGCCGGCCGCCCGACCCTGTTCGATGTATATATCGACCCCGAGGAAATGCCGCCGGTGCAGGCCGGCATGAAAACGTCTTGTTCCGGCGGGGCTGTCTGATGACCGCCCCGGCAGTGCCCATTTGGGAAGTGTTAACAGGCCCTGAAACAACAAAGGTATATTCGTTCCGGCGCGGGACCTGGGTTGTCAGCGCTGTTGAACGAGTGTCTGGCTGTAGCAGGAACAGGCCTGAACCCCGGGTTATTGACGGAAACCGGCCGAAACCGGTATGATGCGCGGCTTCAAAAAACAGGGGTCCTGAATGTCAGGTACGGGGGAGCAAGTGGAGAGAATTAAAAAATGTGCGGCCTGCAGGTATTGCCGCGTACATACAGCGATCAAGACGGGTGCGGTATTGCTCGCGGGCAGCATTATCTCGATAGTCGTGCT
>JBHHXO010000062.1:0-14880 GCA_046757125.1 Thiogranum sp.
GACTGGGATGAGAACCTCAAGGTTCGACAAGTGAGCGCAGCGAACTTGAACGGCGTAGCCGGCCCGCAGGGCGAGCGCGCAGCGCGAGTAATCCTAGTCCGCCAGCCAACGAAATTGAAACCCGCCGCAAGGCGGGTTTTGATTTTGTGGCGGACTGGGATGAGAACCTCAAGGTTCGACAAGTGAGCGCAGCGAACTTGAACGGCGCAGCCGGCCCGCAGGGCGAGCGCGCAGCGCGAGTAATCCTGGTCCGCCAGCCAACGAAATTGAAACCCGCCGCAAGGCGGGTTTTGATTTTGTGAAAGATAAAGGGTGCTGACTCCTTTCCTTTCAATGAATTGGACAATTATTTGGCGGAATTCAGGCTGTCTTGTGGCGCAAAAGATACAGCTTCACACAAATGTGGTTTTTTTGGAAAAAAGTGTTGCATCGCTGTCAAAAGGTGCGCTAAGCTCCCTCCTCGTAACGACTATCCTGTGCTACAAGTAATAGAGTAACGAAGGAGTTCTCTCATGAACAAAAAACTTATTGTGACAGCAATGGGTCTGGTGCTGGCAGGCGGAATGGGCCTGGCTAACGCAGACGTTAAACTGTACGGACAGCTGGACGTGTCTCTTGACTGGACCGATTCGGACGTTGCCGCCGATAACGGAACCAAGCTTGCAAAGAAAGTTGCGCAAAGCGGTCTCAGTTATGAAGATGATATCAACATGAATTCCAACACCTCTGCGATTGGTGTTAAAGGCTCCGAAGACCTGGGTAACGGCATGTCCGCTATCTTCAAGGTGGAATGGGATGCCGATCTGGTCAATGGCGGCAGCTTCAAAGGACGAGATCAGTGGATTGGTCTTTCCATGCAGCGCTTCGGCAAAATGACTTTCGGTACCATGTCGACCGCCTACAAGGCCTACGGCAGCAAGATCGACGCTTTCTACCGTACACCGTTGCAGATGCGTGCTATCGGTCTGCAGTCCAACCTGCACTCCGGCAAGGGCGAGGAAGGTCAGGGTCGTGCAACAAACACCGCACGTTATGACTCCCCGAAATTCGGCGGTTTCAGCGCCATGGCCACCTACACCTTTGATTCCAACAAGCAGGCCGGTGCCGAAGACGACGATCCCTACAGCCTGGGCATCCAGTACGCGGCGGGCAATCTGTACGCAGCCGCCTCCTGGATTTCCACGCAGGCGAGTGGTGACGCCGAAGCCGCACAGTTCATCGCCCGCTATAACTGGAATGACCTGTCCTTCCACGGCATCTACGAGCTGGACAAGGGTTTGATCACTGCGCAGGCCAATAACGGTATCGGCCAGAGCAGTAATCTCGCTGGTGGTGGTCAGTTGGGGCGTAGCGCCTCTGCCGGGGACGATGGCGCCAACATCTGGAGTCTGGGTGCTACCTATACCATCGGTAACAACCTGATCGCGGTCGATTACGGTCAGCGTGATTCTTCCGACGGTGTCAACGGTGTCAGTGACAGCGGCCTGGTTGGTAGTAATACCGCATACGACGATATCCAGGAAAGCACCACTTTCCGTATCGCTGCGTACCACAAGTTCAGCAACCGCACGCGCGTCTATGCCGGTTATGCCAACACCGACTATGACGACAAGGGCGAGGACGAAATCTTCACGCTGGGTATGCGTCACAACTTCTGATCGAAGTGATTCGTAAGGAAGTGGAAACGGGGCCTTCGGGCCCCGTTTTTTTGTGGTTGCTGCTGGCCCTGGTGCAGGTTTCATGCGCGCTACAGGAGGCCCAGCCGCCAACCATCGCGCTCGAGCGGGTGCACGATTCGGGCGCGCACCGGATAGCATTTTCCCCGGACGGCAACAGGCTGGCCAGCGGTGGCTTGCGCGGCAAATTGCACATCTGGTCGGTTCGCGACGGCAGGCGGATAGCTACACTGGATGGTCACCGGAGCAGTATCCGCGGCCTGGGCTGGCTGAATGATGAGGTATTGGTCAGTGCGGACAGATCCGGGCTGCTCAACGTCTGGGTGTTGTCGTCTGCCCGGGTTACTGATTCGATCCGGTTCGGGGTCATACAGAATATCGCCATGGCGCGCGACGGCGCGTGGTTGCTGGTCGCCGAAAACGCGCGTATCCACAAGCTGTCACTGCCTTCTCTCCGGCCCATGGTGGCAGGCACGGTTGGCAGCCGGATCCTGTCTGTCGCCATCAGCCACGCGGGCGAGCGGGTTGCGGTTTCGACCGAAGACGGGCGCGTCGTGCTGATGGACGAAAATCTGGATCCCGTGACTGAATTGCGCCGTCCGTCACGCGACGCACAGGATTTGCGGTTTTCCCCGAATGGTAAAACGCTGTTGGCCGGTGGCTGGTTCAGGTTGCTGGTGTGGGATCTCGAGCAGCACACGCTGGAAGAACGTCCGACAGAACACCTGGGCAAGGTGATTTCCGTCGACATCAGCCCGGATGGCAGGCAGTGGCTCAGCCTTGGTCGCCAGACGGATTCGAATGTCCGGCTCGTCGACGCGGCCAGTAACCGGGTCATACGGCGTTTTAAAGCGCACGAACTCTGTGGTTGGCAGGTGCGTTTCAGTCCGGACGGGCGCTATGCGGCGAGCTCGGCGGAAGACGGGTCCGTCCATATCCATGATTTGCATGCGCCGTATCGGCCGGTGGTGTTTTACCCCGTATTTGATGATTGAGTGTCACCAGGCAGTCGTGCCGGCATCGCGGGGTGTTACAATAACCGCTTTGCCAGAGTTCACCCAGCAAGCTCCCCATGCCGCAACGCATTCGCGAAATACCCTATAACTACACCTCGTTCTCCGACCGCGAGATCGTATTGCGCTTTCTTGGCGAGGATATGTGGCAGGTCGTGGAGCAGCTGCGTGCCGAGCGCCGTACCGGTCGTTCGGCGCGCATGTTGTTCGAAGTGCTGGGGGATTTATGGGTAGTGACACGCAACCCTTACATCCAGGATGACCTGCTCGAGAATCCCAAACGTTTCGCGTCACTCAGCCATGCCCTGCATCATCGGCTGGACCAGATCGTGGCGCGGGCCAACGGCAACGCGGAAGCCTTGCGGCTGGTGGAGAGTGCCCGCGCTGCGGTGAATGACTTCGCGGACTGGTTCCCGAAAACCCGCGCGCTCAGGGCGCGGGTGCGCAAGCAGCTGGCCAGGGTAACACGTGCGGACAATATTGATTTTGGCGGGCTGGCGCGGGTGTCGCACGCGACAGACGCTACCGACTGGCGCGTCGAACTCCCCTTTGTGGTTATCAGTCCGGACTCCGAGCAGGAAACCGCGGCTGTCGTGCGCGCCTGCACAAAGCTCGGACTGACCATTATCCCGCGCGGTGGCGGCACCGGTTATACCGGCGGCGCAGTGCCGCTGTATGGTGATACGGCCGTTATCAACACTGAAAAGCTGGAAGGCCTGGGTGAAGTGCTCATGCACGATCTTGCAGGCGTCGCGCAGGCGGTGCCGACGATTCGTGCCGAGGCCGGTGTGGTTACGCGACGGGTTTCCGAGCGCGCCGAGGCGGCCGGTTACGTCTTTGCGGTTGATCCCACCTCGCAGGATGCGTCCACCATCGGCGGTAATGTGGCCATGAACGCCGGCGGCAAGAAGGCGGTGTTGTGGGGGACCACGCTGGATAACCTGGTGTCATGGCGGCTGGTGACAGCTACCGGCGACTGGCTGGAAGTCACGCGCCTGGAGCATAACCTGGGCAAGATTCATGAGCAGGAAACCGTGCGTTTCAGTATCCAGCGCTACGCCGTCGACGGCAGGACAGCGCAGGGTGAAGCCACACTTCTGGAAATGCCGGGCAGGCTGTTCCGTAAAGACGGGCTGGGCAAGGATGTTACCGACAAGTTCCTGGGCGGCCTGCCGGGGGTGCAGAAGGAAGGCTGCGACGGTCTGATTACCTCGGCAGTATTCATCATGCACCGCATGCCGACCCACATCCGCACTGTGTGCCTGGAGTTTTTCGGCACAGACGTGTCGAAAGCGGTACCCGCCATTGTTGAAACCCGGGACATGCTCGACCGGCACAGTGACGTGCTGCTGTCCGGCCTGGAGCACCTGGATGAGCGTTATGTGCGCGCCGTCAAATACAGTACCAAGGCGCCGCGCCGGGAATTACCCAAGATGGTGCTGGTGCTGGATATTGCCGGTGAGGATGAGAATGCCGTCGCCGATGCGGCTTCGGCCGTCGTGCGCCAGGCCGGCAAGCGCGGTGGCGAGGGCTTTATCGCCGTCAGTCCGGAAGCACGCCGCCAGTTCTGGCTGGACCGTGCGCGCACCGCGGCGATTGCCGCGCACACCAATGCCTTCAAGATCAACGAGGACGTGGTCATCCCGCTGGAGAAGCTGGCGCAGTACAACGAAGGCATCGAGCGTATCAATATCGAGTACTCGATTCGCAACAAGCTGACCATGATTGCTGCGGTGCAGAAATACCTCGCCGGGGAGCTGTCCGAGTTGCGTCAGCATGAAGACTACGAGGACAGTGAGGAAAACCGTGCCATTCTCGCCGGCAAGCAGCAGGCGGCACTGGAACACCTGCAGCAGACGGGCGAACGCTGGCAGGCCCTGCTGGAACAGTTTGAAGCGCCGGCCTCTGCGTGCACTGCGCTGCTCGACGAGCCGGCGCGTGCCGCACAACAGGCTGAAGACAGGCTGGTCGACCTGCTGTTGCGCCGGGACCTGCGCATTTCCTACCGGCGTGACATCGAGCAGCCGTTGAAAGCGATTTTCGCCGGTCGCGAGTTTGAACCGGTGCGGCAGCGGCTGGATTCGATTCATGCACAGATACGCTCCGGTCGCCTGTTCGTCGCCACCCACATGCACGCCGGAGACGGCAACGTGCATACCAATATCCCGGTCAACTCCAACGATTACGTGATGCTGCACGAGGCAGAGTCGATCGTGGGGCGGGTGATGCAGCTGGCGCGTTCGCTGGACGGCGTGATTTCCGGGGAACACGGTATCGGCCTGACCAAGATCCGCTACCTTGAACCGGAAGCGATAGAAGCGTTCCGGGCGTACAAGGAAAAGGTCGATCCGGGGGGTGTGTTCAACCGCGGCAAACTGCTGGACGATACCGGTCTGGAAAATGCCTACACGCCTTCGTTACGGCTGGTGCAGCAGGAGGCCCTGCTGCTGGAAGCCAGCGAGCTGGGTGCGCTGAATGATGATGTCAGCAACTGCCTGCGCTGCGGCAAGTGCAAGCCGGTCTGTAATACGCATATCCCGCGCGCCAATCTGTTGTATTCGCCGCGCAACAAGATTCTTGCAACCGGTATCGTGATCGAGGCGTTTCTCTACGAGGAACAGACCCGGCGCGGGATTTCGATCCGTCATTTCGACGAGATGAACGACGTTGCCGACCACTGCACGATTTGTCACAAGTGTCTCGCTCCGTGCCCGGTCGATATCGATTTCGGTGATGTGTCCGTGCGCATGCGCAGCATTCTGCGCGCGCAGGGCAAGAAGCGTTTCAGCCCGGCCGGCTGGATGGCCATGGCGTTTCTGAATGTAACTGACCCGACAGTCATCAAGCTGATGCGCAAGGCCATGATCGAGTGGGCGTACAAGGGCCAGCGCCTGGCACATCAGCTGCTGAAGGGTTTGCTGTACACCAGGAAGGAGAGCCTGCCGGTATCGACCAACGGCCCGGTAAAAGCGACCGAGCAGGTCATTCATTTTATGAGGAAGCCCATGCCGGGTGGCCTGGCCTCGCAGACCATGCGCGCCATGCTGGGTGCCGAGGACAGCGAAGTTATCCCGATCCTGCGCGACCCGGAAAAGGTGGACGAGTCATCGGATGCGGTTTTCTATTTCCCCGGCTGTGGTTCCGAGCGCCTGTTCAGCGAAGTCGGGCTGGCGACGCTGGCCATGCTGTACGAAGTCGGTGCCCGGACCGTCCTGCCGCCGGGGTACCTGTGTTGCGGTTATCCGCAAACCGCGTCGGGTGACAGTGTGAAGGGCAGGCGGATCAGCACCGATAACCGGGTGCTGTTCCACCGGATTGCCAATACGCTGAACTACATGGACATCAGGACAGTCATTGTTTCCTGCGGAACCTGCATGGACCAGTTGCAGCAATACCGGTTCGAGCAGATATTCCCGGGTTGCAGGTTGCTGGATATCCATGAATACCTGATGGAGAAAGGCGTGAGCGTGGAAGGCGTGGAAGGCCGGCGATATCTCTATCACGATCCCTGCCATACGCCGATGAAAACCCACGCACCGCTGCAGGTAGCGGAGAAACTGTTGAATGCAGAAGTGCGTCTTTCCGACCGCTGCTGCGGGGAAGCGGGCACCATGGCGGTATCGCGGCCGGACATTTCGACCCAGATCCGCTTCCGCAAGCAGCAGGAGCTGCAGCAGGGTATACGCGACCTCGGTATAAACGAGCGGGTCAGCAACGGAGAAGTGACGTTGCTGACCTCGTGCCCGGCCTGCCAGCAGGGGCTGTCCCGCTATGAAGGGGATACCGGCCTGAAAACCGGCTACATCGTGGTCGAGCTGGTCAGGCAGCGGCTCGGCGAGCGCTGGCAGCAGCAGTTTATTGGTCGAGCCCGGTCGGGTGGAGTCGAACGGGTGCTGTTGTGAGGGCTGTTGCTGCGTGAAAGTGCCTTGCCGAATCCCGCGCTATAGAACCAGGCCTCCGCAATACGGGTAGTCCATCCGGATGCCCGTCAGATGACGCAGCATTCGAGTTTGAAGTTGATGGTTTCCGCGGTCTGCTTTGCGTGGCCATCCTGCCCGGAAAGCTCCAGAAAACGCACGGTGACCCGATGGCGGCCACCGCTGATCTCGGCGTAGTAAGGTACTTTCCTGTCAACGGCCACGCGCACCAGCTGGCAGGGGTGATTTGAATCGAGGGTGACCTGGTAGAAACCGTTCGCGGCGGTGACGGGTTTGAACCCGGCGCTTTCGCGTATCAGGCGCAGAATGAGCTTGATGGCCCGGGCGACGGTTTCGAACTGTCCAAGCCACGCGGCCAGGTCGCTGGTGCGCCGCCTGGCGGGTTGTTGCAGCCAGAAATGATAGCCGGGCAGGTCGAAATCGCAGGTGCCGCCCGGGATGGCGCCGCGTTGCTGGATACTGCCCAGAAATTCGTTTTCCTTCAGGC
This sequence comes from Thiogranum sp., assembly GCA_046757125.1. GTDB lineage: Bacteria > Pseudomonadota > Gammaproteobacteria > DSM-19610 > DSM-19610 > Thiogranum. Next base: position 7,115 of record JBHHXO010000062.1, read on the forward strand.
CGGCGGCGATAGGTCCCCCGGTTTTGTGCAGTTCGCCGCCGAGCTTTTCCAGTTCCGAAAGAATCTCCCGCAGGCGTCCCTGGTCGATACCCGGGTTGGGTTCCAGCCTGGCCAGCGTTGCGGAGTGGCGCTCCAGTTCCTTCAGTACTTCCGTCTTGAGGTCGGTGCGTCCGAATATACTGAGTATGTCCTGCAGGCTGTTCAATGTGTTACGACTGCCCCACTGGCTCTCGTCATGCAGGTGCTGGGCGGCCTGGGCAAACAGGAATTCCAGGCGCAAAAGCGTCCGGATGCGTTCGTTCAGGGGTTGTTCGTATATTATTTTCGTATCCACCGGGGGTAATTCAGAGCATTCAGGGCTGCGCTATTGTCCAACAGCTGGCAGCCCGGCGCAAACGGGATTACGCCGTGGGCGGAAAACATTTTTTGTCGTGAAATGGCTACGCTTTGTGGCCCTGGCCTATTTCGCTGTAGCGGCGGTGCAGGCGTTCGACTTCGCTGCGCAGATATTCCGGGCTGCTGTCGTTGACGATAATGTCATCAGCGATTGCCAGGCGTTGTGCACGGCTGGCCTGTGTTGCAAGTATGGCCTCGATTTCGTTTTCCGGTAAGCCGTCACGGGCGGCAATGCGTTCCAGCTGCAGCTCCCTGGGGGTATCGATGACCAGGACGCGGTCCAGCGCGTAGTCACCGGCATTTTCGGCAAGCAAGGGTATGACCAGTACGCAATAAGGGCCATCGGATCGTTCTGCCAGCGCCATGGCGCGGTCCCGGATACGCGGGTGAAGGATGGCCTCCAGCTGCTTGCGTAACCCGGGTTCGGAGAAAACCGTTTTGCGCAGGCGTGTACGGTTCAGGTTGCCGTCTTCGTCAACAATCCCTGCGCCGAAGTGTGTAATGATTTCCGCCAGCGCCGGCCGGCCGGGTTTCACCAGTTCGCGGGCGATAACATCGGTATCGATGACGGGTGTGCCCAGGCGGGCAAATTCGCGGGAGGCTTCACTCTTGCCGCTGCCAATACCGCCAGTGAGCCCGATGCGCATGGCCTTGCCCGTATCAGCCGGCAATGCGGGACCAGCGTAGATAAGCGTCGATAATCTGATCACCCCACAGCAGGGCAATCCAGCCGGCGATAGCCAGGTAGGGGCCGAACGGAATCGTCTGGGCCCGGTCGCGCCCCTGAATGGCGATCAGGGCGCCACCCAGCAACGCGCCGACTGCGGAGGACAGCAGCACGATCATGAGCAGGGCCTGCCAGCCCAGCCAGGCCCCCAGCGCGGCCAGCAATTTGAAATCACCGAAGCCCATGCCTTCCTTGCCGGTAAGCAGTTTGAACAACTGGTAGACGGTCCATAGCGACATATAACCGGCGATAGCGCCGACCAGGCTGGCGCGGGTGTCGGCAAAGACCGGGAACAGGCTCAGTGCCAGGCCCAGCCACAGGAGTGGCAGGGTGATGGCATCCGGTAGCAGCTGGCGGTCGATATCGATCATGCTGAGGGCGATCAGGGCCCAGGTCAGCAACAGGGCGGCACCCGCCTGCAGGCCGAAACCAAAATGCCAGGCGATGACGGCCGACAGCACTCCGGTCAATAGTTCGATCAGCGGGTAGCGGATTGAAATAGCTGCCTGACAGGACGAACATTTGCCGCGCAGCCACAGGTAACTCAGCAGCGGGATGTTTTCATAAAAACGGATTTCATGACCGCAGTGCGGGCAGCGGGAAGCCGGCGTGGCGAGTGTCAGCGGGGCTTCTTCCAGGGGGGGCTCGCCCCGGTAGTCACGGCACTGTGCCTCCCAGTCCCGGTCCATCATGACCGGTAAACGGTAGATGACGACATTGAGGAAGCTGCCGACCATCAGGCCGAGCACCAGCGTGGTGCCGATAAAAAAGGCCGGATTCTGTTCCAGCTGGTAGATGAGTTCCATGGGGTGACAAGTTTACTCCACGGCGGCCCTGCCGTGGAGCAGCAATAAAAAGCTAGACGACAGAACCCATCTTGAAGATCGGCAGGTACATGGCGACAATCAGGCCGCCGACCAGGATGCCCAGGATGCCCATGATCAACGGTTCGAGCAGGCTGCTGAGGTTATCAACGGCATTGTCGACTTCCTCTTCGTAGAAATCCGCCACCTTGGCCAGCATGCCGTCCAGAGAGCCCGATTCCTCGCCGATGGCGACCATCTGTACCACCATATTGGGGAACAGACCGGTCTGCTGCATGGCCAGCTGGAGCTGCTGGCCCGTCGCGACATTGTCACGCATATCGAGGATCCCTTCCTTGTACACTTCGTTACCGGCGGCACCGGCAACCGACTCCATGGCCTCGACCAGCGGTACGCCCGCTGCAAACATGGTGGACATGGTCCTGGCGAAGCGGGCGATAATGGCCTTGGTGACGATCTCCCCGAAGATCGGTGCTTTCAGCACCATCCGGTCCAGCGTATGGGCGAATTTCGGTGAGCGCTTCTTGCCCTGGCTGAAGCCGTAGATGGTAGCCGCGACACCCAGAATCACGACCCACCAGTTGGCCTGCATCCATTCCGACAGGTGTATCACCATCTGCGTGAAAGCGGGCAGTTCGGCGCCAAAGCCGTTAAAGAGTTCTTCAAAAGTCGGCACGACAAAAATCAGCAGGATGGCGGTTACGATAAAGGCCACGACCACAACGGCAGCGGGATAGGTGAGCGCCTTCTTGATCTTGGCCTTCATGGCCTCGGTTTTTTCCTTGTAGGTGGCGATCTTGTCCAGCAGTCCTTCGAGGATACCGGCCTGCTCGCCGGCCGCCACCAGGTTGCAGACCAGTTCGTCAAAGTAGAGCGGGTGCTTACGCAGCGTATCGGCGAGCGTGCCGCCCGACTCAACGTCGGCCTTGATCGTCATGATCAGTTCCTGCATGGCCGGGTTTTCGTGCCCGCGCCCGATAATTTCGAAAGACTGTACCAGCGGCACGCCCGCGCCCATCATGGTGGAGAGCTGGCGGGTGAAGATGGCGATGTCCTTGGGCAGGATCTTCTTCTTGTTCGCATTGGCGAGCAGCGCGGATTTCTTGCGGACTTTTACCGGATTGATCCCCTGGCGCCGCAGGTCTGCTTTAACCATCGCGGGATTGGCGGCATTGGTCTGGCCTTTTACCTTCTTCCCCTTCTTGTCGGTGCCTTCCCAGGCGAAGATATCCTGCTTGATTGCTGATGCTTGAGCCATGGTCTAGTCCTTGGTTACTCGGTTGATTTCTTCCAGGCTGGTGATGCCGTCACGGACTTTCTTCAGTCCGGATTCCCTTAGGTCGGCGATCCCTTCCTTGCCGGCCTGGTCGGCAAGCTGCATTGCATTGCCGTTTTCCATAATAATGCGCCCCATTGCTTCGGAGACCGGCATCACCTGGTAGATGCCTACGCGTCCCTTGTAGCCATCAGCACACTGGTCGCACCCGACAGGGCTGTACAGTTTTATGTTATCGATTTCATCTTCCCTGAAGCCTTCTTCCAGCAACGCCTCTTTAGGGATGTCTACCTGCTTCTTGCAGTTGTTGCACAGCCGTCGTGCCAGACGCTGGGCGATGATAAGGTTGACCGATGAGGCGATGTTGTAGGGCGGTACACCCATATTTGCCAGTCGCGTCAGGGTCTGGGGAGCGTCATTGGTATGCAGGGTCGACATGACCATGTGGCCGGTCTGCGCTGCCTTGATGGCGATTTCCGCCGTTTCCAGGTCGCGAATCTCACCCACCATGATGATGTCGGGATCCTGACGTAGAAAAGCGCGCAGGGCGCTGGCAAACGTCAGGCCCGCCTTGGGGTTCATGTGGCACTGGTTGATGCCCGACAGGTTGATTTCCACCGGATCCTCGCAGGTGGAAATATTGCGATCCGCCGTGTTCAGGATATTCAGCCCGGTATACAGGGAAACGGTTTTACCGGAACCGGTGGGCCCGGTTACCAGGATCATGCCGTAGGGTTTGTGCAGGTTGTCCAGGTAAAGCTGCTTCTGGTCTTCCTCATAACCCAGTGCATCGATACCCAGCTGCGCGCTGGTCGGGTCCAGGATACGCAGTACGACTTTTTCACCAAACAGCGTGGGACAGGTGTTGACGCGGAAGTCGATGGCGCGTTTCCTGGATATTGCCATCTTGATGCGGCCGTCCTGTGGTTTGCGGCGCTCCGCGATATCCATCTTGCTCATGACCTTGATGCGCGAGATCAGGCGCGTTGCCATGGTGAGCGGGGGCGCGGCTACTTCCATCAGTACACCGTCCTGGCGGAAGCGGATACGGAAACTCTTTTCGTAGGGTTCTATGTGTATATCCGAGGCGCCCTTGTTGATCGCGTCCAGGAGTACCTTGTTGACGAAGCGAACCACCGGTGTGTCATCGATATCCGGGTCCATGCTGTCATCACGGTTTTCGTCATCTTCCCCGCTGGTGATGTCGAGATTGTCGAGGTCTTCGTCCAGCAGGTCCGTCATGGACGTGTCGGCCGAATCCAGCGCCACGTCGATGGCCCTGGCTAACTTGTCTTCCTCGACCAGAATGGTTTCGGTGCTGATCCCGGTATGAAATTTTATTTCATCCAGCGCCTGGAGATTGGTCGGGTCGGAGACCGCAACGAACAGGCGGTTGCCGCGCTTGAACAGGGGGAGTGTGTGGTGTTGGCGAATCAGCTTTTCATCGACCAGGGAAATCGGCGCGTTTTCCAGCTCCATTGCCGCCAGATCGAACAGCGGGACACCGAATTCATGGCATGCGGCGTTGGCAATATCGGAGGCGGCCAGTACCTTGTTTTCGACCAGGTAGGTGACGAAGGGCTCGTGGCTTTTCAGTGCCTTTTGCTGGGATTCGGCGGCCAGTTCTTCCGCCAGCAGACCGTCCATGACCAGGCGCTTTGCCAGGCCACTAAGCTGAGATGTGGGACTCGAGGTTACCATTAGATAAAAATATCCCTATTACATGCGGACTTCCGTGATCCGCTACACAATTTACCCTGTCCGGTAGGTAGATTCAAAATCGCCCGATGCCACCTCGCAGTGACCGGTGCAGAACGCCGGAACTCGGTAAAGTTTCTCGTCAAACAGCAGTGAAACTTTAGTTCCGGGGCAGTGACCCGGGCGGAATGCGGGGGGTTTGGTGCGATTCTTGAATGGCATCGCTGTATAAAGGACCTTATCTCTTTCCGGGGTTATTATTTTTCTTTTAATTCAATATGATAGTGTTTTTCCGGTGATGGTGCCCGATTTCCGGGGGCGCCGGCCCCTGCGGAGTGATGTTTTTGTGGCGGATGGATGTCAATGAAAGTGCTTATGGTGGCGACAAGCTACCCTCGCTTCTGTGGTGATTCGGCCGCAGTGTTTCTCCAGTACCTGGCCCGGGCCATTGGTCGCGACGGACACGACGTGCACGTGTTGGTGCCGAACGACCCGTTAGCCGATGACAGTTTGAACGATAGGCGGGTTACTGTTCACCGGTTCGGGTATTTCCCCGTCAAACGACCGGGATTGGCCTATGGTTCGGGGATACTGCCCAATCTGCGCGCGTCCCGCCGGCTTTACCTTCAGGTACCCTTTTTCCTGGGTGCACTCTTTGTTTCACTAATTGTGCAGGCGCTCCGTGTTCGACCCGATGTAATACACGCGCACTGGGTTATTCCTGCCGGATTTGTCGCAGTGCTTGTTGGTAAATTGCTGGGCATTCCTGTGATTACAACAGTTCATGGGGGGGACGCGTTTGTGCTCCGATCCCCTTTTTTCCGATGGCTGAGGAAGTTCACGCTGAACAACAGTTCGGTATGGACGTCGAATACGCGATCCACCGCAAATGCGGCAATGAACGGTTGCTCCGGTATTAATGCACCGGAAGTAATTCCGATGGGGGTCGATGTGCAACTGTTCGCGTCGGGTAACCGCGTTGCTCACAGATCAGGTATGGATGAGCAGGAGCAGGTTATTCTTTACGTGGGCAGGCTGGTGAAAAAGAAGGGCTGCAAAGTTCTGGTAGAGGCGTTCAGGCGCGTGGTCGAGGACTATCACGGTAAGGTGACTCTCTGGTTTGCAGGTGACGGTGATGACAGGGTGGTGCTTGAGAGGCTGATCGCGGAGCTGGGCTTGTCAGGAAGGGTGCGATTTTTTGGTGCCCGGCCCAATGAGAATCTCCCTGATATATATGCAGGTGCGGATCTTTTTGTATTGCCGTCTGTTACAGAGGGTCAGGGAGTGGTGCTGCTGGAGGCAATGGCCGGCAGTGTCCCGGTTATAGCAAACAAGGTTGGCGGGATTGGGGAAGTGATCGAGAACAATATCACGGGCTGGCTTGTAAAGCCCTCGGATCCGGGCTTGCTGGGCGAAAGGATTTGTGCATGTCTTGATGCGCCGCATCTAAGGGCCGTTGTCGCGGCAAACGCAAGGAACCGTGTTATGTCATACGACTGGCCTGTTGTGGCGCAATCTTTTGTTGAATTGTATGAGGGTGCATCCCGGTAAAGCCGGGTTGTGTGGAAAATGCGGGCATAGGAAATGGCGCGTAGAGTTCTTGATTTTATCGATCGGCACGAACTGATGAGGTATCTCGGAAATACTTCATGGATGTTTGCGGAACAGGCGCTGAAGCTCGTTTCGGGAGTCTTTGTCGGAATTTACGTGGCACGGTATCTGGGGCCGGAGCGGTTCGGTGTTTACAGTTATGCGCTGGCCATTGTTTCTGTTTTCATGGCAGTGTCCAAAATAGGCATGGAGTCCGTGTTGGTGCGGGAGCTGGTCAGGCATCCTGACAGGCGGCAGGAATACATGGGCACCGCGTTCGGATTGATGGTCGGGGCCTCGCTCGTCAGCATCCTTGTAATAGGCTCGCTTGTCAGCATGATCGAGGACGATCATGCAACAAAAGTCTATGTTCTGATCATGTCTGCCGGTTTGATCTTCCAGGCGTCACTGGTTGTAGATTACCTGTTTCAGTCGGAAGTGAAGGCACGGTTGTCTTCCATTGCAAAGAGCCTGGCGCTTTCGGTCAATTCAATTGTGAAAATTGCCCTGGTTCTGGCAGGAGCGGATTTGCTCGCGTTCGCAATTGTTTTCGTAATAGAGCAACTCATGGTGGCGGTTTTTCTGGTGTTTATGTATTTCAGGGAGGGTCGGCCCTCTTTTTTTTCATCGTTCAGATACTCGATAATTGCCCGTCTCCTGAAGAGCGCATGGCCTATGGTTATGTCCGGTGTCGCGGGCATGCTGTTGATGCGGGTTGACCAGGTTATGATCAAGCACTTTCTGGGGGCATACCAGCTGGGTATCTACGGCGCTGCGGCAAAGATATACGAGGCATGGATCGTATTGCCGTTTATTTTGAGTATTTCCATTCTCCCCCTGATCACACAGCTTAAATCCGGGGCGCGGGAGGAGTACGAGAAAAAGCTTGTCTGGCTGTTTGTGATTGTCTTCTGGACAAGCATTTTGTTTGCGATCGTTATTAGCCTGACAGGCGAGCGGCTTGTTCTCCTGGCTTTTGGTGAGGGCTTTGATGGAGCGGGCGCAGTCCTGACAATCCTGATATGGGCTTCGGCACTGTCGGCTTTCGGGTTCATGTCTGCGAGATACCTGGTTGTGGAAGGAATGGAAAGGAAGATTGCCAGAAGGAACTGGATTGCGATCATGATCAATATCCCGCTCAATCTCTTTATGATTCCTGCGTACGGTATCGAAGGCGCGGCAATGGCCACGCTGATCAGTTTGCTGATTGTCCACTATCTTATTGATATCCTGGACAGGGATCTGCACACACTGC
>JBHHXO010000063.1:0-14667 GCA_046757125.1 Thiogranum sp.
CATTGACTACACGATGTTACAGTTCACTAAAGCAACTTTAACGGGACAGTAGTGGTGCAGCTTGTTAGCTCGGAACCGGTTGACGGTTTTAAATTGCGACTTCTGGCACTGGGTTCGGAACAGGAGCAGTTCCGCAGGCGTATGCACATTACAACGATCCCCCATCTTCGGCGCATCTACCTGGCATCCGGAGTACCCTGGCGCAGGCGGGGCTACCAGAGCTGGCCGGGAATCCCCGGTGACCCCCGTGCCTACACCCGCCAGGGGCCCGTGATGCAATGCTGAGCAGTAAACCCTACGATCTCTGCATCATGGGGGCCGGCATGGCGGGCAGTGTGCTGGCTGCCGTCGCTGCGCGCAGAGGCATGCGTGTTGTGGTGATCGAAGCCGGTCCGCGCTTTGATTTCAGTCGCCGGCTGGATCAACTGCGCCGTAACAAGGTTTTGGGCGAGCCACTTTGGCCATGGAAAAATGCGCAGAGGGATGTTTATTCCGACAGCTCGCAGGATGAACTGGGATACAGCTATACGCTGAACCGGTCGCGTGTAAAGGCCGTGGGTGGTTCAACCCTGCATTGGGGAGGGATGGCCCAGCGCCTGCAGCTGTCGGACTTTGAAACCGCTTCCCGTTATGGCCTGGGGCTGGACTGGCCCATTAGCTACGATGACCTGGAGTTCTATTATGGCTGGGCCGAACGGGAAATAGGTGTTTCGGGTGAGCCGCTGCGTTCCGACCCGCCGCGCAGTACGCCGTTCCCCATGCCCGGGTTTCCCATGCGGTACGAGGATGCCGCGTGGTTACCCGTTGCGCAGAAGCTGGGTATCGACGTGGATACCGTCAGCCATGCACGCAACTCGGAAGCATACAAGGGGCGCTCGCCCTGTGTTGCCTATGCTGTCTGCAGCCTGTGCCCCAGCGGGGCCCGTTACAGCGCGCACTTCCACATGGAGGAGGCGGAGCGTAGCGGTAACTGTCTCTTGCTGACAGAGACAGTCGCGCGGCGAATCGATACGTCCGGTGGTCGCGTTACGTCGATACAGGCCGGCAGACTGGATGGCAGCGAGCTGGAAATCCGGGCGAAGCACTTTGCAGTAACGGCGCATGCTGTCGAGTCCGCCCGCCTTATGTTGCTCTCGGGATTGGGAAACCGGTCTGACCAGTTAGGCCGCAACCTCATGGAACACTGGTACGTGGCGGCCGGCGGGTTTGGCGAAGAGCGGAATTTTCCCGGCCGCATCGGGTTTACCACGCTGGAATCGCACAGTTTCTATGACGGGCCGGAACGTCATGAGCGCGGGGCCATCAAGGTCGAGTTCGGCGGCGGCTCGCGTGACCCGTTGATGACCCGCAGCCGTGATGGTATTTGGGGTGATCGCCTGGCAGGCATGGATTGCAGCGAGTTCGGTCACTGGATCGATGTCGGCGCTGAAATAGAGCACCTGCCCAATCCTGACAGCCGCGTGACGCTGGATTTGAAAAAAAAGGATATGTTCGGGGACCCGGTGCCACATATTCATTTTGCCCTGGGTGATATCGACCACCGTACCCGGCGCAGGGCCGAGGAAATTATACTCAATCTTCTTGAAGCCCGGGGGCTGCGTGATATCAGGCAGACCATTGCGTTAGGGCGTGCCCACCACCACATGGGCACCTGCCGGATGAGTGCGGATCCTGATAGCGGCGTGGTCGATCCGGACTGCCGGGTCCATGGTGTCGAGAACCTGTATATAGTGGGCAGCAGTGTATTTCCGACCGGTGGCGCACGGCAGCCTACACTTACCATTGCCGCGCTGGCCCTGCGTCTGGCGGATCATCTGGCCGGAACGAACAGGGACGGCACGGGCGGTTGAGCATGCACCCGGGCAGCGCAAAAGACAGTGAAAGGATTTGAGCGTGCCGGTTGGCTGTGTCGGTTGAGGTGAGTCGCGTGTTTTTCTGTATTAAAAGGGCGCGTCGACGGGTTCGAACGTTCCGATTTCGGCACGCCTTTGTTCGCGGATATCCTGTGTCTGTTCAGCCAGCCTGGTTACATCCTCGATTTCGGCAGCAGAGGCACGCGCATATTCTTCCCGGTCGCTGCGCGTCTGTTCCAGCCAGGCCGGCAGGTTTTCGCTGTTGAGTTCGATGCCGAAATCAGCGGGCGCACCGCTTTCCCCGGGTTCGCCGAGCATGCGGTTGACCAGCATCGTGCCCAGTTCTTTCTTGTAGTGCGATGATTCCCAGTACCAGTGCATTTCCGCGTCGCTGCCCGCGGCCGGTACCGTTTCGGTCGTGATGGAGTTGTAACCGCTGAAATCCCAGAGTGTGATCAGGTCGCCATGATCCCGGCGTATTCCATCGACTGCCTGTACCAGGTCGCGTTTCCACTGCTCATAAACCGGCCACAGTCCCAGTGCGCGAATGGCTTCCAGCTGTCGGGCGTGCACAGGAGAGATAAACAGGTTCATCTGCACGCCTTTCCCGGCATAGAGTTCCAGTATTCGCCGGAAACGCTCAAGACGATCCTGGCTGTAGTTGAAGTCGCCGTAGGTCTCCGGCTGCACCAGGAAATTTCTGGTAAGGATGGTGGTGAACAGTTCGCGGTGATCCACCCTGGTTCCGGTCTTGTCCCTGAAACCGTCCTTGTCCCTGAAACCGTCCTTGTCCCGGTACACCGAACGATCATGCTGCCAGTTCGCTTTCAGCGTTTTCATCGACTGTTTCAATGTCCCGGAGTTCAGCAGGTACTCGAGCATCCAGGTATATTTGTTGCCTGAAAACGGGGACTCGTAATAGTCTTCGCCTACCAGTCGCCGGTCAGAAAATGTCAGAAAATCCAGGCCCCATACGAGTCGTTGCAGCGGCTTCTGTTCGAGCGCATACGTCAGCACCTGTTCGAGTTCATAGATGTTGGTTGCCGTGAGCGCGGCATTGTAGGCGGGCCTGTTTTCGAATAACGGGTGGTGAGGATCGATACCGACTTCGGTGCGCGAAGAACCGGCTATTACCACCTCGTAGTTCCCCGATGCCAGCCGCAGTGATTTGCTGAGTCGGCTGCGGTCATCCATGTAACGGTGAATGTCGAGGCGTGGCACGGGTAGGGAACCAAGATAATCCATCGGATCAACGACGATGACAAGAAGCACTGCCAGCATGGATACAAGCGAGATTGTGCCGGCCAGCACGACCAGGTAGCGGCGCATGGCCGGTTGCTGTGTATCAGTAACGGTGGATGCCTGGATTTCCATATCTAGAACTGGAAGTATAGGAACTCGCTCGGTGAAGAAAGCCTGTATATGGATACAAGCGCAGCAAATGCTATCACAAAAGACCATGCAATTCCCGGCTTCCATCGCAGCCACCTCGTATACGCGGGGCCGGTTTCGATGGAATCCGCTTCCAGTGCGGGTTTGTGCGCAATCATGATCTGCTGGGTATTCGGCATAAACCATGCGACCAAAAGGAACAGCGTTATCAATGGAATACCACTGGACCAGTTTGCCAGCTGGTTAACAAACAGGTCGCCGCCGCCGGCACCTGCCGGCGATGAAATACCCCTGGCGCCGCTCATGGCAATCAACACGTTGGCCGCGCCGCCCAGGCTTTCCGCCCGGAAAATCACCCAGCTGACAACCACCGCAACAAAGGTGAACGTGCGTGCAGCTGCCAGGCCTGGCCAGGAAGGATTCTGCAGATCCCGGCCGGCAGAGCGACGCAGCGCATGCCAGGCATGGTTCACCGTCAGGTAAAAACCGTGCAGCGCACCCCACAGCACGAATGTCCAGCCCGCACCGTGCCACAACCCGCCGAGCAACATCGTGGCCATCAGGTTCACGTAGCGCCGTGCCTTCCCCTTGCGATTACCGCCAAATGGAATATACAGATAGTCACGCAGGAACCTTGACAGGGTAATGTGCCAGCGCCGCCAGAAATCAATGATATTTACGGCCTTGTAGGGCGAGCTGAAATTGAGTGGCAGTAAAATCCCGAACATCCGTGCCAGTCCTATGGCCATGTCCGAGTAACCGGAAAAATCGAAATAGAGTTGCAGGGTGTAGGCCAGCGCTCCTCCCCATGCCTCGAGCAGCGTCAGTGATATACCCTGTTCCGCAGCGTCAAAAACCGGGGTCGCGTACACAGCCATGCTGTCCGCGAGGACTACCTTCTTGAAAAGCCCGATGATGAAGATTGTTAAGCCGATCGCCAGGTGTTCCAGGTTCAGCCGGTAGACAATGTCGCGGGCAAATTGCGGCAACATCTCCTTGTGGTGGACGATCGGTCCGGCAATAAGTTGCGGGAAGAAGGTTACGAACAGGCAGTAGTGAAGAAAGCTGTATTCCCGGGTTTCTCCCCGGTAGGCGTCTACCAGATAGGCGATCTGCTGGAAGGTGTAAAAGGAAATGGCCAGCGGAAGGATGATGGTTTCCAGATGAAATGCCGAACCAAACAGTCCATTAATGTTGTCGACGAAAAAATTTGCGTACTTGAAATAGCCCAGCAGCCCGAGGTTTACGGCCACGCCGAAAGTCAGTATTCCCTTGCGTTTCCCGCTATGGTTGCTGCCGAGTGCAACACCGGTCGCGTAGTTGAACAGGATTGAACCCAGTATCAGCCCCAGGTACACCGGGTTCCACCAGCCGTAGAAAAACAGGGATGCCCCGACCAGCCAGCTTATTGCAACGCGATGATGGCCGCGTGCCCCGATCAGGTAAAACCCTGCCAGGACTACCGGGAGGAACAGGAAGATGAAGATATAGGAATTGAATAGCATTCAGGAATCCACAAAAGAATTTTTTGTTATCTTCGGGATGATTTGTGGTTGGAAACGCAGGGAGCTTTCCCCGGGCGGCACGGTTATTGAGTTGTTTTTACCCCTGGACGCAGCTTGATTCGTTCAGCAGGTGTGAGGCGGACTATAGTCCACCCGGGGCTTGTTGTCGATGCTGCGCGGCAGCGCGATGCTTCTCCGGCCCAGGTCATTTGCCGGTCCGGTAGTTCATTGCGGGGCCCGCATGGCGGTATCCGGCCGGATCCAGGTCCTGCTTGGTGTGGCCTTGATTGCCAGGGGTGTTGGTCTGCCGGAAGTTGTATTGATCGGGGGCTACGCGGACCGGAGCGGTCCGCGTGGATGTTACGGTTAAAGATCGATTACACGACCATCAGACAGGAAAATCTGGAAGGTCTCTCCATCACCGTTTATGCCGATAATGGTTGCGCCCTGGCTGATGTTTTCGAAATCAATGTTTGCCTGTGCCGCATCTTCACTGGTTTCCCAGGGAAGGACACGGAACTGATCCGGAGTGAGTCCGCGTTCGATGGCTGTCTGCAGGGCGCGCCCCATTACTTTATTCATTTCGTCATAGGCGACACCCTTGTCGCTGCGGCGACGACCGATTTCTTCGGTGGCCCAGAAGCAGCCTGTCTGGTCAAAGAGCTCGCCCAGATCCGTCAGGTAGTTGCTGTCGTTGGAGAGCAGGTAATGGCCGGAGGCGCATTCATAAAGGTCGCCGACCCGCATCCCCGCCAGTTCCGGGGATACCCAGCCCTGGATTACATAGTTCCACGTATCCAGCAGCATCTGTCGGTTCTCCCTGCCGCTGACATTCTGGACACTGCCCAGCATCAGCTTTACATCGACGCCATGCTGGGCCTCATAGTTGCTCACGATGGCGGCGAACGGCGCCCAGAAATATTCAACGTAGTTGGCGATCCATTCCTGGTTGCTCATGGTTCCGAAGTACGCTTCCCAGCGATCCTTGCGCAAGCTGCTGTATACCTCGTTACCTGCCTGCAGCCAGACGCTGTCCAGGTTGCCGGAAAGCGTGTCGAGTGCAGAGACCAGGCCGGCTTCATGAACCGCCGAACGGCCTGTCGCGGTCATCGCGTCAAGATATAACTCGAGACTGTCTTCACCCTTCGCGCATTCGATATAACCACAACCGGCCTTCTCGGGCAGAAAATCCACTACCATGTCTTTGCCCAGGGCAAGCTGATCGAGGATGCGTACGATATCCGTGCTGCCTCCCCAGTCCTGACGGCCCGTATTGCCGGCGCGTTCCTGGTTGTGTCCGAAGAAGTCTTTGGCGGAAACAGGCTTTCCGTCTGCCGGAGGCGGTTCTGCCGGGGGTGGTTCTACGGGAGGCGGTTCTACCGGCGGCGGGGTGCTTGGTGGCCGGTTTCCTGGTCTGCCGCCTGAAGGCCGCTTGCGGCTGGTTCCCCGTTGCGCGCTTTGTGTGCTCTGGCCGGTAGCATCAACACCGGACCTGGCCGAGGCCTGGTTGTTTTGCAGCCGGTGTGACTCGGCGCTGACTGGCGCAGTTCCGAAAATCATGGCCATGACTGCCCAAAACGAAAAAACGCGGAAGAAGCCTGTTACTTTCAGCATATCTTTTTACCTGCAATGAGATTCCTGGGGGTTGCCCGACTGGCCACCGTTACGTATTTCATGAGCGGCAGCATAAAGAACTGCTGATCTGAATAAGGTGACCGCTATCGCACTGTGCCTGTCGATTTATCCGCAACTTGCCAGGGAACTTTTGATTACTGTGCGCTGGTTCACATAAGTTCCATGAGGGTTGTTCGCGGTGAACGTTCAACAAGCTCAAACAGGATTGAGCAAGGAATATGCCAGTGAAAATAAAGAGATGGTAAGCGTATTATTTTTATATGTTTAAAAGCCGGTAACCGGTTTTATTAAAGCACGCTCGCGTGCTAAAGATGTTTCTTTGTGACGACAGAAGGAGGGTGCCGGCTAGCTTTTTAACGTGGGACTTGGGAGCTTGTCGGCATCGTTCTCCCGTTCAGGACCATCGATGAGAAAAGCCGGAATCAAAAAAAGCAGGGCTATGAACTGAACGGTCAGGTAGGCCAGGACCCCTTCAACAGGACCAGACCTGATCCACTGTACAACTCCGAAAACCATACTGCTGATGGCGATCAGAACAAAGGACATCAACGACAGGGAATGAATTGTACGTCGGCCCATGACGGCTCTCCTGCCCGTTGTTGGCGCCACTGGAGAAGGTTTCTGCGGGGTAACCTTTTGGCGGCGTTATGCCTGGCGCGGGTTACAGGCTTCCTTGCAGTAACGTTGAAAGCATGACTGTGTCGCTATATCCCGACATGCGCTTTAATAGCGGTTTTATGTTTGCCGACAGTCAGCGTCAATCCGGATGCCTGGTGCTCCAGTGACAGGATCAGCGGCAATCACTGCACCCTCAGATGCTGAATAGCTTGAATAGTTCCCTGCCGATGCCCGGTGATGTGTATATCAGCACAGTACGACGGTGGTCGTTCCGGCCGTACGTTGTTGATTTGAGAACGGAACTGCAAGTTATAATCCTGCTTCAGATGATCTGGTGGTGTACGGATCCGGATTGTGGGGGTAAGCTTTTACGACCCGGGAGCAGGATAGTGCCGGGATAGCCGCACACGATTCCTTGAATTTCTGTCAACGCAGGGTTGGCTGCTGCGTTAGAAGTACTGGATTTTGTATAATTCTCATACAAGAGGAGATAATATTATAATGGGTATCAACAAGTTGATGATTTTCGGGATTGTGGCAACCCTTTTGACAGCAACGCCGGTTCTGGCGCAGAAGCCGGGTGGTTCCGGTGCGCGTGGTGACGGTGGCGGGCCGGGGTCCCAGGAATTTGGTGGTCAGCGCGGCAGTGAAAACGACCGCAGCATGATACGGATGAATCGCAGGATGACCCAGGGGACTGGCGGGCGCGATGGGCAAATGACCGGGTTCAGCGATCGGCAGGGTCGCCAGGACATGCGTCGGAGTCGCAAGGTGATGGATCGGCAGACTGCCGGACACAACGGGTCTGACAGGAGAATGTCAGGACGCGATGACAGGCAGGCGCAGCGTCCGAAAGCACGCAGGGACAACATGCGTGCCGATGCCGGAGAAGGTGGTGGTCGTCCTGCCAGGGCGAATGATGAGATGACCCGGCAACAGCGCCACAACCTGCGTGACATGACGCCCGACGAACGCGCGGCCCTGAGGGAACGTCAGCAACGGCAACAGTACCGCGAGAAAAACATGACGCAGGAACAGCGCGACAGACTGGATGATCTGACGCCGCAACAGCGCGAGAATCTGCGCAATATGACCCCGGAGCAGCGACGCCACCTGCGGGAAAAGAAAACGGGCAACAGAAACTCCGGTGACATGACACCGGAACAGCGCCGGGAAATGCAGGGCAAGAAGGAACACCGGCGCGATGTCATGGATGATCTTAGCCCCGCGGAGAGGAACAAGCTGAAAAACATGAGCCCGCAGCAACGCGAGGAGGCGCTGAAAAAGATGAGGCGTCGTGATGAGCTCATGGAAGGTCTTACCCCGCGTCAGCGTGAGCAAATGGAAGGAATGAATTCACAGGAACGCGTAGAGTTCCTCAAGCGTATCGGGAAACACGAATAACCCTGGCGCACTGGTATATCACACAGTAATCCGGACAGGGTGGGTGAACGTAACAGGTTCAGGATGGACTGTTGCCCCGTTTTTTCAAAACCACAAGGAACGAAGGTTATGGAACAACCCGATATACAGATATTACTTGTCGATCATCAGGAACTGGTTCGCGTAGGTCTGCAGCGTCTGCTGGATGAAGAGCTGCAGCTCAGCGTGGTCGGTGAAGCATCCAGTGGTGAAGAGGCGGTCAGGCTTGCGCGCAGTCTGAAACCGGATGTGGTGTTAATGGATGTGCATATCCCGGGTATCGGCGGGCTGGAGGCGACACGCCGCATTCTGAGACATGAGCCGGACATCAGAATCCTTATAGTGACACCGCAAACAGATGAAGCGTTTCCGGTGCAACTGCTCGAAGCCGGTGCAGCCGGCTACCTCACCAAGAGCTGTGGTGTTGAGGAAATTGCAGACGCTGTGCAGACGGTCACCCGGGGGGAGCGCTATATCAGTGCGGACATCGCCCGCCAGATGGCGCTGTCCATGCTGCCGGGCAAGGACCGGTCACCCTTCGATCGCCTGTCCCGGCGTGAACTGCAGGTCATGTTGATGGTGGCCCAGGGGCAGAACGTGCACGAGATATCCGAGCACCTGTGTCTGAGTTCGAAGACAGTCAGTACCTACCGCTATCGCCTGTTCGACAAGCTGGGCGTGGACAATGACGTGGAGCTGGCCAGGCTGGCGCTCCGCTATGGCATCGTGGGCCTGGCAAAAGAATAGTAACCGCATGTAATATATAAATAAATATGGAAATTCAGTCAAGATTTCCTGTGCCGGGCCGCTATTCGACACCAGGTAACCAGATTGGCCGAAGCAGTTATGTTGGTAGCCCGACCGTTTGCGCTTGCGGAAGAAAACCCGGTAGAAATTCTGTTCGTGGATTCCAGGCAGCTGGTGCGGGCGGGTATCGAACGCGTATTGTCCGATTCCGGTTACCTGACGGTATGTGGAGAAGCTGCCAACTGCGATGAAGCGATACGCCAGGTGCGTAGCAGTCAGCCGCAGGTCGTTCTTATCAGCCTGCCGGGATCCCGGGTCGATGTGCTGGACGGTGTGCGAAAATTACACCGCCAGTTTCCGGATGTGCGGGTGCTGGTGTTTACCGATGCAACAGAACTGATTATCCAGGAACGCCTGTTACAGGCCGGCGTGGCGGGTTGCATCAGCAGTTCGTGCAACATCGAAGAGTTGTTTACAGCAATAGAAACTGTTTTGAACGGTGAGCGCTACATAAGTGACTCACTGGCCCGCAAGCTCGCCGAGCGTCGTCTGCCCGGCGCAGAGAAATCACCTTTTGACCGACTCACGCATCGTGAACTGCAGATTCTCCTGCTGGTTGCCGAGGGCAGGAACACGGCAACGATTGCGCGTGAATTATGTCTCACCCGGAAGACCGTTAACGGCTACCGTAACCGTCTGCTGGAAAAGCTCCAGGTACATACAGAGGTCGAATTGATGCACCTGGCCGTGCGCCATGGACTGGTGCATATCCCGCAGTTCAGCTAAATTGACCGACAAGGTGAAAAGTTGAAGCAGTTCCGGGATTTAGCGCGCGAAAGTGGTAGTATCGCCGTGTTTATGGCTTAGGGACTCTTCAGGATGGGGGAAAAATGAGCGCACCCACGCGAATCCGCGCACCGGAGCTGCCAGAGGATCTGGAATGGTTCAATACCGACCGGCCGCTGACGCTGGCCGGTCAGCGTGGCAAGGTCGTTATTCTCGATTTCTGGTCCTACTGCTGCATCAACTGCATGCACGTGCTGCCGGATCTGCGCTACCTGGAGAACAAGTATCCGGAAACACTGACCGTTATCGGGATCCATTCGCCGAAGTTTGAAAACGAGCGGGTCTCCGGACAGGTACAGAAGGCAATCAATCGCCACCACGTGCGTCACCCGGTAGCCAATGACCCCGCTTTCCAGCTATGGCGCGTCTATGGTATCAAGGCCTGGCCATCGGTTATTTTTATCGACCCGGAAGGCTACGTGGTCGGCGTGTTGCGTGGCGAAGGACGCCGTAAGCAACTGGACGACCTGATCAGCGAACACATCGATATAGCCGAGGAAAAGGGTACGCTGAGTTATGCCCCCGTGCCGGTGAGCCTGAAACCTGAAGCGGATGCCGAGCTGAGCTTCCCGGGCAAGGTGCTGGCGACACGCAACAACCTGTATATCGCCGACAGTGGCCATAACCGGGTTCTCGAAACCTACCATGACGGCAGGATACGCCGGGTGTTCGGCAGCGGCACTTCCGGCATGCTGGATGGTGTTGAAAGTGCAGCCATGTTCGACAATCCACAGGGCATGGTAATTGTCGGGGACTTTCTGTACGTGGCCGATACCGGCAATCACGCCTTGCGGCGAGTGCACCTGAAGTCGGGTGAAGTGATGACCCTGGCGGGCACCGGCAGGCAGGGGCGCTACGTGGCGGACAATTTTCGCGAGCCGCTGGATGCCCCGCTCAACTCCCCCTGGGACCTCACCTATCACGAAAGCAACCTGTACATTGCCATGGCGGGCCAGCACCAGATCTGGCGCATGAACCTGAACCACCTGGGCATCGACCGTTTCGCCGGCTCCGGGCGCGAGGACCTGATCGACGGCCCGCTGGAGCGTTCGGGTTTTGCGCAACCTTCGGGTCTGGCGGTACACGACAACCGCCTGTATTCGGTGGACTCGGAAACGTCCTCGGTGCGGGAAATCGAACCGGGCCAGGGCATGGTGCGAACGCTGGTGGGCAAGGGCCTGTTCGACTTCGGCGACCGCAGCGGGGTAGGGCGCGAAGCCCGCCTGCAGCATCCGCTCGGCATTACTGTGGACGCGGACCGGAATGCATTGTGGATCGCGGACACCTATAATTCCAAGATCAAGCGTATCGACGTACAGACCAACGAAGTGAGTACTTTCAAATTCAGCTACAAGCTCAACGAGCCCGGCGGCCTGAGTATCTACCGCAACAAGCTCTTTATCGCCAACACCAACGAGCACCAGATCGTGGCGCTGGACCTGCAGACACGGATGGCAGAGGTCGTGAATGTGCGCGAATAGCAGCGCCCCGGTATTTGATGTCGACTGCCGGCGCTGCGAGCGGCTGAGTGATTTCCTGCAGGATGTTGCGCGGCAGCACCCCGATTACTATGCGCAACCGGTTCCGCCGTTCGGTGACGCTGACGCCGGCCTGCTGATTGTCGGCCTGGCGCCGGGCATGCACGGCGCCAATCGAACCGGGCGACCGTTTACCGGCGATCACGCGGGCATACTGCTTTACCGGACGCTGTATGACTTCGGTTTTTCCAGCCGGCCGGTTTCCGAGTCTGCGGCGGACGGTCTCGAACTCCTGCGGTGCAGGATCTCCAATGCAGTAAAGTGTCTGCCGCCGCAGAACAAGCCGGTGACCGCCGAGATCAGGAACTGCAACCACTTCCTGCAGGCAGAACTGATGTCGATGCCGGAACCGGGTGTGATTCTGGCGCTGGGCAAAATTGCGCACGACGCCGTATTGCGTGCATTCGAAGTGCCCCTGTCACACTACCGGTTTGCGCACGCGGCCGAACACCGGCTTGGCGGGCGTATATTGCTGGATTCCTACCACTGCAGTCGCTACAACACCCAGACGCGGCGACTGACCGAAAGCATGTTTCGCGATATTTTCAGGCGCACCCGCGAACTGCTGGATAGCTGAGGGTGGCGCCGGTATCCTGCCATGGCTGATCCCGATACCGGCTTTGACGCCGGGTCCTTCCTGCGCACCCTGACAAGCCGGCCCGGCGTGTACCGTATGCTGGGTGCAAAGGGTGACGTGCTGTACGTAGGCAAGGCGCGCAACCTGAAGAAACGGGTATCCGGTTATTTCAGGAAAAGCGGGCTTGCACCCAAAACACAGGCGTTGATGCGGCAGATGGTGGATATGGAGGTTACCGTCACTCACACCGAAGCCGAAGCGCTTATCCTTGAAAACAACCTGATCAAGTCGCAGTTGCCGCGCTACAACATACTGTTGCGTGATGACAAGAGTTACCCCTGGATCTATCTGAGTTCGGAAGACGAGTATCCGCGCCTTGCGCTGCACCGCGGCGCGCGGCGGCGCAAGGGGCGTTATTTCGGTCCCTATCCGGGCGCGGGTGCAGTGCGTGAGAGCCTGCACCTGTTGCAGAAGACATTCCGCGTCAGGCAGTGCGAAGACAGTTTTTTCAGTAACCGTACCCGGCCCTGCCTGCAATACCAGATCAAGCGCTGCACCGCGCCCTGTGTGCAGCGTATCTCGGTTGCGGACTATGCGCAGGACGTGCGCCATACCGTGCTGTTCCTGGAAGGGAAGAGTTCCACGCTGAACGACGAGCTGGTACAGCGCATGGAGCAGTCGGCGCAACAGCAGGACTATGAACAGGCGGCGATCTATCGTGACCGGATCGCCAGTTTGCGGCGCGTTCAGGAAAGACAGTATGTAAGCGGAGAATCCGGTGACGTGGATATCGTTGCCTGCGTGGTGTCGGGTGGTATCGCCTGTGTGCAGGTGTTTTTCATCCGCCAGGGGATCAATCTCGGCAACAGGCGTTTCTTCCCCGGGATCCCGATGCACAGCGAGGTCGAGGACGTGTTGTCGGCTTTTATCGCCCAGTACTATCTGGCGCATCGCGTGCCGGAGCAGCTGCTGCTCAATGCCGCTATCGAGGATGTAGAACTGCTGGAGCAGGTGCTGGGTGAACGTGCCGGGCGCAAGGTCAGCGTGTCGCACCGCGTGCGTGGTGAGAAGGCGCGCTGGCTGCAACTGGGTGTTGAAAATGCACAACAGGCGCTGGCGGCGCGCCTCAGCAGTCATGCGGGCATGGCAAAACGGCTGGCGATGTTGCAGCAGTTGCTGGACCTGGACGAGTTGCCGAACCGCATCGAGTGTTTTGATATCAGTCACACACAGGGCGAGGGTACGGTGGCTTCCTGTGTTGTGTTCGACCGGGAAGGTGCGAGAAAGACGGATTATCGGCGCTTCAACATAGAGGATATCGAGGGGGGTGACGATTATGCCGCCATGCAGCAGGCCCTGTTAAGGCGTTATACGCGCCTCCGCAAGGAAGACAGCCGGCTGCCGGATATCGTGCTGATCGATGGCGGCAAGGGACAGGTCGGTGTTGCCATGCAGGTTCTGGAGGAATTGCAGATCGAGGAAATACTGGTGGTGGGGGTATCCAAGGGACCGGAGCGCCGGCCCGGGCTGGAGATCCTGCATATCCCGGCCCAGGGACGGCAACTCGATCTGGATGCCACGTCGCCGGCCCTGCACCTGGTTCAGCAGATTCGCGATGAAGCACACCGCTTTGCCATCAGCGGACACCGGCACAGGCGCGGCAAGGCGCGCAGGACATCGGCGCTGGAAGGTATTCCCGGTATCGGGCCGCGCCGTCGTCAGCAGCTTCTGAAGCAGCTGGGTGGTCTGCAGGAAGTGATGCGCGCCGGAGTGGAGGATCTGGGCAGGGTCCCCGGTATCAGCCGTACACTGGCGCAGCAGATCTATGATACCTTTCACGGAGAGAACTGAGACCCGCCGGTTATGCCCTGGACTATACCCAACATTCTGACCATCCTGCGGATCGCCCTGATCCCGGTGTTCATGCTGGTTTACTACCTGCCGTTCACGTGGAGTCACCTGGCGACGACCGCGATATTCGGGCTGGCCGCGTTGACCGACTGGGTCGACGGGTACCTGGCCAGGAAACTTGGACAGTCGTCGCCTTTCGGGGCCTTTCTGGACCCGGTGGCGGACAAACTGATAGTCGCCGTCGCGCTCATTATGCTGGTGCAGAGTAACCCCACCCTCTGGTTTGTGGTCCCCGCAGCCGTCATAGTCGGTCGGGAAATTGCCATTTCGGCGTTGCGAGAATGGATGGCCGAGATCGGTGAACGCGCCCAGGTAGCCGTTTCCGTGATCGGTAAAATCAAGACCACAGCCCAGATGGTCGCGTTGTTGTTGCTGTTGTACCGGGACCCCCTGTGGGGTATGCCCACCGCGGAGATCGGCGTGGTCCTGCTGTACGTGGCGGCCGCCCTGACACTCTGGTCAATGATTATCTACCTGAGGGCGGCCTGGCCGTTATTGTCGGCCGGGAACAGGCCCTGATGCGCTGCCGGGTGGTTGACAGCGGGCGCTACATCCCTAAAATAGCCGGTCACGATCGATACGGGAATAGCTCAGCTGGTAGAGCACAACCTTGCCAAGGTTGG
>JBHHXO010000064.1:0-14523 GCA_046757125.1 Thiogranum sp.
GGGGTGTAGAACTGGGCAAACAGCTGGCGGGGAAAATCCAGGCGGAACTGCAGGCGGACGGGGATCCGCTGGCGCACGACGCTTCCACCCGGGGGCTGCTGGATTTTTATCTGAAACAGGTTCAGGATTAGCCGCTCACGCCCGCTGAACAGGGCAGGCGTGGACAAATCCGGCTAAGGATAGCCATGCAACTACAGGGAGGTAACAGTAATGGAAGCTGTCCGGAAACCCGCGGCCGCAGATCATGGCCGCATCGCCAGTGAAGAATACCAGCTCGGACTGGCGTTTTTTAAAAAGAAGAAGTGGAAAACAGCGGCAAGGCATTTTAGTCAGGCTGACCGCAAATCCCGCCGCACTGACGAAAACTATCACCTGTACACGTCCTGTCACGGTCTTGCGCTGGTCTATTGCGGTGATGTCAGCGGGCTCAATTTCTGCCGGCATGCGGCCGCGGCCGAGAAAATCAACGCCACCGTGTTTCAGAACCTGGCCCTGGCCGAACTGCATCTCAGGCACCGCCGACGCGCCTGCGATGCGGTGAGCGCGGGGCTTGAACTGGATGCCCGGCATTCAGGCCTGTTGAAAATGCGCAGGAAAATGGGGGTCCGGCGCCGGCCCTGTGTACCGTTTCTCAAGCGCAATAACCCGTTCAACCGGTGGCTGGGTCGAATAACCTACCACAGGAACAGAAAAACGGTGCGGGCGCTGCGCTAGATGCATGCTGCGGAAGTCGCAATAAAAAAGGCCCGTAAGGGCCTTTTTTATGCCGGAAAGAACGAGCTCTCAGCTGCGGCGACGCGCGATACCCACCAGTCCGAGCAGGCCGGAACCAAACAGCCACAATGCTGCCGGGACGGGTACCGGGCTGGTTTCGATGGATACGGTAATTTCACTACCCACAGCCTTTTTCTGGATCATGGCCTGGTCGCCAGGCAGAGTGCTGAAGGCTGTCAGTGTGTTCTGCAACGTCAGGCCGACGTAGTCGCGGCCGTCCCACAGCGCGGTGGTCAGATCGAAACTGCCGCTGCCGGACCAGTTGTGGTTGTTGCCGTCGGCGATGGACAGGTCGCCCGCAATGGCGAGATTGGTTGTTTCCTCGGTACCAAATATCGGCGTCGGGTCGAACCAGTCGAATACACGCAACCAGCCTTCTACGTCAACCGAGGTATTGCCGCCGGCGGCCTGCACCATACGATAGTCGCCGATCTCCCCGACATTGATGCCGTCCAGCACGTAGCCGGGTTTGGCGATCACCTGGACGGTGCCAGTGGCGCTGACCTGTACGGTTCCGGCGCCGTCGTTGGATTCAGCTTTGAAACTGGTGGGGGTCGCAAAAATATTGTCGCCGGACACGCTTAGCGATCCGAACAACGGATCGACGTCAGCCGGGTCATACACAAAACATACGGTGGTGCCTTCCAGCGCCGTTTCACCAACTCCGGCGAAAGCATCGCATACGGCTGCCTGGCTCTGTGTGGCGATCAGGCTGATGCCGGCAATGGCAGCAAGTTTTACTGGCAGGTTGCTCACTCAATATCCTCCGGAGGGAATGCTGTTTTTTTGATGTAAATTCAGGCATGTAGGCAAGCAATTACCGAGCCAGTGATTTAACCTGCTGTTAATCCAGAGAATAATAAAAAGTCCCGCATATCGGTTTTTACAAAATGTTAACAATCCCGACATAATCACCTGTCTATAAACAGGTAAAAATATGAAAATTTATCTATGATAATCATGCGATTATAATTTTTTCTGCGTGGACAGCCCGTGTTGAGGCGTTGTCAGGAAAATTGACAGAATTTTGCTTGAGGTTACAGGGATTCGGGGGTACCGTGCGTCTGGAAGTCGGCCGGGCAGCCGCTGCGACATCAGTCGCAGAGGAAAGTCCGGGCTCCACAGGGCAGGGTGCCAGGTAACGCCTGGGAGGCGCGAGCCTACGGAAAGTGCCACAGAAAATATACCGCCCGTGCATGCACAGGTAAGGGTGAAATGGTGCGGTAAGAGCGCACCGCGCGGCTGGCAACAGTCGTGGCAGGGTAAACCCCACCCGGAGCAAGACCAAATAGGGGAACATTGGCGCGGCCCGCGTCGTTCCCGGGTAGGTCGCTTGAGGTGCACGGCGACGTGTATCCCAGATGAATGGTTGTCCACGACAGAACCCGGCTTACAGGCCGACTTCCTCTTTAATTTACTGATTACGCCAGAAAATTCCTGTAGAATGCTCATCCCCTTTCAGAGGGTTGACGTGTCCGTTTCCCGGCGGGCAGAAGAGTGCGGCGGGAACGGCTTGAACAGGTGTGAGAACCCGGGCCAATGGCTGGCAAAGTATTTGTAAAAACCCACGGCTGTCAGATGAACGAGTACGATTCCGCCAAAATGGCGGACGTGCTGGCGGCCGCCCACGGCCTGGAACTCGCGTGCTCGGCGGAAGAGGCGGATGTGCTGCTGCTCAATACCTGTTCGATCCGGGAGAAGGCGCAGGAAAAGGTGTTCTCCCAGCTCGGTCAGTGGCGCGAGCTCAAGGAGCAGCGGCCGGAGCTGATCATTGGTGTCGGTGGCTGTGTTGCGAGTCAGGAGGGAGAGGCACTGCGCAGGCGCGCACCGTTCGTGGACCTGGTATTCGGGCCACAGACCCTGCATCGGTTGCCGGCCATGATCGACGCCGTGCGCGGCGAACGCAGCCCGGTGGTGGACGTGTCTTTCCCGGAAGTCGAAAAGTTCGATTGTTTACCCGAACCACGCGCCGGGGGGCCGACCGCCTTTCTGTCTGTCATGGAAGGTTGCAGCAAGTACTGTACCTTCTGTGTGGTGCCCTATACGCGCGGCGAGGAAGTCAGCCGGCCTTTCGACGGTCTCCTTGCAGAGGCGGTCGCGCTCGCGCGCCAGGGTGTGCGTGAAATCAACCTGCTCGGGCAGAATGTCAACGCCTATCGCGGCATCATGGCCGACGGTTCGAGTGCAGACCTGGCGCTGTTGATTACCTATATAGCGGCGATCGACGGGATCGACCGTATCCGTTACACCACCTCGCACCCGCAGGAAATGAGTGACAGTCTGATCAATGTGTATGCCGAAGTGCCCGAGCTGGTGAGCCACCTGCACCTGCCGGTGCAAAGTGGGTCGGACCGGGTGCTGGCGGCCATGAAGCGCAATCACACGGCGCTGGAATACAGGTCGAGGATACGCCGGTTGCGCGAAGTGCGTCCCGGCATCAGCATGTCCTCGGACTTTATTATCGGTTTCCCGGGCGAGACCGAAGACGACTTTGACCGCACCATGCAACTGATTGAGGATATCGGCTTCGATCACTCGTTCAGCTTTATCTACAGCCGCCGGCCCGGCACCCTCGCGGCGAACATGCCGGACGACGTGCCTGCGGACGTGAAGAAGCAGCGCCTGGCGCGCCTGCAGGCGCGTATCCAGGAAATGGCGGCACAGATCAGCGCGGACATGGTGGGTAGTGAGCAGCGTATCCTGGTCGAAGGCCCGTCGCGCAAGGATCCTGCGCAGATGGCCGGTCGCACGGAGAATAACCGGGTGGTCAATTTCGCTGCCGGCCCGGAATTGATCGGGCGTTTTGTCCGGGTACGGATCAGCGCGGCGCTGCCCAATTCACTGCGTGGCGAGTTCATCGCTGAAGACGATGCCGGCCCTGCCGATAAGGCAGTTAACTGGGGTTGATCCCCGCTACAAAGCGCTATCTTGGACCCTGAACCCTCTTCTGTAAACGTCATCCTGGAGCCCGCTGACAATCAGCGGCTGGCTTCACTGTGCGGGCAGTTTGACGAACACCTGCGCCAGCTGGAACAGCGCCTGCACGTCGAGATCAGCAACCGCGGTAACCAGTTCCGGATTGCCGGTAGTGACAGTGCCCCCGGTCTTGCAGGCGACGTACTGCGGGATCTCTACGCCGCAACAGGCGAGGCACCGCTGACACCTGAACGGGTACACCTTTATTTGCAACAGGCCGGTCTGGAGGCGCTGGATGAAGAACCGGCAGACGATGAACCGGATCTCGTTATTCATACACGGCGCAGCCAGATCAAGGCGCGCGGCGCCAACCAGCAGAACTATATCCGCAATATCCTCAAACTGGATATCAACTTTGGTATCGGCCCGGCCGGGACCGGGAAGACCTATCTCGCGGTTGCCTGTGCGGTACAGGCACTGGAGCGTGAAACAGTACGGCGGCTGGTGCTGGTGCGTCCCGCCGTGGAAGCCGGGGAACGGCTGGGATTTCTGCCGGGCGATCTGACGCAGAAAGTCGATCCTTACCTGCGGCCCCTCTACGACGCCCTGTATGAAATGCTCGGTTTCGAACGCGTGGCCAAACTGATCGAGCGCAACGTGATTGAAATCGCGCCGCTGGCCTTCATGCGCGGTCGCACACTCAACGATGCCTTCGTGATTCTGGATGAAGCGCAGAACACTACCATCGAACAGATGAAAATGTTTCTGACCAGGATCGGCTTTGGTTCCACGGCCGTGGTCACCGGGGACATTACCCAGATCGATTTACCCAAACACATGAAGTCCGGTCTGCGGCAGGTGATCGGGGTGCTGGAGGGTGTGGAAGGTATCGGCTTTACGCACTTCGATGCGCGCGACGTGGTGCGCCACCCGCTGGTGAAAAAGATCCTGCACGCCTACGAGCACTTTGAGAAGAGCGAAGGCCAGGGCAGTGACTGAAGAAAAACCTGTGCCGGGCCTGGACGTTCAGTACGCGATCGATGTTGACGGACTGCCGACCCGGGACGAGTTCGGGCTCTGGGTGCGGGCAGCGCTGCAATACACGGAGGACCCCGTGGAACTGGCCGTCAGGGTCGTTGGTGAACAGGAAGGCCGGCAGCTGAACGAGCGCTATCGAGGTGTGGACAGGGCGACCAACGTGCTTTCGTTTCCGTTCGAGGCGCCGCCCGGTATCGAATCGGACTACCTGGGCGACCTGGTTATCTGTGCGCCGGTGGTACAAGGTGAGGCGCAACAGCAACACAAGGCGGAAAAACACCACTGGGCGCATATGGTGGTACACGGGGTATTGCACCTGCGGGGTTACGATCACCGGCTGGATGCACAGGCCGAAGAAATGGAAGCAATGGAAAAGCGGATACTGGCGGGCATGGGCATTCAGGATCCCTATCAAACGGATATGGCTGTTTAAAGGAAGAAAATGAAACGCGATCGATCTGCTAACGGGGCACCCCGGCAATCATGGATGGAGCGGCTGGGCCAGTCCTTGCTGGGCAAGCCGAGGAACCGCGAGCAACTGGTACACGTACTGCGTGAAGCACAGCTCCGCGGGCTGTTCGATGCGGATGCGCAGGCCATGATAGAGGGCGTATTGCAGGTCGCGGAAATGCAGGTCCGCGATATCATGATCCCGCGTTCGCAAATGGTGGTGGTCAGCCGTGATGACAGTCCGGAAGAACTGCTGCCCGTCGCCATCCAGTCGGGACATTCCCGCTTCCCGGTAATCGGCGACAGTCGCGATGAAGTCGTCGGCGTGCTGCTGGCAAAGGACCTGTTGCGCTATTCGTCGAGGCATGAGCAGGAGCCGTTTTCGGTACGGGAGGTATTGCGCCCCGCTGTGTTCGTGCCGGAAAGCAAGCGCCTCAACGTCCTGCTCAAGGAATTCCGGGCCAGTCGCAATCATCTGGCGATCGTGGTTGACGAATACGGCGGTGTAGCCGGCATGGTGACGATCGAGGACGTGCTGGAACAGATCGTGGGGGAAATCGAGGACGAGCACGACATCGATGAGGATACCTATATTCGCAAGTTCAGCGATATCAACTATACGGTCAAGGCATTGACCCCGGTCGAGGACTTCAACGAGCACTTTGGTACTGACTTCAGCGACGATGAATTCGATACCATTGGCGGATTGATAACAGACAGGTTCGGGCGCCTGCCCAGGCGCGGTGAAACCATTCTGGTGGACAACCTGAGTTTTCAGGTGGTCAACGCGGATAACCGGCGTATTCATCTGTTGAAAGTTACGCTGTTGCTGAATCCGAATGCGACCCGGCCTTCTGTCGACGCCTGAGTACATGCCGATCCCCGCGGGCAAGGTCCGGAACGGGCTCATTGCGCTGTTGGCCGGTGCCGTTGTCCCGCTCGGCTTTGCCCCTTTCGGCTGGTACCCCTTGCCCGTTATGGCGCTGGCGGTTCTGGCCGTGCTGCTGCGGAGCGCCGGGCCCCGGGACGGTTTTCTCCTCGGCTGGTTGTTCGGTGTCGGCCAGTTCGGTGTCGGTGTCTCCTGGGTCTACGTCAGTATCTACCTGTACGGTAACGCCGGCCTGCTGTTGTCCTTGGCGGTGATGTTGTTGTTCGTCCTGTTTCTTGCGCTGTTCCCGGCGCTCATGGCCTGGCTGACAGCCGGGTTCCGGTCCGGATCGGGGGCCGGGTTTTATCTCGCAGCCTTTCCCGCGCTCTGGGTGCTTTCGGAATGGGTGCGTTCCTGGTTGTTCACCGGGTTTCCCTGGCTCAACCTGGGCTACAGCCAGATTGACAGCTCGCTATCCGGTTATGCGGCACTCGTCGGTGTGTATGGCGTCGGCTGGTTTGCCGCACTGAGCGCCGGCTTGCTGGGCTGGTGGTTCAGCGGCGGCAGGAATGCGCGATTTGTCGCCCCCGGGGGGCTTTTGCTGCTCTGGGGCGGCGGGTTTGCCGTCGGTCACTATCACTGGACCGAAGCGACGGGCGACAGGCTGGTCGCAACCCTGGTGCAGGGTAATATTGCGCAGGAACTGAAATGGAAACCGGAGCAGCAACAGGCCACCCTGGACCGCTATACCGAACTCAGCCGGGAACATTTTGACAGCGACATCATCGTATGGCCGGAAACCGCGATTCCCGCCTTCTATGATCAGGTTGAAGCCGATTTTATTGTTCCCCTGCGGCAGGAACTCGCGCAACACGGTGTCTCGCTGGTCACCGGTGTGCCGGTGCTGGACCGCAGTCGCTGGGACTATTACAACAGTGTCATCAGTCTCGACCGGCCCGGCCGGTTTTACTACAAGGTTCACCTGGTGCCGTTTGGGGAATACCTGCCGCTGCGCGACTGGCTGGCGGGTGTGCTGGGCTTCCTGCCGGTACCCCGGGCGGACTTCACTGCGGGCACATTGCAGCAGCCGCTGCTTGAGGCTGCGGGTTATCCGGTGGGAACGTCCATCTGCTACGAAATAGCCTTTGGCGAGCAACTCATCAATGCATTGCCGGCCGCTGCTTTCCTGATCAATGTCAGCAACGATGCCTGGTTCGGGGATTCCCTGGCACCGCACCAGCACCTGGAAATGGCGCGCATGCGGGCCCGCGAGACCGAGCGCTATGTATTGCGCGCGACCAATACCGGCATTTCCGCCATCATCGACGCTGATGGTGCGCTGGTGGTACGCAGCCGGCAGTTTAAAACGCAGGCCATAACGGGTGAAATACAGCCGCGCACGGGGGCCACGCCTTACGTGCGCTGGGGGAACTGGCCGGTAGTGCTGGTTTGTCTGGGTATGTTGCTTCTGGCGTGGCGTCATACCGCCCGGGCTGAAAAACAGGCATTCACCAACACCCCGAGTACCGGGATCGACTGATCTCGGCAGCATACTCACGTTATAATGCCTGCCTTTATCCACTGTAGCCGGGAACACTATGGACAACCGATGGCGTGATGCCGATGCGGCCGACTTTGCGGATGATCCGTTACAACTGCGCGTCTATACCTCGCGACTGCTGGGTCAGGATCCGGCCCTGGTGCTCCACGGCGGCGGCAATACCTCGGTTAAAATCAACCGGCGTGATTTTTTCGGTGAAAGCGAATCCCTGCTCTATGTGAAAGGCAGCGGCTGGGATCTGGCTACCATTGAAGCCGCCGGGTTCCCGGCCGTGAAAATGGACGTGCTGCTGAAAATGGCGCAGCTCGATCACTTGAGTGACGCGGATATGGTGCGCCTGCAGCGCACGGCCATGACGGACCCCGCTGCCCCCAACCCGTCGGTCGAGGCGATCCTTCACGCCCTGATCCCCTTTACCTTCGTGGACCATACACACGCTGACGCCGTGGTCACCCTGAGCAATACACCCGACGGGGAACAGCTTCTGCGCGAACTCTACGGTGAGCGCATGCTCATTTTCCCCTACGTCATGCCCGGCTTCATTCTCGCCAGGGATATTTACCAGCGGACCCGGGATATAGACTGGTCGCAGTACGACGGCATCATCCTGTTGCATCACGGCGTATTCAGCTTCGCCGATGATGCCAGGGAAAGTTACGAACGCATGATCGGGATCGTGGCAAAGGCCGAGGACTGCATCAGGGACAGGGGAGCCGTGCTCGAGCTGGATGCGACGACCGGGACTCCCGGCAGCGAGCCGGATATCCCGGGTCTGGCCGCCATCCGCCGCTGCGTATCAGGTATTCGTGGACAGGCCAGTCTCTGTCGGCTTACGCAGGATCCGTTGTCGCTAACCTTTTCCCGGCACAGGGAGCTGGCACGGATCGCCACCCAGGGCCCCCTCACGCCCGACCACGTCATTCGCACCAAACGTATACCGGCGTTGCTGAACGAAGACCCTGTTGCAGCTATCGAGGACTTTGCCGGGGCGTACAGGCGTTATTTCGAGAAAAACAAAACAGCGGGGCTGACCTGCCTCAACCCCGCGCCCTGCTGGGCCGTGTGGCCGGGAACCGGTACGTTGAAGTTCGCTGCCACGGCCGGTGAGCTTGGCATCATCGATGACATCAACCGGCACACCATGGCAAGCATCCTGCTGGCGGAGCAGCTGGGTGGCTGGTGCGCACTGCCGGAGAAAGACATTTTCGAGCTGGAATACTGGGAACTGGAACAGGCCAAGCTGAAAAAAAGTAAAAAGGCCGCAGATCTGCAAGGCAAAATTGCGCTGGTCACCGGGGCAGCCAGCGGCATCGGCAAGGCCTGTGTGGAGGTCCTGCTGGCACAGGGTGCGGTGGTTGCCGCGCTGGATATCGACCCCGCGGTCGAAACCCTGTTTGCGCACCGGGCGGTGATCGGCCGGGTCTGTGACGTTACCGATACGGCACAGATTCATGCTGCACTGCGTGCCCTGGTTACAGGCTTCGGCGGACTGGACATACTGGTCAGCAATGCCGGTACCTTTCCCCTCAGCGCCAGCATCGAGGAACTCGACGAAAACAGCTGGGACGCAAGTATTGCCATCAACCTTTCCAGCCACCAGCGTGTGCTCAGTGCCTGTATTCCCCTGCTGAAACTGGGCGTTGACCCCGCGGTGGTTTTTATCGCCTCGAAAAACGTACCGGCACCCGGTCCCGGTGCGTCGAGCTATTCCGTAGCCAAGGCCGGTATGACCCAGCTTGCACGTGTGGCGGCGCTGGAACTGGCCGGTGACGGCATCCGGGTCAACACCCTGCACCCGGATGCCGTTTTCGACACGGCTATCTGGACCGATGAAGTGCTGGAGAAACGTGCCAGCCACTACGGTCTCAGCGTGCAGGAATACAAAACCAAAAACCTGCTGAAAACGGAAGTGCGTTCGACTGATGTCGCCGGGCTGGTGTGCGCCCTTGCCGGCCCGCTGTTTGCCAGGACCACCGGCGCCCAGATCCCGGTTGACGGAGGTAATGACAGGGTGATTTAGGTTAGGGATGAAAAAGTCAGGAACGAGGATATACGCCTGTCTTCAGGTTTCCACCGGCCAGCGTCGAAAAGTCCCGTTGTCACATTTCGGGCAGGGGGGGATGCGCGCCGTGTGATGAAAGTGCAGGGCTTCGCCGCACGCCGAGCAATACAGGGTGCCGGGGCCGGTGACCTCGCCGCTGTGATAGGGCGGGTCTTTTTCAAGTTCTTCCTGCAGTTCCAGCCACTCGATTTTTGTCCGGTCGGCGACGCGGCTGAAAATCTCCAGCAGGCGGTCTTCGATCCGGTCGATGTCAAAGCGCAGCCAGTCGCCCAGTTCGTGGCTGGTCTCCGCCAGGTGCCGACCGGCATCCCGGACGTCCCGCTTCAGGTAGTAGGCGACTTTCTCGGCTTCATCGTGGGTCAGTTCTTCCAGCTCTACCGCGGTCTTGCGGGCTTTTTCGACGCTGTGCCGGATGCCGGGCGTGGCTTTGGAACCGGCTTCTTCCAGTGCGTGGCGAATGCGTTCCATCATCCTGTTATAGGCCTGCACAAGTTTGTCAGTGGCGGGGCTGGTCACGGTGTACTCCTGAACTCGGTGGTTAATTACAAGTTTAGATGCTTTAGCGGCGTCTGTGTATTGTTCGTCCAGCACACGGTACGGTATTCTTCGCGCTTTCAACAGTGAAACAGGCCGTAGGGATGGAAGCGCAGTACAACCCGCAGGAAATAGAGGCAGGAATCCAGCAGCAATGGGCCGAGCAGGGTACTTTTCGTGCGCTGGAGGACGATTCCCGGGAAAAATACTACTGCCTGTCCATGTTTCCCTACCCCAGCGGCCGCCTGCACATGGGGCATGTGCGGAATTACACCATCGGTGACGTGATTTCGCGCTACCAGCGCATGCAGGGCAAAAACGTGTTACAGCCGATGGGCTGGGATGCCTTTGGCCTGCCGGCGGAGAATGCGGCCATCAAGAACCGGGTGCCGCCCGCCAAATGGACTTACGAGAACATCGATTACATGCGCGGCCAGCTCCAGCGCCTGGGCTTCGGCTATGACTGGACGCGTGAACTGGCAACCTGTGATCCCGAATATTACCGTTGGGAGCAGTGGTTTTTCACCAGACTGCTCGACAGGGGGCTGGTTTACAAAAAGACCGCGGTGGTGAACTGGGACCCGGTCGATCAGACGGTGCTGGCCAACGAGCAGGTAATCGACGGCAAGGGCTGGCGCTCGGGTGCGCCCGTGGAACGGCGTGAAATACCGCAGTGGTTTATGAAAATCACCGATTATGCGCAGCAGTTGCTCGATGACCTGGACCAGCTCGACGGCTGGCCCGAGCAGGTGCGAACCATGCAGCGTAACTGGATCGGTCGTTCCGAGGGTGTCGAACTGGAGTTTGCGGTCGAAGGTGCGGATGAACCGCTTACAGTCTATACCACGCGTCCCGACACCCTGATGGGTGTTACCTATGTGGGCGTGGCGCCCGAGCACCCGCTGGCGCAGCAGGCCGCAGGGAACAACCCGGCATTACGGGCATTCATCGAGGAATGTGCGCACACCAGGGTTGCCGAAGCGGAGCTGGCGGCCATGGAGAAAAAGGGCGTCGATACCGGCCTGCGGGCGGTGCACCCTGTTACGGGCGCGACCGTCCCGGTCTGGAGCGCGAATTTCGTGCTCATGGGCTATGGTTCCGGCGCGGTCATGGCGGTGCCTGCCCACGACCAGCGCGACTATGAATTTGCACGGCAGTACGGCCTGCCGGTTCGCCAGGTGATCTATCCAGCGGATGATGCGCTTGCGGCCGATATCGGCAAGGCGGCCTTTACCGACAAGGGTGTGTTGAAACACTCGGGTGAATTCGACGGGCTGACATCGCAACAGGCATTCGATGCCATAGCCATGCACCTTGAAAAACAGGGCAAGGGCCGCAAGACCATCAATTTCCGCCTGCGCGACTGGGGTGTATCCCGACAGCGTTACTGGGGCTGCCCGATCCCCGTCATCAATTGCCCGCAATGCGGCGCGGTGCCGGTGCCCGAGGACCAGTTGCCGGTCGAGTTGCCACGCGATGTAGTGCTCGAGGGTGCCGGCTCACCACTGAAGACAGACCGGGATTTCATCGAGACATCCTGCCCGGTCTGCGGAGCCGCCGCGGAACGAGAAACCGATACCTTCGATACCTTTTTTGAATCCTCATGGTATTACGCGCGTTATACCTGCCCGGATTTCGACCAGGGCATGCTGGATAAACGGGTGAATTACTGGACCCCGGTGGACCAGTACGTCGGCGGGATCGAGCACGCGGTTCTGCACCTGCTGTACGCGCGTTTCTTCCACAAGCTGATGCGCGACCTGGGGCTGGTTAACGGCAATGAACCCTTCAGGCATTTGTTGACCCAGGGCATGGTCAACAAGGACGGTTCAAAAATGTCCAAGTCAAAGGGTAACACCGTGGATCCGCAGTCCCTGATCGATCAGTACGGCGCCGATACGGTGCGCCTGTTTATGATGTTTGCCGCTCCCCCGGACCAGTCGCTGGAGTGGTCGGATTCGGGTGTCGAAGGCGCATCGCGCTTTCTCAAACGGCTGTGGAAAGCGGTGCACGGTCACGTGCTCGCCGGTCCTGCTGTTGCTGTAGATGCGGGTGCGCTGGGGGAGGCACAGAAGGCGTTCCGCTGCAAGGTGCACGAGACCATCAGCAAGGTCGGCGATGATATCGGGCGGCGTTATACCTTCAACACGGCCATCGCCGCGAACATGGAGTTGTTGAATGAACTGGGCCGTTTCAGCGACAGCTCGGAGCAGGGCAGGGCACTGGTACAGGAGGCGCTCGATGCTGCTGTGCTGATGTTGTCGCCCATCGTACCGCACATCTGTCATGAACTGTGGGGCGCCCTGGGGCATAGTGATGCTATCGTGGATCACGCCTGGCCGGTGGCGGATGAAAGTGCCATGCGGAAAGACAGTATCGAGCTGGCGGTGCAGGTCAACGGGAAGATGCGTGGCAGGATTTCGGTGGCTGCCGATGCCGGCAATGATCTTGTTACCGATACGGCGCTGGCCGAGCCCAACGTAAAGCGGTTTATGCAGGGCAAGGCATTGCGCAAGGCCATCGTGGTGCCCGGTCGTCTGGTGAACCTGGTGGTTGCCTGAGGGTATGGGGACGGGCATGCTATTCAATACTGTCAGAACACGTACCCATGACCGTGAAAACGGCAGGAGCGGGCAGGCCCGCTTCTGTGACATACCTGTGCGCCGGATTGCCGCGGGAATACTTATCCTGTCGTTAACGCTGTTATCGGCCTGTGGTTTCAGGCTGCGTGGCGATGTGGAATTGCCCCCGCAGCTGCAGGAAACCTACCTCGAATCGAATAATCCGTTCACGGGCATGGCGCGGTCATTACGCACCGAACTGGAGGCTGCCGGAGCCAGGATTGTTGACAGCCGCGAGCAGGCTACAGCGGTATTGAGGATCGTCAGCGAACGATCGGAGAACCGTATACTGTCTGTCGGAAGTACCGGCAAGGCCAGCGAATATGAGCTGTTCGAGGAAATCACCTTTGAACTTGCCGACCGCGAGGGCAAGGTGCTGGTGGAACGGCAGAGTCTGCGCATGGTTCGCGATCTCGTCTTTGACGAAAAGGAGCTGCTGGGCAAGGTGTCGGAGTCGGAGCAACTGCATGTACAGATGCGTCGCAGCCTGGCGCGGCAGATCATTACCCGTATCGGCGTGAGGCTTCAGCACCCGTGACGCAGCTGCGCGCCAGCCAGCTGGGCGGGCATCTCGATGCCGGGCTGGCACCGGTCTATTTTATCCACGGCGACGAAACCCTGCTGGTGAACGAATGCGCGGATGCCGTGCGTGCGGCGGCACGCGCGCAGGGATACAGCGGACGCGAGGTGTTCGCTGTCGAGCCCGGGTTTGACTGGCAGAGCCTGTCGGCGGCCTGCGACAGCCTTTCGCTGTTTTCCGAGCGCCGCGTACTGGAGCTGCGGCTGCCCACCGGGAAACCGGGCAAGGAAGGTGCAAAGGCGCTCTGCGAGTATGTCGAAAGACCGCCCGAAGACACCTTGCTGCTGGTTGTTTCGGCGAAGCTCGAGGCAGCCGCGCGCAGGAGCAAGTGGGCGAAGGCGCTGGACAAGGGCGGTGTCAGCATTGCGATATGGCCGGTGGAGGCCGCGCAACTGCCGGTCTGGATCGATCAGCGCATGCGCGCACGCGGTATGCAGCCCGGGCGCGATGCGCTGCAACTGATTGCCGAGCGCGTGGAAGGCAACCTGCTGGCCGCGGCGCAGGAGATCGAAAAACTCTACCTGTTGAACGGCCCGGGGCCGCTGCGGCTGGATACGGTCGCGGAACTGGTTACCGACAGTGCCCGCTACGATATTTTCGGGCTGGTGGATGCCGCGCTGGCGGGCGATACCGCACACGTTCAGCGTATTCTGGCCGGTTTGCGCGCTGAAGGTGTGGAGCCGGTGCTGGTACTGTGGGCGCTGAACCGTGAAATACGCATGCTTGCCAGTATGGCGCGGGAACTGCAGGGCGGCGCGACGCTGGCCCGGGTGCTGAGCTCCTGGCGCGTGTGGGACAAGCGCAAGCCACTGATCAGCGGTATATTAAAGCGTATCCGCGGGCGCCAGTGGTGGGCCCTGTTGCAGCGCTGCGCGCACCTCGACCGGGTTATCAAGGGGCGCGCGCCGGGCAGTGCCTGGGACGAGCTGTTACAATTGGCGTTACGGCTTGCCGGTACGGCGCCGTTGCGGAATTCCGCCTGAAAACGACGGTCAGTGTAATGAACAAAACAGCACAATCCATGGATTTCGATGTCGCCGGCTACATGCTTGGGCTGGGGCAGCGCGCGCGCGCGGCGTCTTGGCGGATAACCCCCGCCGAAAACGGGGGCCACAAAGG
>JBHHXO010000065.1:0-14430 GCA_046757125.1 Thiogranum sp.
CAGCGATTGTGTGTAAAGGCGCCGGTGACAAAGGGCCGGTCAACGGTGCGGCGCATGCGCGCATCGATATCGATTTCATAGTACTGGTTGAAGGCCCCCGCGCTGCTGGCGGCCAGCACTACGGTAA
The DNA here is from genome assembly GCA_046757125.1 of Thiogranum sp. Taxonomy (GTDB): domain Bacteria; phylum Pseudomonadota; class Gammaproteobacteria; order DSM-19610; family DSM-19610; genus Thiogranum. The sequence continues at coordinate 128 of JBHHXO010000065.1, forward strand.
GCGCCAGCACCAGCACCTGCCAGGCGGGGACGGCCTGGCCGGGGGTCACTACCAGTGTCACCACAGAAACCAGCGCCATGACGACGCCGATACGGAGTTTGAACAGATTGGATAGCTGCCGGAGCATCATCGACCAGTCAAACGGCTGTGCCATGGCAGCATCTGTGGAGAGTCTTGACATATTCGTGTATCCGTAAAATAAAAGCGGGGCGGAGGTGATTACCCCCGCCCCGCATGGGCTTCGTCCGGGGGTTCTAGCTAAGTGGCCAGACGGATGCCAGATACTTCCAGTTGATGAAGTAATACACGACAAAAGAGACCAGCAGCAGCATCGCCAGGACAAAGGTTCCCGGTGCTTCAAAGCCTGCTGAACCATGCTCCTCAACCGGTGCCGCCATCGGCAGCACTTCAGGCTGTGCCGTGTAGAGGCCGGAGGACAGCGGTACGCCGAAGCTCTGCAGCAAGCCGGCTGACGAGTCCAGCTTCTTGCCGAACACCAGCGAGCCCACTGTGATGAGCAGGTAGGCGCCACCACCAATGACAGCAATAACAGCGCCGATACCGGCAATTCCCATCATGGTGTAGGCCATGCCCGAGTACTCGAAGCTCAGCGCGGCGCCGGCAAAGTCCATGTCCCAGTGGCGTCGTGAGACACCCAGGGTGCCTGCGCCCATCATAAACAGGATCAGGATGGTCATGCCGGTTCCGAACAGATAGGGCTGCCACCTGGCCAGCGTGGGCAGAATCATCTGGCGCCGGAACAGTACCGGAATCAGGAAGAAGGTCAGGCCCATGAACGTCAGGGTGGTGCCTACCGCCACTGTAGCGTGGAAGTGGGCCGGAACGTAGATGGTGTTATGGATGATCAGGTTGATCTGTTCCGTGCCCATCACGACACCCGTGATACCACCGATAAACCCGAAAATGATAATCGAGATAAAGGTGGACGAAAACGCCGGGTTACCCCAGGGCGCCTTGCGCAGCCACTCGAACATGCCGCGGGTATAGCCCTTCTGGCGTTGCGCGACTTCCATGGAACCCGGCACCGTCAGGCCGTGGATCATGCTGGCCAGAACCGCCAGGTACATGGCGTAACTGGTGTTGAAGATCTTCCATTCGGCACTGATGCCCGGGTCCACCAGGATGTGATGGGCGCTGGCCAGTTGCAGGAAGAAGATATAGAGCAGGAAAGCGAAACGGCTCACTTTCTCCGACATGGGCCGTGCGCCCAGGGTCAGGCCGGCAACCAGGTACCATACCGATACATGCGCCGCAACGTTGATCTGCTGGGATGAATGGCCCATTGCCCACCAGATTACGCGGTACATTTCCGCATCGATATGGCCGATATAGCCGATCGACCACAGGAAGGTCGGGACCAGGATGATCGCGCCACTGGCGATAGTGAATACCGCGATGATAGCGGCGGTCATGGCGCCGAAGGTGACCAGGGGGATGGAACCGTCATAGGTGTGTTCGTTCTTGGCAATGACCAGTGTGCCGAAAAACACGAAACAGCCAACCAGGGCCCCCACCGCGAACAGGATCAGGCCCAGATAAAAATGCGGTGCAGCCTGCATGGGCACATAAGAGGTCATCATGACGCTGGAGTTGCCCTGGAATATGGCCACGTTGGTCATGATTGCACCGATCAGCATCAGTATAAAGCCCAGCCAGGCCCAGCGGGGCGCGGCCAGCCTGCATCTCAGCAGGGTCGATGATGCAAAATAGAGGATTGCGATTTCGAAGAAAATGATCCAGAAAATCAGCGCATCGATACCGTGTGCCGTCAGGAACATGTAGAACTGGTCGGCGGGTAGCAGGTGTACCGCCGGCCAGCGTGTCAGCGCGACGCCAAGTGCCAGGAGACCGGCGACCAGCAGGGAGACAGCGGCGGCGACCGCGTTGACCTTCATCAGGCTTTCCGCGTTCTTGTCAAAAAACAGGCCCGTGTCGGGGCAAAGTCTGAAGTTAGACATGTCTTATCACTCCTTCACGTAGATTCTGCCGAGCATGGTATGGTGACCGATGCCGCAGTATTCGTTACAGACCACCCCGTATTCACCCGCCGTGTCGGGGGTAATATTCAACACCATTTCATAGCCGGGAACGACCTGCATGTTGATGTTGACGGGTTGCACGGAAAAGCCGTGTTGCCAGTCCATGGAGGAGAGATGGAGACGATAGGTTTTACCTTTTTCCAGTTCCAGGATGGGCCACCATTGCCACAGCCGCCCCAGCATGTAGATATCGCTGCCGGCCGGTGGAGCCACAACGGGGATCTGCTGGTCGGTTTCGGTACGGACGGTGTATTTGTCGATCATGGCCTGAACCTTGGGGCCGTACTCGGCCGGTGTGGTTTGATAGGCCTCGGTGGACAGGTTCTGTTTCCCGTAGACATGCCAGTACGGCATCATGAAAAACATAATCAGGCACCAGATCAGTGCGATGGCGATCCAGACGATTTCCTGGCGGCCGACGGGCACATTCCACCAGATTCGCTGGGCGGGTGGTAAATATGAAGTCATGGCTGAGGTCTCCTCCCTGGGAGTTGATTATTGTGCAATGGGTACGGTAACGATTTCCATAATGCCCCAGATAATATAGAAAACCGCCGGCATTGCGACGCCGATAAAAAGCAGCAGGAACGGGTTTTCCAGCAGGGCTTGCATCGCCGGGATGCGTTCGTTTTCGTCGTCAGGACTATTATTCGGATCAGCCATGGATCTCTCCTTCGTGAGCGTTTGTCGTGCGGGTACTTTAGTTTATATGCGACTAATTGTCGCAATGATCTTGAATACCCATTGACGCATCCTTGATTTAAATCAATTAGACCAAGATTCTTCATAATTTAAATTTATTGCCGCCTGGCGTTTAATATACAGCCCGCGATCCCGGCACGATCCGGGACTGCCCCGGACCCCGCGCCGGGGGTCGAGGGCTGGCAGCCGCCCAATATCGGGCCGGCCGCCGGTGTGTAACCCGTGTTATCGGGGGAAACCGGATTCAAAAGGAGCGTCTATGACGTCAATCAGTGAATTTTTCAGCGCCCAGCACCGGGCCTGCGACAGGGCGTTCGAGCAAATGGAGGAGGCCGTCGGCCGGGATGACTGGCCGGGGGCCGAATCCTTATATACGGAGCTGAGCCGGGATACCCTGCAGCATTTTACGAATGAGGAAGAGGGGCTGTTTCCCCTGTTCGAGGAAAAAACCGGTATGCGGGGCGGGCCCACGCAAGTGATGCGCAGCGAGCACGTCGAGCTCCGCGAGTTGCTGCAACGCATGGGCGATGCCGTGCAGGCCAGGGACCGGGACGAGGTTCTGGGGACAGCGGAAACCTTTTTTCTTTTCCTGCAGCAGCATAACGTCAAGGAGGAACAGGTGCTGTACCCGATGGCAGACCAGGCCCTGCAGGGGGCATTGCAGGAGTTGTCGGCCAAAGTGCCGGGCTTCGCATCGCCAGACTAGTGTGATGAAAAAACGGAGTCTGGACGTTCGGGGGCTGGAGGCGCCGGAGCCGCTGGAGCGGATTCTCGACGAACTGGGCACATTGCAGGAGGGTGAACGGCTCGATGTCACCCACTGGCGGGAACCGCTGCTGCTGTATCCCGTTCTGGCCGAGAATGGCTGGCAGTACCGGGTTGAATATGATGAGCAGGCCGGCACCTACCTGATCAGTATCTGGAAAGACAGGCAGTGAACCTCGCTGCGCTCTCCCTGGAGAATGCTCCCGGGTTCTGGACGCCGGTGCGTTTCTTTCTGACGGTTCCTGTTTTCGGCGTACTGGCTGCCGTTATTCTGTTCCTGGATGGCGGTCAGCTGCTCCAGTCCCGCTGGTTACCGGCAACCCTGGCCGTTGTCCATGTCTTTACCCTGGGCTATATCGGGATGGCCATGCTGGGCGCCCTGTTCCAGATGCTTCCGGTTGTCATGGGCGCTGTTTTCCCGCAGGCGGAACGCGCTGCCGGGATTGTGCATCTGCTGGTTAGCGCGGGCACGCTGTGCCTGGTCGGCGCGTTTGTGACACAGCTCACAGTGCTGTTCGCGGTCGCCATTGTTGTCCTTGTGCCGGTGCTGGCCCTGTTCGGCATGGGGGTTGTCGTCGCTGTGTTTCGGGCCGGCAAGGGCAAAACCACGGCGCGCGCCGTGCAACTGGCTGCTCTCGCTCTTGTCGTCACCGTTGCGATGGGCGGTTACCTGGCCTCGGGCTATGCTTTTGGGGCCGTGTCACTGAGTCCTGAAGTGGTGAATTATCATGCCGTCTGGGGTGTCATCGGCTGGATATTTATCCTGGTCGTTGGTATTTCAGGGCAGGTGATACCCATGTTCCTGACAACCCCGCCGTACCCGGATCTGTTTGGCAAATGGCTGGTCTATGTGCTGGTGTCAGTCCTGGTCGCCGGCAGCCTGTTGCCGGTACAGGGGGTGCAGCAGCTTGCCGTTGTGCTGGCGGGTGTGCTGATGCTGGCCTACGCGGTCGTTACGCTGTACCTGCTGGGGAAGCGGCGCAGAAGGCGGTTCGATATAACTGACTGGTTCTGGCGCGTTGGTATGGTGTGCCTGGTGCTCGGTACGGGATCCGGTGTGTACGACTATTTCGGCGACACGCTCGCCGGGGACAAGCTGCCGGTTCTGTCAGGGTTGTTTCTGCTGGCGGGATTTGCGGTATCCATCATTAACGGTATGCTCTACAAGATCGTTCCTTTCCTGGTGTGGCTGAATCTGCGTATGCCGGCGGTGAGGGGAAAACTCAAACCGGGAACAAAACTCTACACGCCGAATATCCACGAGGTCATCGACGTGCGACCCATGAAAATACAGTTGGCGTTGCATGTGGCCGGCCTGCTGTTGCTGGTCGCGTCGGTACTGTTGCAGGGTGTCATGGTCTACGTCGCGGCGGCGGCATTGCTGGCGTCCAACCTTTTGTTGCTGGTTAATCTTTCCCGTGCCGTCAGCCTGTACCGGAAATATGCCAGCCGGGTTATAGCGGTGCGATAATCATCAGGGGACATTGCAAACTGCTGTCCTGATTCTCAACACCCCGTGGGGTGCCTGTTTTCTTCCTGTACTTTCCCTGCCGCGACAATCTGTCGCGCGACACTGTGTCACATTCCAATCAACTTTCCGCTTTGCCAGCATAACCGGAAGAGGCCCGCTTCACGCGGCGTCCGACAATAAAACAAAACCTGCCCGTGAATGTCGACCGGAAACCACGGGCGCCGTTGACAGAGAGATTCACTATGAGAACAACACTTTCGTCTGCCGCTATCACACTCTGCACAAGCACACTGCTGTGTCCCGTTTTTGCCGCCGGAACGGATACCGTTCTCGACGAAGTTACCGTGACGGGAACGCGTGAAGCCGAACCCCGCGCTACCACGGCGGCGACCATCGATGCGATATCGGCCGGGGAAATTGACGAAACACACCCGGGCCACCCGTCTGAAATCATGAACCGCATCCCGGGCGTACACGTCAACGTAACGGGCGGCGAAGGTCATATGATGTCGATTCGCCAGCCGATTACCACCAAGCCGGTGTACCTCTACCTGGAGGACGGCATCCCGGTGCGATCCACCGGCTTCTTCAATCACAACGCGCTGTATGAAATCAATGTGCCCCAGGCCGGTGGCATCGAGGTGCTGAAGGGGCCGGGTACGGCGCTGTATGGCAGCGATGCCATCGGGGCAGTTATCAACGTGCTGACCCGGCCTGCGCCACTGCAACCCGGGGCGGATATCAACCTGGAGGCGGGCGAGCACGGCTGGCGCCGCGCACTGCTGAGCGCCGGCAATACCTGGGGCTCGGATGGCCTGCGCGCCGATCTCAATATCACGCAAACGGACGGCTGGCGGGACGACACCGACTACGACCGCTATACCGGTACGCTGCGCTGGGACCGCTATCTGGACAGTGGTGCAAGCGTGAAAAGCGTGCTGACCTATTCGGATATCGACCAACAGACGGCCGGCTCATCGAAACTCTCGCGTAACGATTACGAAAACAACCCGACCCTGAACTACACCCCGATTTCCTACCGTGATGTACAGGCTTTCAGGTTCTCTGTGGATTACCAGCAGGAGGCCGGCGACAGGCTGTTGAGTATTACGCCTTATGTGCGCAGCAACGAGATGGAACTGTTGCCCAACTGGAGTCTGGGTTATGACCCCGCTATATGGAAGACCAGCAATGACTCCGTCGGCATGCTGCTCAAGTACCGCTATGACCTGCCTGACTACCGGGCGCGCATTATTGTCGGTACCGATCTCGATTACAGCCCGGGGCAGCGCAAGGAATACTCGCTGATCGTGACACGTGACGGGTCTGTCTATACCGACTACAGCATCGATGAAAAAATCTACGACTACGACGTCACCTACAGCGCGGTCTCGCCCTATATTCATAGCGAAATGTCCGTCAGCCGGCGCCTGCGCCTGAGCGCCGGGTTGCGCTACGACAACATGAAATACGATTACGACAACAAGCTCAGCACCGTTGCGACGGGTTCGCACCGGCGCCCCGGCGATACCGACGTTAGCTTTGACCACCTGAGTCCGAAGCTGGGGGCGACCTGGCAGTTTACGCCGGCGGTTAACGGATTCGTGTCCTACCGTCATGCTTTCCGGGCGCCGTCGGAAGGGCAGTTGTTCCGCCAGGGCCAGTCTGAAAACACGGTTGATCTGGACCCGATAAAAGTGGACAGCTACGAGACCGGTGTGCGCGGCCGCTACCGGCGGGCACATTACGAAATCAGTGTCTATTACATGACCAGGGATGATGACATCGTTACGTTCCGGCGCGCCGACGGTTCGCGCGAAACACAGAATGCCGGCGAAACGCTGCATCGTGGCGTGGAAGCCGGTATGAGCACGCCGCTGGTACGGGACCTGTCGCTGGCTGCAAGCTACAGTTATGCAAAGCATACTTTCGAGTCCTGGTCGCCGCGCGCCGGCGTCAGCTATGACAACAACGAAATGAGTGCGGCGCCGCGCCAGATCGGCAATGTCCGGCTCGACTATCACCCTGCCGTGCTCAACGGCGGTCGTGTTGATCTGGAGTGGGAGTACCTGGGGTCTTACTGGGAAGATGACGCCAATACCAACAAGTATGGCGGTCATGACCTGTTCAACCTGCGTGCCGACTATCAGGTAACACCCGATCTCAATCTCTACATGCGCGCGACCAACCTGACGGACGAAACCTACGCAACGCTGGCTTCGTACAATACCTTTCGCGGCGAGGAGCTGGCCCCCGGTCTCGAGCGGACGTTCTATGCCGGCCTGAGTTATGCCATCCGCTAGCCGCAGTGCGGTGCTGACAGGTGCAGATACCGTCCGTGCCGGCAGACGCAGCGCCGCGCGAGGACGCAAACGGTGCCTGCCGGGTGCGCGCAAACTGCACACCTGGGCCGGCCTCGGCGCCGGCCTGTGGCTGGCCGTGCTGGGTATTACCGGCTTCGTGCTGGACCACCGCGACTGGGCCTGGTTGTGGCAATCCACCGCGCCTGAGTTTCTGGTGCCCGGGCAGATCGTCGCAAAGGCGCGCAGCGGCACGGTGCGGCTCTACCAGCTAAACCCTGACCAGCCGCAGCAACATGTTGCCGGCGGGCCGCAGGGGCTGTGGATCAGCAACGACGGCGGGCAACGCTGGCAAAGCGTCGTGTTCAACACAGCGACGGTGATGCCGGGCGTCAACGTAATTCTTCGCTTTCCGGGGATGCCCCGGTCGGGGTTCTGGCTCGGTACCAGTGACGGTGTGTGGGAACTGGATACCGTGACGGGCATGGCGCAGCGCGTAGCATTGCCCGGAGCGCGGATTACCGCCCTCGCTGCCGGCGCATCGGATACCGGGTTACTGGGCGTTATGGACAGGAGCCGCGTCTTCAGGCTCGATCTCGCGCATGACTCACCACCGGCATGGATAGATCTCGCTGCTCCCGCGCCTGGCGAGTTGCCGGAGAGTATTGCTCTCTCTCGCCTGGTTCACGACCTGCATTTTGGCCGCGGCCTGCTGGCTGCGCCGCTATCGCTGCTCATCAATGACGCCGGTGCCTGGCTGATGTTGTTGTTGCCGGTCGGTGGTTTCCTGTTCTGGTGGTTACCGCGGCGCTGGAGATCGGGCGCGCGTTGTGAAAAGCCGCGCGCCGCAACGCGCAAGCGCACCGTGCAATGGATCTACCGGCTGCACGGCCCGGCGCTGGGACTGGTTGCGGTGATTCCGTTTCTGTACTTGACGCTCACCGGTATCCTGCTCGACCATGCGCCGGAATTGCGGCCCTGGATGAAAAGCATCCATATCCCCCAGGCTCTGCAACCGCCGGTGTATCGACTGCGCAGCTGGGATAACGAAATCCACGCCATCGCCGGCTATCCCGGTGTGGCTGAAAAATTCAGCCTGGGCACCCGGCTCGGGCTGTTCACCACGCAGGATGAAGGGAAAAACTGGACGCGGGAAACCGGCCGGCCGCTGGATCCCGGGTTTGTCTGGACCCTGCGCCGCCACGGTAATGATTTGCTTATCGGCGGCATGGGTGGTCCCAACCTGCAACGTCACGGAGACAGTGGCTGGCGGCCCGTGCAGGGTACCGGGCACATGCCCACCGATATCAGCCATGACGGTAATGGCGGTTATCTGTGGCTCAACCGTGAAGGTTTCCATCCCGAATTGTCTGCCACCCGCGTGCTGTCTGCCCGGCACAGTCTCCCCGGCCGCGGCGGTGTGCCCTGGTATTTCATTATCGATGGTCTGCACTCCGGTATGCTGATTCATGCGCAATGGAAATGGGTCAATGACATCGTTGCGCTTGCCTGCCTGTTGCTTGCCGTGACCGGCCTGATGCGCTGGTGGAGGCAGCGGTGGATCTGAGCGCGTCACCACTTACAACCGAACTGCCGCGGCCCTTTATTGTGGCCTGCCTGGTGTCACTGGTCGTGCACGCGGGGATGGCCGGCTGGTACGCGCTGGATACAGGGACAACGGTCGCGCAGTTGCCGCGCCCGACATTGCACGTAAAAGTACGCGCCGTGCGCGAACGGGTGTCGCTTGCGTCTACCATGAAACCCGCGCATGACGTGGTCCGGCAGACTTCCCGCCGCCGTGAACCGCCGCCTGTTGTCGCCAGTCCCCTGATCCGGCGCGCCGACCGGCATGAAAAAACGCCCGCGCCGAAGCATATCGACAACGTCGAACCAGTCTTGCCCGTGCTGGAAACACGGGAAATGACACGGCCCGCCCGGGTAGCGGTGGCTGTCGTGGAGAGTCAACCCGCTTACAGTCCGCCTTCCTGCAGCAGCGCCGCCCTGAACAACCCCAAGCCCGATTACCCGCGCATCGCGCTGCGACGGGGTATCGAGGGACTGGTGCTGCTGCACGTCGAGGTTAGCGAACAGGGCCACCCGGTTGCCGTGCGGGTGAGGAAAAGCGCCGGTTTCAAGCCCCTGGATGTCGCCGCACTCAGGGCGGTGCGCCGCTGGCGATTCCTGCCTGCACAGCGCAACGGGGTCACGGTTCGCGCCGCTGTTGAAGTTCCGGTGCGCTTTCGGCTGGATGAAGCAGGTCACAGTGATTCCTGACGCGCCGCGTTGAAGCGCTGTTGCAGGAACGGCCATTAGGCCTCGTTCCTGCATGCTATATGGAAGTCCGCCAGGTCAGGTTGGGGGGGCTTGCAAAATGATTACCGCAGCTCCAGTCTTTTGAGCAAGCGGTAAAAATTGCTGCGACTGATCCCCAGCTCGGATCCCGCCGCAGCCAGATTGTCCTGGTGTCTTTGCAGGCTGTCCGTGATGACCTGGCGCTGGAATTCATCCACGGCTTCCTTGAGGGATGTTCTGATTTTGACGGGCGCCATTTTTGATTTTTCCGTTTCCCGCGGTGCCTGTTCCATGTCCCCGATATCCAGGTGGCCGGTATCGATGATCACTGCGCTGTTGTTGCCCTGTTTTGCCACGGCCTTCAATGCAGCGCGACTCAGGAGGTGGGCCAGTTCGCGCACGTTGCCCGGCCAGGTGTACTGCTGCAGTGTCTGCTTCGCGTCGGCGGACAGGCGCAGGGCGTTGACACTCAGCCGGCGCTGGTTGTTTTCCAGGAAATAGCCGGCTATCAGCAGCACGTCCTTGCCGCGTTCGCGTAGTGGCGGGACCAGCAGGGGGTATACGGTCAGGCGGTGATAGAGGTCGGCACGGAAGCGCCCCGCCGAAACTTCTTTCTGCATGTCGCGGTTGGTGGCGGCCACGATCCTTACGTCGGCCCGGACGGGCTGGTCGCTGCCTACCCGCTGGATTTCACCGCTTTGTATGGCGCGCAGCATTTTGGCCTGGATCGCCAGGCTCAATTCGCCGATCTCGTCCAGGAACAGCGTACCGCCGTCGGCCAGTTCGAACTTGCCGGCACGATCGGCCGTGGCGCCGGTAAATGCGCCCCGGGTATGGCCGAACAGTTCGCTTTCGGCGATCGCCTCGGGCAGGGCGGCGCAGTTCACGTACACCATGGGGTAGTCTGCGCGCGGTGAGCTTGCGTGCACCTGTCGTGCGACCAGTTCCTTGCCGACACCGGTCTCGCCCTGTATCAGTACTGTCAGGTCGGAGCGGGCCACCACGGCGATTTCTTCCCGCAGTTTTTTCATCACCGGGCTTTTGCCTATGATCTCGACATCGCTGCCCTCCCTGATCAGGGCGCGCGCGACCCGGTGGCCGTGCTCGACGCGCGCCTCCAGTTCATCGATACGCTGTGCGGCCTTTACCGTTGCCTCGGTCAGGCTGATAAAGGTGCGCAGTTCAATAGGATCGATCCGGTCAAAGGTGCCCGTTTGCAGGGCATCCATAGTGATGACACCCCAGGGTTTGTCGTCCAGGTAGAGGGAGGATCCCATGCAGTCATGCACGTGCAACAACTGGTCCTCGGTTTCCACCAGTCCGTCGTAGGGATCCGGCAGTTCGCTGTCCGCTGCAAAGCGAACCGGTTCGCGGGAGTGCAGCAGGCGGGCAAGGCGTGGATGTTCGTCCACCTCGAAGCGGCGTCCCATGGTGTCATCGCTGAGACCGTCCACGGCCAGTGGCGTGAGGTGGTTGTTTTCCAGTTTCAGTAGTGCCGCGGCATCGCAGGGGAAGCTGCTTTGCATGGCGTCCAGCAGCCGCTTGTAGCGTACCTCCGTGGGCAGGTCCCGGGACAGGTCGGCAACGATGGAGGTCAGTGCCCCGCAGAATTCAGAAGATGTCATAATGATACCCAAGAGATCATATAGACATCTTAACAAAAGAAATCATTTTGACAACATATTTAATAATTATAGTAAAAACAATGGATAATACTTTGGCATGATTTGTGGAATAAGTAAATCAGTGATTGCTTATATTACTTTCTGCAAACAAGAGGTGGGTATGCCATGAATGAAGTCTTTACCAAGAGCATGGCGAGAAACATCTATTACGGGGGAAGCGCGTTCTTCATCCTGTTGTTTCTCGCATTGACCTTCGATACCGCCGGCGAGGTGCCCAGGCGGGATAACCACGAGGCGATTACCGAACAGGTGGCGCTGGGCAAGAAGGTGTGGGAGGAAAACAATTGTATCGGTTGCCACACCCTGCTGGGTGAGGGCGCCTACTTTGCGCCCGAACTGGGCAATGTCTACACACGTTTCGGCAAGTCCACGGAAGCCATTGTCGGTTTCATCCAGAGCCGCCCGGTAGACGGTATTCCGGGCCGTCGCAGCATGCCGCAGTTCAATCTCAGCGACGAGGAGTTGCAGGCGATCGCCGAGTTTCTGAAGTACGTCAACGGTATCAACACGGCTAACTGGCCACCGAACATTCAGGGGTAAGGGGATTATCATGAAGTATCAATCGCAAGCTGTCGCAAAACCCTATTTTATTGCCGCCATCGGCCTGTTCATCGGACAGATCCTGTTTGGCCTGATCATGGGGATGCAGTATGTCGCCGGTGATTTCCTGTTTCCGGAAATCCCGTTCAATGTCGCCCGTATGGTGCATACCAACCTGCTGATCGTCTGGTTGCTGTTCGGTTTCATGGGCGCCGCCTACTTCCTGGTGCCGGAGGAGGCCGAGCGCGAACTGCACAGTCCGTTGCTGGCCAAAGTACTGTTCTGGGTTTTCCTGGTGGCCGGGGCGCTGACCGTTCTGGGTTACCTGCTGGTGCCGTATGCGCGACTGGCGGAGCTCACCATGAACGATCTGTTGCCCACCATGGGACGCGAGTTCCTGGAGCAGCCGACCATCACCAAGATCGGTATCGTGATCGTAGCGCTGGGTTTCGTCTATAACATCGGCATGACCATTCTGGCCGGTCGCAAGACGGTCGTGAGTATGGTGTTGCTGACCGGGCTGGTCGGCCTGGCCGTGCTGTTCCTGTTTTCCTTCTATAACCCGGTCAACGTCGTCAACGACAAGTTCTACTGGTGGTGGGTGATACACCTGTGGGTGGAAGGCGTGTGGGAACTGATCATGGCTTCGATCCTGGCCTTCGTGCTGATCAAGGTGACCGGTGTAGACCGTGAAGTCATCGAGAAATGGATGTATGTCATTATCGCCATGGCCCTGATCAGCGGCCTGATCGGTACCGGCCACCACTACTTCTGGATCGGTGCACCGGAGTACTGGCAGTGGTGGGGGTCGATCTTCTCGGCGCTGGAACCGGTCCCGTTCTTCATGATGACGGTGTTCGCCTTCAACATGGTGAACCGCCGGCGCCGCGAGCATCCTAACAAGGCCGCCGTGCTGTGGGCGCTGGGTACCGCCGTGATGGCTTTCCTTGGCGCGGGCGTATGGGGCTTCCTGCATACCCTGGCACCGGTGAACTACTACACGCACGGCAGCCAGCTCACGGCGGCGCACGGCCACATGGCGTTCTATGGCGCCTATGTGATGATCGTGCTGACTATCATTTCCTACGCTATGCCCATCCTGCGTGGTCAGAAAGCGGCTGACCCGCGTGCCCAGGTGCTGGAAATGTGGTCTTTCTGGTTGATGACGGTGTCGATGGTCTTTATCACGCTGTTCCTGACCGGCGCCGGCGTCCTGCAGGTCTGGCTGCAGCGCTACACCGACACGCCACAGCCGTTCATGGTCGTACAGGAGAAGATCGAGATGTTCTACTGGCTGCGCGAAGCGGCCGGGGGCGTGTTCCTGATCGGTCTGATTCTTTACGTGGCTGCGTTCTTCGTGAAGGGCGGTGAGCGCGTGACGGCCAGCAACGCAGTGGCCGATCCCGCCTGATGGAAGCGGTCGCCGGTCACCCGGCAGTACGGCAGAAAACCAGTCTGCCGGGTGACTTTGCGATCTGGATCTTTATCTATGCTGAACTGCTGGTGTTCGGCATTTTCTTTCTCGCCTATGCCTTTACGCGCGCGCAACATGTCGAATTGTTTAATGAATACCAGCAGCACCTGAACCGGGAAAGCGGTGCCATCAACACCCTGGTGCTGATCACGTCCAGTTACTTCGTCGTCATGGCCGTGAGTGCCGTTCGCAGGGGTGCGGTACGCCGCTGCAGTCAGTGGCTGATGCTGGCCATACTCAGTGGCGGTGTTTTTGTATTCATCAAACTGGCCGAGTTTGCAGCCAAACACGCGGAGGGTATTACGCTCAGCACCAATACCTTTTACATGTTCTACCTGTCACTGACCTTCTTCCATTTCATGCACGTATTGATGGGGATGGTGATTCTGTCGGTGGTTGCGGTAAAAGCCTGGCAAGGCGCATACAGCGCACAACGGCACACCGGTGTCGAGACGGGTGCATCCTACTGGCACATGGTCGACCTGGTGTGGATCGTGCTGTTCCCGCTGGTGTACGTGTTGCACTGATATGGACAGGACGGGTCACAGGGCATTGCAGGTATGGCTGGCGTTGGTGGTGCTGACCTTGCTGACTTACGCGGTGGGCAAGGCAGGCCCGGGCGGCAAGCTGGTGATTACCGGCATACTGCTGTCGGTTGCCGTAAAAGGGCAGATGGTGGCAGATGTTTTTATGGGTTTAAGGGGCGTGCGCAGTCCCTGGCGCTGGATGGTGAGCGGCTGGTTGTTCGTTGTGCTGGCGCTGATTGCTCTGGCTTTTTCTATGGGAGAGACCTGATATGGTTAATGAAGTACGGCAGTTTCCGCGCGCCGACGTGGATATTCCTTTCTACCAGCCGCAGGGTGGTGAGGTGGAACTGTTCGAATATGCACACCGCAACCAGTTGCCGATGCTGCTCAAGGGGCCTACCGGCTGTGGCAAGACGCGCTTTGTCGAGCATATGGCGGCGCGCCTGGGGCGCCCGCGCCTGGTGGCCCGCCAGCTCTCGGCCCGCGG
>JBHHXO010000066.1:0-14346 GCA_046757125.1 Thiogranum sp.
GAGGACCCAGGGGATATCGCAGAAAAACAGGCCGTCCATGTCCCGGTCGAGCGAAGGGTCAGGATTGGCGGCGAAGACATGCGAGGTGCTGTAGATCGGGATGTCGCCGGCGTGATGGAAACGTAACTGGGGTTTCAGCTGGCGCGCCTGGCGGGGAAAGCCGAGGATAAAAATAGCGTTCACATCCTGGCGGCGACGCGGCTCGAAATCCAGTTTTTCCCCCAGCAGGCGTTGCAGTGCCCGGTGGCGGTTTTTGCTGGCGTCCAGGTTCAGTGTGTGTTCGATCGGTGCCTTGAAATCCGCGCTGTTGGGTGCGTACAGCCCGCTGGTCAGTATCTCGCCACCGAGACGGATGAACTGTTGCTGAAATGCCGCCAGCACGCGCGCTCCCCAGGCGCTGTCCGGCACCAGTGCAATTACCTGGCGCTGGCCGTCATTGATCATTTTTTCCGCAACCTGGCGCGCCTCGTCTTCCGGCGCCAGGCCGTACTGGTACAGCGGTAGATCGGTTCGCCTGCTGCTGATCTGGTTCAGTGCGAGTACCGGTACCGGCAGATCACCAGCGCGCGCGAGTTGCTGGATACTGTCTTTCAGCAGCGGGCCGATGACGAATTCAGCGCCCGCCTGGACCGCATCCTGGTACACGGACCACAGCATCTGCGCATTGCCGCCGGTATCGTAGAAGCGTAACTCGGGTTGTTCTTCCCGGCTGTCCCGGTAGTAGGCGGCCAGAATGCCGTCGCGGATAGCCATCGCAGAATCCGCCGTGGCGCCGCTCAGGGGCAGCAGTACGGCGATGTGCCTGGCGCGTGCGCCAAGCCGGTCGACCTGCTGCAACAGGTCCGGTAACAGTACGCTTGCCGCGCTGTGGCCGGGGTATCGCATACGCCAGTCGTCCAGGGCCGTGTTCCACGCCTGTGGGTTGCGCGCATTCTGGCGGGTCAGCAGCACCAGCTCCATCCAGCCGCTGAGCGGATCGGGTGGCGGACTGGTACGCAGCCGGTTCAGGGTGTCATCGGACAGGTTGGAGAACTGCTCCCATATCCGGTACTGGTTGGCCAGCTGCTCTTCAGGGTCGTCGATCAGGCCATCGAGCCAGATCAGCTGCCGGGCCGCTTCCATGGCGTTGCCCGCCATGGCGTAAGCGTCGGCGCGTATCTGGAAATAGCGTTTGCCAAAATCGGGCAGGGACTCCGGGCTGCTGATGCCCTGCAACTGTTCCAGGGCCAGTTCCGGCCGGTGTTCCGCCACCGCGCGCTCGGCGTCCAGCAGCAGATAGCGGGTGTGCTGCGACGGATCGAGGCCGGCCGGGTCGAGGCTGGACAGCAGCGGCGCCAGTTGTTGCCACAGCTGCCCCCGGGCGAGCAGCTCGGCGGCGTTCAGGCGCAACGCAACGCGCCGGTTTTCGGGTGCTGTTTTGGCCTCGCTGATATACAGTTGGGCGGCTGACAGGTAATCGCCCTGGTCGATGTAGGTCTGCGCCGCGGGAGACGGCGTGTCTGCGACAGGTGTCTCCACACGCTCGGACGTGCCGGAGCAGCCGGCGAGGGCAAGCAGCAGGACGAACAACAGCGCAAGTAATCGGTACACAAGTATCCGTGCAGTCAGGAAAACGGGCAGGGGCTCATTGTAATGGGGTCGGGGCGCTTGTGCATGTTATTTTGATGTGCCGTGCAGCCCGCACGGTGGGGTTACAGCGCGTGGATAGCCGCCGCCCCGCAACATGAGTCAGGAATGATGGACAGGAATCTGCAAGCAGGCGGTGTCGCCTCCCTTTATGTGGTAGCAACGCCTATCGGCAATCTGGCCGATATAAGTGCCCGGGCCATTGCAGTGCTCGGGGCGGTGGACTGCATTGTCGCGGAAGATACCCGCCACAGCAGACGACTGTTGCAGCATTATGCGTTGCAAACGCCGATGACGGCGCTGCACGAACATAACGAGCGCGAACTGGCGCCACGGCTGGTGGCGCAGTTGCTGGAAGGGCGTTCGTTTGCGCTGATTTCGGATGCGGGCACGCCGCTGATCAGTGACCCCGGGTTCAATCTGGTGCGCCTGGCGCGTGAGGCCGGCGTGCCGCTGGTGCCGGTGCCGGGGGCCAGTGCCCTGGTCTGCGCGCTGTCGGTGTCCGGCTTGCCCACCGACCGTTTTGTTTTCGAGGGCTTTCTGCCCGCCAGGCGTGCTGCCCGGCAACAGCGCCTGGAACAGCTTCGCCATGAATCCCGCACCCTGATTCTTTATGAATCCAGTCACCGTATCCTGGAGTCGCTGCAGGACATGCAGGCGCTGTTCGGCGACCGGCGCCGGGCGGTCGTGGCGCGTGAGCTTACCAAGCAGTTCGAGACCATACAGGGCGATACGCTGGCCGCCCTGGTACAGTGGATGTCCGCCGATCGTAACCAGCAGAAAGGCGAATTTGTGGTGCTGGTGCAGGGGCAGGAACAGCCGGGCGGCCACACAGTGACAGCCGAGGCCGAGCAAATACTGCGGGTGCTGCTGGAGGAGTTGCCGATCAAGCAGGCCGCCAGGCTGGCGGCGCGCATCACCGGCCTGAAGAAACGTGCCCTGTACGACAGGGCCCTGCAGTTCAAGTGAACAATGCAGAGTCGATTCCAGGGAAAATCCATCACCCCGGCGCATGCCGGGATCCAGCGTTTTTTGGTCAGCAAGCGCCGTTCTGATCAATCATGTAGCTGCGCCGTGTCTGCGTAATGCCCAGAGCACGTGCTCACAAACCAGTTCGGATGCATGCCCGCGCCGGTTTTCAAGAGCCGTGATGACAGCATTACTGCCTGGCGCATTGCCGAGCGCAACAGCAATATTACGCAACCAGCCGTGGTAACCGATGCGGCGGATCGCGGAGCCCTGCGTGTTGTCCAGGAATTCCTGCTCGCTCCACCCGAACAGCGTAACCAGCGCGGCGCTGTCCAGCTGTTGCCGCGGCATGAAATCCGCTTCCCGGCTGGTCTGCGCAAAGCGGTTCCACGGGCACGCCAGCTGGCAGTCGTCACAGCCGTAGATGCGATTGCCGATGAGGGGGCGGAATTCCTCCGGAATGGATCCCTTCAGTTCGATGGTAAGGTAGGAAATGCAGCGCCGTGCATCCAGCTGGAAGGGCGCGACGATGGCGCGGGTCGGGCAGATGTCGATGCAGGCCCGGCAGGTGCCGCAGTGTTGTGTCGCGGGTGTATCGACGGGCAGGGGCAGATCGGTGAACAGCTCGCCGAGGAAGAACCAGGAGCCCCCTTTTTCGTCGATCAGGTTGGTGTGTTTGCCGATCCATCCCAGCCCGGCTTTTTGCGCCAGCGCCTTTTCCAGTACCGGTGCGCTGTCGGTAAAGGCACGATAACCGAATGCCCCGGTGTGTTGCTCAATACGCCGGGCGAGTTGCTGCAGGCGTTTGCGCAGCAGCTTGTGGTAATCGCGGCCCAGCGCATAGCGGGACAGGTAGGCCTGCAGCGGATCGTCGAGCACCTGCTGCGCCGTGCTGTCCTGTTCCGGCCAGTAATCCATGCGCACCGATATGATCCGCACGGTACCGGCTACCAGCTGCGCGGGCCGGCTGCGTTTGCTGCCGTGGCGTTGCATGTAGTCCATTTCGCCGTGACGTTTTTCACCCAGCCATTGCAGCAGGTAGGCTTCGTCGTCGTCCAGTGCCGTATCGGTGATGCCAACGGCCTGGAAACCGAGCTCGCGGCCCCACTGTTTGATGCGGGCGGCAAGCTGTACAAAATCCACCGCACCAGGCGGATCGTCACCGGGCCGGGCCGGACTGGATTTGGATGAAAGCTTCACGGTATGGTTGGCGGCATCATTCACCGGGGGCATTGTATGCCGGAACAGGATTACATTCCGCTTTATACGGCTGCGCAGGTGCGCGAACTGGATCGTATCGCCATCGAGGTGAAGGGCATCCCCGGTTACCGGTTGATGTGCCGGGCCGGGCAGGTGCTGGCGGACTGTATCGCGCGTCACTGGCCGGCTGTTCGCAGGGTGGAGGTGCTGTGCGGCCCGGGCAATAACGGCGGTGACGGTTACGTGGTCGCGCGCCTGCTGCAGGCGGCCGGTGTCGATGTTCGGGTATTGAGCCTGTGCGATCCGGAGCGGCTGAAAGGGGATGCCGCGCAGGCGGCGCGGGACTATATGGCGCAAGGGGGGCAATGCGAGCTTTTTAGCGGCGCCCTCGGGGAAACGGTGGACCTGTTTGTGGATGCGCTGCTGGGTACCGGGCTGGACCGGCCGGTTGCAGGGGCTATCCGCGCGGCTATCGAAGCGCTCGCTGCGCACCCGGCCCCGGTGCTGGCAGCGGACATTCCCAGCGGGCTGCATGCAGACAGCGGGCGCGTGCTGGGTGTGGCGGTGCGGGCACAGCGCACCCTGACCTTCATCGGGCGCAAGCGCGGCCTGTATACCGGCGCCGGTGTGCGCTGTGCCGGTCAGGTCGGGTTTGATGATCTCGATGTGCCGGCGGATATCTACCGGGAACAGGTTGCCGACACGCTGCTGGTGGAGCGGCCTGCGCTGGGGCCGCTGGCGCTGGCGCGGGCTGCCGACGCGCACAAGGGGCATTTCGGACACGTGCTGGTGGTCGGCGGTAGCCGCGGGATGTCCGGTGCCGCCCGGCTGGCAGCGGAAGCCGCGGCGCGTTGCGGTGCCGGTCTGGTATCCGTGGCCACCTGCCCGGAACACGCTGCCGGTCTCAATGCCGGTCGTCCCGAACTCATGGTGCACGCGGTTGCGCAGGCTGCCGATCTGCAGCCGCTGCTGGAGCGCGCCGGTGTTGTCGTTGTCGGACCCGGTCTGGGGCAGGATGACTGGTCACAGCGCCTGTTTGGGCGCGTGCTGGATTCAGGTTTGCCACTGGTGGTCGACGCTGACGGTCTGAATCTGCTGGCGCGGGACCCCTGTCAGCGGGATAACTGGATACTGACGCCGCACCCCGGCGAGGCGGGGCGCCTGTTACAGCAGCCGACAGCGGCCGTGGAGCAGGATCGTTTCGCCGCGCTACGGCAGCTGGTGGAACAGTATCGCGGTGTCGCGGTATTAAAGGGTGCCGGCACTTTGACGGCGACCGGCCATGGACCGGTGCACCTCTGTGCCCGGGGCAACCCCGGCATGGCCAGCGGTGGCATGGGCGACGTGCTGGGCGGCGTGCTGGGTGCGCTGCTGGCGCAGGGGCTGGGCGCCTTCGAGGCAGCCAGCGCCGGCGTTTTCCTGCACGCCAGGGCGGCCGATCTGGCTGCCGCGGAGCAGGGTGAGCGGGGCCTGCTGGCGGGTGACCTGATTCCGGTATTGCGCGGACTGGTCAATGACCGGGTATGAGGAATTTCTGCCGGACGAAGCGGCTACCGAGGGTTTCGGTGAGCGGCTGGCAGCCTGTTGCAGCAGCGGTTTGCTGGTCTTTCTGCACGGGCACCTTGGTGCCGGCAAGACTACGCTGGTGCGCGGCTTTCTACGCGCCCGCGGCCACACCGGGCGGGTAAAAAGTCCAACCTACACGCTGGTCGAACCCTACAGCACTGCCCGGGGTGAGCTGTTTCACCTGGATCTCTATCGTTTGTCCGATGCCGAGGAGCTGGAATGGATCGGCATCCGCGATCTGCTGGGTGATGAGCACACCATCTGCCTGATCGAATGGCCGGAGCAGGGTGCTGGAATTTTGCCGGAACCGGATTTGCATATCTACCTGCAGGTGCAGGATAAGGGTCGGAACGTTCGTATCGCAGCTGTCACACCCCGTGGTGAGCAGGTGCTGCAATGTCGGGCTGAATTTCCCGGATGAGCCTGAACGGGATCCGCAGGGTTGCGGGATGTTGTTTTAAACCAACAATCCGGGGAGGTTAGCATACGCGCCTTATTCAAATTGCGAACAATAGGTGCTATCCTTGTGAGAACTAAAGAAATTGTTGATATATTGTTCAGGATGCGGTATAGCTTTCCGGCAAGTCGACGCTGACGAGGGAGCAACAAGGTTGATACAGTTGGGCAGGCTGATTCTCCTGTGGGTGATTGCTCTGGCACTCGCGCCGGTTGCCGGCGCACACGCCGGTACCTTGCAGGTGCAGGGTGCACGTCTGTGGGCAGCCCCGGACAGCACCCGTGTGGTATTCGATATTTCGGGGCCCGTCGAGCACCGTTTGTTCACACTCAGGAATCCCAACCGGCTGGTCATCGATCTGCCCAACGCGGCCATAGACGCCGGGCTCAAGCAAACCCTCACCAGCGGCGGTATTGTCAAAAGCCTGCGCAGCGCGCCGCGCAACAAGAAAGACCTGCGCCTGGTGCTGGATCTCAAGGGGCCGGTCAAGCCCCGCAGTTTCGTGCTCAAGCCCAACGAGCAATACGGCCATCGCCTCGTAATCGACCTGTTCAAGGCCGGCGCAGCCGGCAAGAGTGTACCCAAGAAAGCCAGCAGTAAACCGACCCGGTTCCGTGACCTGGTCATAGCCATAGACGCCGGGCACGGTGGCGAAGACTCCGGCGCCCGCGGCAAGAAGGGTACGCGCGAGAAAGATGCCGTGCTGGCGATCGCCAGGCGGCTCGCTGCGCTGGTCGAGAAAGAACCCGGCATGCGGCCGGTGCTGATCCGCGACGGTGACTATTACATCGGTCTGCGCAAGCGTATCCAGAAGGCGCGCAAACACCGTGCCGACCTGTTCATTTCCATTCACGCCGATGCCTTCCGTGACCGCCGCGTACAGGGATCTTCGGTATTCGTGATTTCACGCCGCGGTGCGTCATCCGAAATGGCGCGCTGGCTGGCGGCGCGTGAAAATGCCGCCGACCTGGTCGGTGGTGTGAGCCTGGACGACAAGGATGACCTGCTGGCGGAAGTACTGCTGGACCTGGCCCAGTCGGCCACGCTCGAGGTCAGTAACGAGGTGGCTGACAACGTGCTGGATGAAATGAAGCGCATCGGCAAGATGCACAAGAAGCGTGTACAGCACGCCGGTTTCGTGGTGCTGAA
Source organism: Thiogranum sp. (assembly GCA_046757125.1). GTDB lineage: Bacteria > Pseudomonadota > Gammaproteobacteria > DSM-19610 > DSM-19610 > Thiogranum. The sequence goes on from JBHHXO010000066.1 coordinate 6,968, forward strand.
ATCACCGGATATACCCTCGCTGCTGATAGAAACAGCCTTTATTTCCAATCCTGCCGAGGAAAAACGGCTCAGGAGCAGCAAGCACCAGCAGCGCGTGGCGCGCGCCATCATGAACGGGGTACGCCGCTATTTCGTTGCCAACCCGCCGGAAGGCACCCGCCTGGCAAAAGCGGATACGCGCAAGCACGTGATTCAGCGTGGTGACACCCTGAGTCGCATCGCGCAGCGTTACGGCGTCAGCATGACGACACTGCGCACCAGTAACCGGCTCAGCGATGACCGTCTGCTGGTAGGCAAGGTGCTGAAAATCCCTTCCCAGGGCAGCTGATTTCCGGAAATGTCCCCGCGCTGCGGGTATAATGCGGGTGCATGCGCATTCGCCCCCTGGAAACCCGGCTCATCAACCAGATCGCCGCCGGCGAAGTCGTGGAGCGGCCCGCTTCCGTACTCAAGGAACTGCTGGAAAACAGCCTGGATGCCGGCGCGACCCGCATTGAAATAGATATCGAGGACGGAGGTAAACGCCTGATACGGGTGCGTGACAACGGCCACGGTATCCATAAAGACGACCTCGCGCTGGCGCTCTCAAGACACGCCACCAGCAAGATCGCTTCGCTGGACGACCTGGAGCAGGTGGTCAGCCTGGGGTTCCGTGGTGAAGCCCTGCCGAGTATCGCTTCAGTGTCCCGGCTGTTGCTGCAATCGCGCCAGCAGGAAGACAGCAGCGGCTGGCAGGTGCGGGGCGACGGCAGCGAAAAGAGCGCCGCGGCGGAACCCGTCGCCCACCCGGTCGGCACGACCATCGAGGTACGCGACCTGTTTTTCAACGTGCCCGCCCGGCGTAAATTCCTGCGTACCGAAACGACAGAGCAAAAGCACCTGGACGGCGTCGTGCAGCGCATCGCGTTGAGCCGTCCCGAGGTCGAGCTGCTGGTACGCCGCAAGCGCAAGGCCCTGCACCACCTGCGGCCCGGTCGCAACGAGGCGGAGCAACTGGAGCGCATGCGGACCTTGTTGGGAGAGAGCTTTGTCGGTCAGTTGGTGGGGCTGGATCACGGCGCGGCCGGCCTGCGACTGTCCGGCTGGGTGGCGGAACCGGCCTTTTCGCGCAGCCAGGCCGACATGCAGTTTTTTTTCGTCAACGGCCGCGCGGTGCGCGACAAGCTGCTGGCCCACGCGGTACGCCAGGCCTACCAGGACGTGCTGTACCACGGCCGCCACCCGGCCTTCGTGCTGTACCTCGAGATGGACCCGACAGCCGTGGATGTAAATGCGCATCCCGCCAAGCACGAAGTGCGTTTTCGCGATTCGCGCCTGGTGCACGATTTCCTGTTCCGCACCCTGCACCAGGTGCTGGCGGACGTGCGGCCCACGCCGGACCAGCCGGTTGCACTGCCGGTTCAGGCATCGGCAGGTACGGCTGCCGGTGCCGGCTATACCGGGCGCCAGGCCGGTATGCCGTTACAGGTCAGTGAGCAGCTGACGCAGTACCGGCAACTGCACGGGGCGGCCGGCGCTACTGCAGCAGAGCGTGCCCACTTTGCACAGGCGGGGTCGCAGCAGCAAGCGCAGACCATACCACCGCTCGGTTTTGCGCTGGCGCAGCTCAAGGGAATCTATATCCTCGCCGAGAATGAACGGGGCCTGGTGCTGGTCGACATGCACGCCGCGCACGAGCGCATCAGTTACGAGCACCTCAAGCGCAGTTACCAGGAAGACGGTATACGTTCCCAGCCGCTGCTGGTTCCGCTGGCCATTGCGGTGAGTCGCAGCGAAGCGGATGAAGCGGAGCAAAGGCAGGACTGGTTTGCCGCGCTGGGCTTCGAGCTCGATCGCCAGGGTCCGGAACAGTTGCTGGTGCGGCGGGTGCCGACCCTGCTGTCCGATGTCGATATAGAAGTCCTGGTGCGCGACGTGCTGTCGGACTGCCGGACCTATGGCCGTAGCCAGCGTATCGAGGAGGCTGTCAATGCCCTGCTGTCCAGCATGGCGTGTCACGGTTCGGTGCGCGCCAACCGGCGCCTGACGCTCGAGGAAATGAACGCCCTGCTGCGCGATATGGAGCGTACCGAACGCTCGGGCCAGTGCAATCACGGCCGGCCCACCTGGATACAAATGGGGCTGCAGGAACTGGATGCGCTGTTCCTGCGCGGGCGCTAGCCTCACGGGATGCAAGCGAGCCGCAGGAGAAGCAACGCGCCGTGTGCAAGCAATGAACAAGCCCCTGGCCATATTTTTAATGGGGCCGACCGCCTCCGGTAAAACGGCGGTGGCGGTCGAACTGGCGCGGCGGCTGGCGCTGGAAATCATCAGCGTGGATTCCGCGCTGGTGTACCGTGGCATGACGATTGGCACGGCCAAACCGGACGCTGACACCCTGCGTCTTGCACCCCACCGCTTGATCGATATCCTCGATCCGGCGGAAACCTATTCGGCGGCACAGTTTCGCGAGGATGCGCTGCGTGAAATGGAGGCGATCTGCGCGCGCGGCAATACCCCCCTGTTGACGGGCGGCACCATGTTGTATTTCCGTGCCCTGGAGCAGGGTCTGTCCACGCTCCCCGCTGCGGATGCCGGCGTACGCGGGCAGCTCGAAGCCGAAGCGCGGCACAAGGGCTGGGCGGCCATGCATGCGCGCCTGGCCGTTATCGACCCGGTCTCCGCAGAGCGCATTCATCCCAACGATCCGCAGCGTATCCAGCGGGCACTGGAAGTCTATGAACTGACGGGTATGCCGCTTAGCGAGCTTTGCGCAGCAGGGCGGGAAACCCCGCCGGGCTACCGGTTCGTGAAAATCGTCCTGGCGCCGGCGGATCGCGCGCAGCTGCACGAACGTATCCGGCAACGTTTCGATCTTATGCTGGAGCAGGGTTTTCTCGACGAAGTCCGGGCCCTGCATGCGCGCGGCGACCTGCACCCGGATCTGCCGTCCATGCGCGCGGTCGGTTACCGCCAGGCCTGGGACTACCTGGACGGGAAACTATCCGCCGCTGAGTGGGTCGAACGGGCTGTAATTGCTACCCGCCAGTATGCCAAGCGACAGATGACCTGGCTGCGCAGTGAGCCCGGCTGTCACCGGGTCGATTCATTGGGGCAGGACCCGCTTGCGGAGGTGCTCGAACTGGTGCACAGGGCTGGCGCAGCAGCCAGTTGAATGTGCTATAGTTTTGGCGTCAGGGAAGAATTAACCGTAATATGTATACGGATTACAGACTTGTACTGGCCTGAAGAAACAATAAACGGCCCGGGCAGGAGAACAAACTTGGTGCACGTTACTACAAAAAGGAGAAACGACATGGCCAGAGGGCAGTCGCTGCAAGAACCTTTCCTGAATGCCCTGCGCAAAGAACGCATTCCCGTGGCTATTTACCTGGTGAACGGTATTAAACTACAGGGCCAGATTGAGTCCTTTGATCAATTCGTTGTGTTGTTGAAAAACAGCGTCAGCCAGATGGTATACAAGCATGCCATCTCTACTGTTGTACCGGCGCGTAATGTTCGCCTTGCGAGTGGTGATGAAGGAAGCAACGGCGACCCCGGTAACGCCTGAATCCAGTCTATTGAGCCGGGGCCTGATCACTGGCCCGGCCCCGGCTTATCCAGCATATGTTTGAACGTCCGCAAAGCGGCGAAAACGCGATTCTCGTCCACGTCGATTTCCCCGGCGAATCCGAACCCGAAGACCTGCTCGAATTTTCCGATCTGGCGGTTTCGGCGGGCGCGCTGCCGCTGGCGACAGTCACGGCCAGCCGTAATGCGCCGGACGCGCGCTTTTTTGTCGGTTCCGGCAAGGCGGAGGAAATCCGTTCCCTGGTAGACGCGGAACAGGCCGAACTGGTGATCTTCAATCACGAACTCAGTCCCAGCCAGGAGCGCAACCTGGAAAAACTGCTGCAGGCCCGGGTGCTGGACCGAACCGGGCTGATCCTGGATATCTTTGCCCAGCGCGCACGTTCCTTTGAAGGCAAGTTGCAGGTCGAACTGGCGCAGCTCAGACATCTCTCCACCCGCCTGATCAGGGGCTGGACCCATCTGGAACGCCAGAAGGGTGGTATCGGCCTGCGCGGACCGGGTGAAACCCAGCTGGAAACCGACCGTCGCCTACTGGGGCAGCGCATCAAGCAGATATACAAGCGGCTGGAGAAAGTGCGCGGACAACGTGCCCAGGGACGCCGCGCGCGGGAACGAGCCGAGGTGCCGACCGTCTCGCTGGTCGGTTATACCAATGCCGGTAAATCCACCCTTTTCAACCACCTGTGCAATGCCGAGGTGTACGCTGCCGACCAGTTGTTTGCAACCCTGGATCCGACCCTGCGGCGCTTTGAACTGCCGGGTTTTGGCCCGGTGGTGCTGGCTGACACCGTGGGCTTTGTGCGTAATCTGCCGCACGAACTGGTGGCGGCGTTCCGTTCCACGCTGGAAGAGACGCTGGAGGCCGACCTGCTGCTGCACGTGATCGATGCCCATGATCCCGAGCGGCAGACGCGCATCGAGCAGGTGAACGAGGTGCTGGAGGCCATTGGCGCTGACAGCGTGCCGCAGATTCTCGTGTACAACAAGATCGATCTGAGCAGTGAGCCTGCCAGGGTGTCGCGCGATGAACAGGGGCGTGCGACCCGTTTGTGGTGTTCAGCCGCCAGTGGCGCAGGTATCGATTTGCTGGAACAGGCGCTGGGTGAGTTTTTTCTCTCTGACCAGGTACAGGGCTGGCTGCCGTTGCCGGCCGTTGCCGGGCGCTTGCGGGCCGCCATCTACCGGACCGGCAGGATATTGCAGGATATACCGGATGACTCCGGTGGTTGCTGGCTGGAAGTGCGTATCAGCGAGCGTGAGCTGCGGGCGCTGTACCGGCGCGAAGGCCTGGAATTCGTCCTGCACGGCAGTTGCGGACCGGTTTCTGTTGCGGGCGCGGCCCAAGCTCCCTAGAATTCCCCTCTTTGGATTTTCCAATCAATCGTTTTTCTACTCGCGGAGTAATACATGGCCTGGAACGAGCCTGGCGGCGGTAATAACAAGGATCCCTGGGGCGGGCGTGATGATCAGGGTCCCCCGGATCTGGATGAGGTCGTGCGCAAAATGCAGGACAAGCTTGGCGGGCTGTTTGGCGGTCGCAAGCGTCGTGCCGGTGGCGGCAACGGTAGCAGTGGCCCCGGTTTTGCCGGTTTCGGGCTGATCCTCGCCATTGCTGCGGTGGTCTGGCTATTCTCGGGTATCTATATTATCGATGCCGGCAAGCAGGGTGTGGTGCTGCGTTTCGGGGCCTACAGCGAGGCGACCATGCCTGGCCCGCACTGGCGCATTCCGTACCCCGTCGACCAGGTTGAGATTGTCGATGTCGAACAGCGCCGCTTCGTGGAAATCGGTTACCGTTCGGGCAGCACCGGACAGGCATCGGTATCGGTGCCGCGCGAAGCACTGATGCTTACCAAGGACGAGAATATCGTCAACATACAGCTGGCGGTGCAATATCAGGTGAGTGATCCGCGCAGCTACCTGTTCAATACGCGCGATCCCAACGCAGTGCTGAAGCAGGCCGCGGAAAGTGCCATCAGGGAAGTCATCGGTACCAGCGAAATGGATTTTGTCCTGAAAGAGGGGCGCGCCGAGGTGGTCAACAGAACCCGGGAAATCATGCAGAAAACACTGGATACCTATAATTCCGGTTTGCTGATTTCCGACGTGAACCTGCAGGATGCACAACCGCCGGAAGAGGTGCAGGCGTCGTTTTCGGATGCTATCAAGGCGCGTGAGGACAAGGAGCGTTTCAAGAACGAAGCCGAGGCCTATTCCAACGATATCATTCCCAAAGCGCGTGGTGGCGCGGCGCGCCAGATACAGGAGGCGGAAGGCTACAAGGAATCGCTGATTGCCAAGGCCGAAGGTGAAGCCAGCCGCTTCAGCCAGCTGCTGAAAGAATATAAAAAGGCGCCGGAAGTGACGCGCAAGCGTCTGTATCTGGAGACCATGGAATCGGTGCTCAGGAAAACCGGCAAGGTGGTTGTCGACAGTGAAAGCGCCAATAACCTGATGTATCTGCCGCTCGATCAGCTTATGCGGCAATCGTCCGGGGTGCGGCGGGTATCCCCCGCAGGCAGTTCGAACAAGGATGCGCAGTCCGCTCCGGCCAAGGGACAGCCCGCCCGCCCGGCACGTAAAATACGGGAGACCCGCTGATGGCTAATGTGAAAGGTTTTATGCTGGCGGTTGTGCTGCTGGTGCTGGTTACCGGTGCATTTTCCATGTACCAGGTGGCGGAGTGGGAAAAAGCCATGCTGTTCAGGCTGGGTGAGATCGTCAAGACGGATGTCAAGCCGGGTCTGCACTTCAAATTCCCGTTCGTCAACAACGTCCGCAAGTTCGACGGCCGGATCCTTACGCTCGATGTGGAGCCGGAGCGTTTCCTGACGGCGGAGAAGAAAAACGTCATCGTGGACTCGTTCGTGATGTGGCGTATCCACGATGTCGAACGTTTCTATACAGCTGTGCTGGGGGATGAGCGCAATGCCCGCCAGCGGCTGGAGCAGATTATCAAGGATGCGATGCGCGGCGAGTTCAGCAAGCGCACGGTCAACGAGGTGGTTTCGGGTGACCGCGATACCATGATGAAGGAGCTGACCACTGATGCCAACGAGCAGGCCGGAGAGATCGGTATCGCCATCATCGACGTGCGCGTCAAGCGCGTGGATCTTCCTTCCGAAGTCAGCAACTCTGTCTACCGGCGCATGCAGGCCGAACGCTCGCGGGTTGCCAAGGAGTTCCGCTCGCAGGGTATGGAAGCAGCGGAAAGAATCCGTGCCGATGCCGATCGTCAGCGCCAGGTGATCATTGCCAACGCCTATCGTGATGCCGAACAGCTGCGTGGTGAGGGTGATGCGCGCGCAGCGGAAATCTATGCCAACGCCTATGGCGAGGATGAGGAATTCTATTCGTTCTATCGCAGCCTGCAGGCCTATCAGGAAAGTTTTGACGGTGGCGGCAATATGCTGCTGCTGGAGCCTGACAGTGAGTTTTTCCAGTACTTTAACGAGGCCCGGGGAAAAAAATAGGATCACTCCGCAGGTGCAGACCGGGTCCGGGCGATAAACGGTCGCCCGGCTTTTTTTTGTAAGGCGCGGGTCGGGACAATCACGGCATGTGGAACGAGTTATGGATAGCGGTGGCGCTTATGCTGGTCATGGAAGGCATCGTGCCGTTCCTGAGCCCCGACACGGTCAGGCGCATGGTCATAACCATGGCGCAGATGGATGATCGCAGTATGCGTATCGCCGGCCTGCTGAGCATGCTGGCGGGTCTGGGACTGTTGTATCTGGTGCACTAGTGGTCTATGAACATGATAAATAAGGATTGAGTTAGCGTGTGAATGTTGACGGGCAGGCGCG
>JBHHXO010000067.1:0-14293 GCA_046757125.1 Thiogranum sp.
ATTACGGTTCCCTGGTACACCGTATCGTGCAGGCTTTCCACAGCGACGTGGAACGGCTGCCCGGCCCCTGGTCGGGCAAACTGGACGAGTCGGGGCGCGATCAGGCCGGGCGCCTGCTGGAGAAAATCAGTCAGGCGGTATTCAACGACGCGGTAAAGGATAATTTCCAGGCGCGCAGCTGGTTCAAACAGTGGCTGACAGTATTGCCCGACTACCTGGACTGGGAAATCCGGCGCCAGCAACAGTGGCAACTGCGCGATGTTGAGGTCAGGGCGGAACGCGAATTCAGTCCACAGCTGCACATGCGCGGCCGCATCGACCGTATCGAACAGGCCGCCGGCGGCACCGCTATCGTGGACTACAAAACCGGCAGGCCACCCGGGGCCGAGGCTGTCCTTGGCGGTGAAGCGGTACAGTTACCGAGTTACGCGCTGCTGCTCGACACAGCCGTTACCCGGCTTGATTACCTCGAGTTCACAAAAGACCGGGCCAGGGAACAGACCTGTGCCGAAGGCGAAGAGCTGCAACAACTGCTGCACGCGGTTGAGCAGCGCCTGACACAGCTCGATGCGGATTTACAGCAAGGTGCGGCGTTACCCGCCTGGGGTGACCCGAAGGTATGCGGCTATTGCGAGTTTACGGGTATCTGCCGTCGCGACATGTGGGAGCACAGGGACGGCTGCAATGACTGATACCCCGCTCGCCACACAGCCCGACAGGAGTTTCAGCGTCATCGCCTCGGCCGGCACCGGTAAAACATGGCAACTGGTCGCCCGTCTCACACGCCTGCTGCTGCACGGAGTCCGGCTCGACAGCATCCTCGCCATCACCTTCACCCGCAAGGCCGCGGGGGAAATGCAGCAGCGCCTCAACCAGCGCCTGCGCGAATTGCTGGAGGCGGATGACCGGCAACTGGACCAGGCATTGGCGGATATCGGCGCATCACCCGCCCCCGCATTGCGCCGGCAGGCGCGCATGCTGTTCGAATCCACCCTGCGCAGTGAACAGAATTTGCGTTCCACAACCTTTCACAGCTTCTGCCAGGAACTATTACAACGCTTTCCCCTGGAGGCCGGACTGCCACCCGGTTTTGAACTGGTCGAACAAACCGGGCTGCTGCTTGCCGAAAGCTGGGACGCGCTGTTCGCCGAAGCCACTGCCGCACCCGGGCAGCCGCCGGCACAGGCGCTGGATACCCTGTTCGATTCACTCAACGGACTGCATAACACCCGCAACGCCCTGTTCGCCTTTGTCGAACACCGCAGCGACTGGTGGGCATTCACACAACAGGACAGCGACCCTGCCGCCGCGGCCACGGCATACCTGCGCCGGCAGCTGGAAACCGGTCAACAGGATTCGGTTGTTGAAACCTTCTGGGACGATGCAACGCGCGACAGGCTGGGTGAGTTCGCCGGCCTGCTGGGGCGTCACGCAACGCAGACCAACCTGAAATTCGTTGCGTCAATCGAAGCCATACTGGATAAGCCGGCGGATACCGAAACCGCCATCCGGAATATTCAGCCACTGTTTTTCACTACCGGCGGCGAACGCCGCAAACGCGCTGAAAAAAATACCCAGTGCAGGGCCATGGGCGAATCCGGCCAGGCGCGCTTCCTGGCGCTGCACGAGTGGTTCTGCGAACAGCTGGAACAGATCACGGAAGCACAGAACCGCCGGCGCACCCTGGCAGTCAACAGCGCCTGGTACCGCGCCGGCCAGCGTATGCTGGAGCTCTACCAGCGCATTAAACGTGAGCGGCGCCTGCTGGATTTCACCGACCTGGAATGGAATGCCTACCGCCTGCTCAACCACCCCGAGCACGCTCACTGGATACAGTACAAGCTGGACCAGCGTATCGACCACCTGCTGATCGATGAATTCCAGGACACCAACCCGACCCAGTGGCGCCTGATCCTGCCGTTGCTGGAAGAAATGGCTGCCGGCAGTGAACGCCTGCGCAGTCTGTTTGTCGTCGGCGACGCCAAGCAATCCATCTACCGCTTCAGGCGCGGCACACCGCGCCTGCTCGGCATTGCATCGGAATGGATGCAGCAGCGGCTCGACGCGGGCAGTATCAACCTGGACCGTTCGTGGCGCTCCTCCCCCGCCGTGATCGACTGTGTTAACTGGATTTTCCAGCACCCGGAGATGGAACATCTGCTGACGGATTTCAAGACGCATTCGACACACCGGCAGGAACTCTGGGGGCGCGTGGAACTCTGGCCGCTGATCGAGGCGGAAGCGGCCACAGAAGGAACGGATACCCCGGCCCTGCGCAATCCGCTGCAGGAACCACGCACGGTGGCCCTCGACAGCCGCCACTACCGCGAGGGTCAGGCGATTGCCGCGCGCATACGGGAACTGGTGGAACAGCAGATTGCCGACTACAACGACATCCTGATCCTGATGCGTTCACGCACACACCTGGCCGACTATGAGGCGGCGCTGCGCGACAGCGGTATTCCCTACCTGAGCCTGGACCGGGGCAGCCTGTTGCAAAGCCTGGAGATACGCGACCTGGAAGCGCTGCTGATTGTGCTGATGACACCACAGGACAACCTGGCCCTGGCACAGATATTACGCTCACCGGTTTTTTCGGTCAGTGACGACGACCTGATGTTGCTGGCGCGCACAGCACAAGGTCCCTGGATCGAACGACTGGACACAGTATGCAAAACGCTCGCTAATGACCACCCACTGGTACGCGCACGGCGCCTGCTGGGTGACTGGCGAGCACTGGCCGGCCATGTGCCGATACACGACCTGCTGGAACGTATTTTCCACCAGGCCAACCTGATGCAACGCTACCGGGCTGCCTTCCCCGCCACCCAGGTCGCTCGCGTACACGCCAACCTGACCCGCTTTATCGAACTGGCGCTCGAGATAGATGCGGGGCGTTACCCCACCCTGCCGCGTTTTCTCGATCACGTACGCCAGTTACGCAACCTCGAGAAAGAAGGCCCGAACCAGGCCACACCGCAGTCCGAACAGAACCAGCGCGTCTGCCTGCTGACCATCCACGCCGCCAAGGGCCTGGAAGCGCCCGTGGTGTTTCTGGCCGACAGCACCAACCGGGGCAGCAGCCCGCCCGGCAGCCAGACACTGGTACGCTGGCCGGCCGAGGCCGACCGGCCGGCCGATTTCATGTTATTGAGCAACAGCAAGCTGCGCGACAGCATCAGCAACGCGCGCTACGCACTGGAACAGGAAGAGGAACAGCGGGAATCTGCCAACCTCCTGTACGTTGCCCTGACCCGCGCCAGAAGCATGCTGGTTATTTCAGGTTGCGCCCCGTCCTCCCGCAACGGCTCGACGGGCTGGTACGGCCAGATCGCCACCGCGCTGTGCGATGATCCGCTACCGGCACAGGCCTGGATACATACCTTCGGGGAACCTGCCGTCAAAGGCGCTGCCGCAGGCAGGGAAGCGCCTGAAATCGATGTCGACACGCGCCTCGGTCAGCCGTTCTCCGTAACCCCTGTCCGGCGCGAAATTGCGCCCAGCCACAGTGTTGACGAAACCGGTTTCGAAACCGCCGTCCCGGGAGGACGCATACGCGGCCTGATTATTCACCGCATGCTGCAACTGGCCACACAGGAACATACAGGCCGGGATATCCTGCAACGGCTTGCCGGCGAATTCTGCCTGGCGGAAAATGATCCCGGACTGCAGCATTGCTGGCGCGAGGTCGAGACCCTGCTGAACAAGGCGGAACTGGCCTGGCTGTTCAAACCGGCCGGCGACGTAAAAGCCTGGAACGAGGTACCCATCCAGTATGTGCACGAGCAGCAAACCGTCTACGGCATCATCGACCGCCTGGTCGTGCGTGATCGCCTTGTGCACCTGGTCGACTACAAAACCCACCGGCTCGGGGATGAGTCTCGAATACAGCAGCTCGCTTCAGTCTACAGACCGCAGATGGATCTCTACCGCGAAGGCGTACGCAGGCTCTGGCCGGACCACAGGGTGAATACATACCTGCTGCTTACCGACAACGGGCTGCTGGTCAAAATGGAACCTGCGCCTTAGCCCCGGCAATCGAAAAGACGCTTGTCCTTTATTATTTTCGCCACTTTCTCCGGCACCATGGATTCCCAGTCCGGGTCGCCGTTACGAATTTTTTCCAGCACTACATGGGAGAAGATCGAAAGCTGCGTTTTATCAACCGCAACCAGCTCCCTGATATACCCGTTTTCCAGCAGGTGCAGGTACAAATGCCGCAGGTTTTCCGGGATCCCGACGTTATGTATCGTGGTCAGCTCCGCGGTCTTTTCATCAAGGGCAGGGCATGCGTACAGGCTGACATCATTCCTGAACAGCCTGCCAAAGGCTTCCAGTATTCCACCTTCAAGGCCCTGATAATACTTTTCGTCAAAAATCTGTGTCAGTGTCGGCACGCCCAGGGCAATGCCGACCGGCATGCTCGTATAACGGAACAGGTATTGCGCCAGTCGGTAAAATTCACCGTAATCCGAAATCATGACGTGCTTGCCCAGTGCGCACAGGATTTCGGCCCGGTCGAGAAAATCCTGCGCATCGATTTCGTCGCCCTGCCCGAGGTTATGCAGGGTCATTTCACTGAGCACGACAACGTCATCCGGATCCGCGTTCAGATCCTTGCAGAACTCCTTCAAGGCGCAATCGAGCAGATTCATCGTCAACCGGGTAGGAGGACGGAAACGGCTGCGCTCGACCAGCACCGCCTTTTTGTACAGGACATCCGCCGGCTGAACCACCTTGCCATCCGCCTGGAACATGGCCGCGCTGGACAGGCCCTGCTGCACCAGGCGCAGGGCCATCAGGCGATTGTCCACTTTTTTGAAAGCCGGCCCGTAAAAGTCGATCATATCGATCGCAAGCAGGTCTGTGCTCAGCTGGTCGAGCAGCGATTTCAGCAATTTGTCCGGGTCGTCGTGGTAATACAGGGCGCCGTAAATCAGGTTGACCCCCAGCAGCCCGAGCGTTTCCTGGTCCTGTATGTTCTCCTGTCCTTTCAGCTGTACGTGCAGATCGATTCGCGATACCGCTGCACCGGGCCGGGGCTGGAAACAGATACCCAGCCAGCCATGGCCTTCCTGTTTCTGGATAAAACTGCGCGCCGCCACGGTGTTGGCAAACGCAAAGAACGCACAATCATCGCCGCGGCTTGCACCGAGACGCTCGTTCAACAGGCCGTACTCATGGTCCAGCATCGACTGCAATCGATCACGGCTCACGTAACGTTTGCAGGGGCCGTAGATGGAATCGCTGAATTGCATGTCGTACGCGGACATGGCCTTGGCGATGGTGCCCGCCGCACCGCCCACCTGGAAAAACCAGCGCGCGGTTTCCTGACCGGCGCCGATTTCCGCTATGGTGCCGTATTTCGATTCATCCAGGTTGATCGCCAGGGCTTTCTGGTGGGTATCCAGCTTCACTTGTTCCATAACTGAGGCTTCCTGTACTGACACTACGGAATGGCGGCAGATGCAGGGAAATTATAAGGTATCGCGGGCACGATACCGGAATCCGTGCAGCGGTTTACCTTGAACCGGCCTGGTCGAGCAACCCGGCCAGGCGCTTGGCCGGCACATAACCCGGCTGGGTCGACCCGTCTTCCAGAACAATAAACGGCGTGCCGCGCGCTCCGAGCTGGCGAACCAGTTGCATGTGCCGGTCAATGGGATTGTCACAGGTCTTCATATCCAGCTTCCTGCCCTGCTTGGCGTCGGTCATCGCGGCATTGCGATCGTCGGCACACCATACAGCTACCGCCTTCCTGTAGGATTCGGAACCCACGCCGGCGCGCGGGAACATCATGTAGCGCACCTCGATACCCTCGGCGAGGTAATTGTCCATTTCGCCATGCAGTTTCCGGCAATAGCCGCAATCGATGTCCGTGAACACGGTAACCACGTGCTTCACCTTCCCGGGCCTGAAGATAATCATGTCATCCTCGCTGACCGAGTCCAGCAATGCCTTCGTCGCCGCCGTGCGGCGCGGTTGCGTGAGACTAACCCGCTTTCTCACATCGATCAGCTCACCCTGCAACATATAGCGGCCGTCCGCGCTCATGTAAAAAACGCGTGTTCCGACCACCACTTCATATACCCCGGCAATCGGCGCCGGCTCGATGATGTCCGGCTTGATATTCCCCAGCGCCTTGCGTATCGCCGCTTCGTCAGCACCACGATCAGCAAGCACAGTCGTTGTGGCCAGCGAGGCCAGGCCTATGAAAATTACCGCTTTAATTGAATTCACGTGATTCTTCCCGATTTAAAATTAAGGGGCGTCTGATTAATTCGAATGACCCCGTCATTGCGAGCGTAGCGCGGCAATCTCATGCAATGGAATCAATCTGTTAGAGATTGCCGCGTCACTTCGTTCCTCTTGACGAATAATCAGGTTCCTTAAGCAAACTGCCCCTGATAAGACATTGTTTCCGGCTTCCGGTTCGGTAGTTTACCCGAGAATCATCCACGCGGGTGATGTTCACGGTGCACCTGCCTGAGGCGTTCCCTGGCCACATGGGTATAAATCTGGGTAGTCGACAGGTCACTGTGCCCCAGCAACATCTGTACCACGCGCAGATCGGCGCCATGGTTCACCAGGTGCGTGGCAAAGGCGTGACGCAGGGTATGCGGCGACAGGTGGCCGCGAATCCCGCTGCGCACGGCGTACCCACGCAGCCGGTACCAGAACGCCTGGCGCGTGATACTGCCGGTCTTGCGCGAAACGAACAGCCGGTTGCTGCCCTGTCCGCGCAACAGTTGCGGGCGCGCCTGCGCGCAATAACGCTGTAACCAGACCACCGCCTCGTCACCCACCGGCACCAGGCGCTCCTTGCCGCCCTTGCCCAGCACGCGCGCCACACCCTGTACCAGGTTGACACGGTCCGCGTCCAGCGACACCAGCTCCGAAACGCGCAGGCCGCTGGCATACAACAGTTCCAGCATGGCCCGATCACGCAGGCCGATGGCGTCTGCAACGTCCGGCGCCGCCAGTAGTGCCTCGACTTCCGCTTCACTCAGGGTATGCGGTAACGGGCGGTCCAGTTTCGGTGATTCGATATTGGCGCTGGGATCATCCTGGCGCCGCCCTTCACGCACCAGGTAGCGGTAAAAGCGGCGCAGGCTGGACAGCAGGCGTGCGCTGCTGCGTAATGCCCGGCCACTCCGGTAACGTTCCGCAAGGTAGCCCAGCAACTCCACCGCACCGGCCTCGACCAACGCCATGTGCCTGCCCGCGAGCCACGCGGCAAACCCGTACAGATCGCGCCGGTAGGCCGCCAGGGTGTTTTCACTCAGGCCGTTTTCCACCCACAGGGCATCCGCGAAGCGATCGACCAGTGCGATATCCGCTTCGCTGCACTGTTTTGCCAGCGCCTGCTGTTTTCCGGCAGCACCCACCGTTCGTCCACCCTGCCTGTTGTCCTGCGTCAACCCTACCATAAACCCGGCACTGTGTGCCGTGTTACACTGCGGGTCTGTCAGACAGTCCCGATCCATGCCCAGTTCAGCCTCAATCCCAGCCCCCGTCAAAGACATCAGCGCCCTGATACTGGCGGGTGGACGCGGCAGTCGTATGGGGGGAACGGACAAGGGCCTGATGCCTGTTGCCGGCAAGCCGGCCATCGAGTACCTGCTGCAACGGCTGCGGCCGCAGCTCGATACCATCCTGATCAGCGCCAACCGCAATCTCGACCGTTATGCGCGCTACGGCTACCCGGTTATTGAAGATACAATCAGCGGATTTCCCGGCCCGCTGGCCGGTATTGCAGCGGGCTTGCACGCCTGCACTACACGCTACCTGTTGTGCCTGCCGGTGGACGCACCCCTGCTGGGTGACCGGTATGTCGTGCGCATGAAAACCTGTATGGATAAAACCGCCGGTCCGGCCTGCGTCGCGACCTTCAACGGCAAACCGGAACCGGTGTTCTGCCTGCTGCGCAAGGACCTCGAGCAAACACTGCTTGACTATCTCGCAGGCGGGCACCGCTCGGTACAGGCATGGCTGCAAGGGATCGGCGCACACCCGGTGGACTTCGACGACTGGCCCGGGCAGTTTATCAACATCAACCTCGAGCAGGACCAGCGCGAACTGGAAGCACGCCTGCTGCAACCGGACTGAAACCGAAATGGATACACTGTTCACCCACCCGCCGGTACTGGGGTTTGCCGCCTGCAGCGGCAGCGGCAAGACCACGCTGCTGACAGCACTGTTACCCATGCTGGTCGACGCGAAGCTGCGCGTGGCGGTAATCAAGCATTCGCACCACGATTTCGAAATCGACCGGCCCGGCAAGGACAGCTACCGTTTACGCAAGGCGGGTGCACGGCAAATGCTGATCGCCTCACCCTGGCGCAGCGCACTGATTACGGAACAACCCGACAGGCGGGAACCGGAACTGGCGGATTTACTGCTGCAACTGGATCGAACCCGCCTCGATCTGGTGCTGGTTGAAGGATTCCGGCATAGTGCATTTCCGAAAATCGAAATCCATCGCGCGGCGACCGGAAAACCGCTGCTGCACTGTGAAGACGACTCGATCATCGCCGTTGCCAGCGATACGGACATCGATACGACCCTGCCCCGGCTGAACCTCGACCGGCCACAGGATGTTGCAAAATTTATCCTCGATTACCTGCAATCAATACCGAACGGAGTGCCCGCATGAACCCCACTACCACCGACTGTTGCGCCAGCCCCGGACAAAAACTGTTGAGCGTCGAGCAAGGCAGGGAACGCATCCTGCAAGCCGTAACAACCGTCTCGGCCACAGAGCAGCTGCACCTCCGTGCGGCCATGGGGCGCATACTGGCCAGACCGGTCGCATCAAGCGTCGACGTACCACCTTTCGCCAATTCGGCAATGGATGGCTACGCGCTGCGCAGCCAGGACTGCGCTACCGGCACGCAGGCTGACCTGACCGTGATCGGCGCATCATTTGCCGGCGCACCCTTCGACGGAGAAGTGACTGCCGGCCAATGCGTGCGCATTATGACCGGCGCGGTAATGCCGGACGGGGCCGACAGCGTCATCATGCAGGAACACGTCCGGCGTGAAGCCGACCGGATTACCCTTGACCCGAAAGGCGTGGCGGCAGGTCAACACGTGCGTTATGCGGGCGAAGACACCCGTTGCGGTGACACCGTACTGGCGCACGGCACGAAACTCGGCGCCACGGAAGCCGGCTTGCTGGCCTCTGTCGGTATCGCCGAAGTGAGTGTCACACGGCGCCTGCGCGTGGCCTATTTCTCGACCGGCGACGAACTCGTCAGCATCGGCACACCACTGGCCGCCGGGCAGATCTACGACAGCAACCGCTACGCCCTGCACGGCATGCTGGACAAACCGGCAATCGAGAGTTACGACCTCGGCGTTATTCCCGATCAACGCACGGCGGTGCGGGAAGCCTTCCGGGAAGCCGCGGAAATTGCGGACCTGGTCCTGACTTCCGGCGGTGTATCGGTAGGTGAAGCCGACTACGTCACCGAAACCCTGGAAGAGCTGGGAGAAATCAATTTCTGGCGCATGGCCATGAAGCCGGGCAAGCCGCTTGCGTTCGGCAAACTGGACAACGCGGCATTCTTCGGCCTGCCGGGCAACCCGGTATCGGCCATGGTGACCTTCTACCAGTTCGTGCTGCCCGCAATTCGAAAAATGACCGGCGAAAATCCGCGCGGCCCGTTACTGGTGCAGGCGCGTTGCAGCGTCGACCTGAAAAAGGCACCTGGCCGCATGGAATTTCAGCGCGGCATCATGCAAATGCAGCAGGACGGGAGTCTGTCGGTATCGAGCACCGGTATGCAGGGATCACACCTGCTGACATCCATGAGCCGTGCGAATTGTTTTATCCACCTGCCGGCGGAAAGTACCGGCGCCCGGGCGGGCGAATGGGTCAGTGTACAGCCGTTTACGGACCTGGACTGACGTCAGGCCTTGTTCTGCTGCTCGGCGATATCCGCCCTTACCTTGTCCATATCCAGATCCCTGACCTGTCCGATCAACTGGTCGAGCGCTGACGCAGGCAGTGCGCCGGGCTGGGAAAATACCAGGATCTGCTCCTTGAATATCGCCAGCATGGGGATGGAGCGCACCTGAAAATGGGCGGCGAGTTCCTGTTGCTCTTCGGTATTCACCTTGGCAAAAACCATATCGGGATGCTGCTCCGAAGCTGCCTCGAATACCGGTCCAAAGCTCTGGCACGGGCCACACCAGGACGCCCAGAAGTCGATCAACACAATCGCGTTGTTATTGATGGTGTCCTGATAGTTTTCGTTGCTGAGTTCGATCGTTGCCATAAAAGTGTGCCTGCGAGCTGGTTTCACCTGAAAGCAGGCAGTGTAGCAAGTGACGGATTAAGTAAAAACCATAGAAATCTCTATGGCTTGCCCGGAAATGACGCCCGGATCAGGATTCGCCGCGCTGGCGCTCGCCGGTAGCGGTCGAAGTCCCGGGCTCTTCCGCTTCATTGCGGTAGGTGGCATCCATCTCCACCCGGTTGCGGCCCAGCCGCTTGGCGCGGTACAGGGCCTTGTCGGCCCGCTCAATGAAGGCACTGGCCGTTTCGCCCGGCTTGTAGAGGGAAACGCCCGCCGAGAACGAGGGCACCGGTATCATGTCGCCGTTCGCCTGCCAGCGGGTCTCCAGGGCACGCCCTCTCACCTTGGTGAGCGCGCGCATGGAGCCCTCTTCGTCCGTGTTTGGCAACAGCACCGCGAATTCCTCACCGCCGTAACGGGCCACCAGATCGTGGTGCCTGAATATGGAGAGAATGTTCCTGGAATAGATCTGCAGAACTTCATCACCGCCGGCGTGGCCGTACTTGTCATTCACCTGCTTGAAGTGATCCAGATCCATCAACGCCAGCGACAGCGGGAACCCGTAGCGCTGCACGCGCGCGACCTCGTCTTCAATGCGCCGCAGGAACGCACGCCGGTTGGGCAGCCCGGTCAGCTCGTCAGTGAGGCTCAGCAGACGCACCCGGGTCAGCTCGTCGCTCAGCTGTCGGCTGTCGGATTCTATGAGCTGCAGGTAGTGGTGGGTACTGTCGAGCTTCTCGGCCAGCTCGTGATGCGCCTTGGTGAGTTTTTCGATTTCACGCACCAGTGTCCAGCGCAGGTCCTCGAGCTCCTTGCCATCGCCCGCCTGGCGCAGCTCACCGAGCACCACCTCGAGCAGGACACCGAACTCTTCATTCTGGGCTATGGTGCCGAGCACCTGCTCGGCAAGCGTGGATTGCAGTTTCTGGATATCGCGGCGCTTGGAATCCAGATGACTGCGGTAAACAGTATCGACCTGCGTCTCCGCCTTGCCATGCCTCGGATCATCCGCTGCGGCATCTTCGGCCAGGGGTAATGTATCGCCGGCGACCGGGCCGTATTCGTCACTCTCCTGCCCGGCTTCTGTACTGCGCCACTCGCTACCAGGCTCCACTACTTCCTCACCGCTATCTTCCGGCATCCAGTCATCAGCCGCAGGGCCGGACTCCGGCTGTTCTTCCGGCTCGTGCCGGCTTTCTGCCGGCTCTGTCGTGACTGCAGGCGTCTCGATAGCGTGACCCGTATCTTCAGACCGTGGCTGTTCCTGCCGTTCATCGATAATCCCGAACGCGCTCAACAAGGGCTCGACGGCCTGCTCGAACAGACGGTAATCGAGTTCCCTGAGTGCGCCTATCTGGGTCGCATATTGATCAATGTAGTCCCGCAGTGCTTCCAGATCGCCCGCTGCAAGTGGCGGTTGCAGACGCACCTGCAGCAAGCGTACCTGCATGTGCAGCGGTGACCCTTCGCGCAGATGGCCGATGTAGGCGGAGAGTAACTGGTTTATCAGGATACTGTAGACCTGTTCGGTGGCTTTCTGGCTCTTCAGCACATCCTGAAGCATGCGCTCTACCTGGTGGTAGATAACAGCGCCCGCAGGCGAGCGCCGCACTGCATCCAGCAGGCGCAATACCTTTTGCACACCGGTTGTTTCTATCGCCTGGAGGTCAGTTTCGCTCATACCCTGGAACGACCCCCGCGACACCGCTGATTCGTTGGACGTTGATCGCCCTTTTATCGTTAAAAACCATCTTGTTATTGTTCATCTTGATCCGGCCAGCCCGAATTCACAGTAACGTTGGCTACACAGCCAAGTTACTCCCGTTGCAGCTAAAGGACAAACCGGCCGCAGACCGGAATCCACCGCATCAAAGCAGACACATCCCCGAGTACCGGCGCCACAACTATCGAGCGCTACCCCACCGCCCCGAAAGGCGACATTTATTTGACTGTTTTATCAGTGCAATAGCGACTCGCCAACCGCCAGCACTGCAACCCCGTACCCCCGGATACAGGGAAACCGGACATTTTCTTACAAGCAGCTTCCTGTTATCCCTGAAGTCGAAGCACCATTTTCGACAGTCTTTCCGCGCCAGGAGCCAGTGTAAAACGACACAATTTTGACGTAAATAACAGCAAATCCAGCCGCTACCGGCCCTTACAGTGTAATCAAATCCGACACCCGGGGCGAATCTCAGCCCAGCCCGGAAAAGATCGCGTCACGCACAGCGTCGACCTTACCGATACCGGATACCCTGACATAACGAGGGGAATCGTCCCGTGCCTGCGCAGCCCACCCGGAGTACCAGGCAATCAACGGCTCGGTCTGGTCATGGTACACCTTCAGGCGCTGACGCACCGTTGCTTCCTGGTCGTCGTCACGCTGCACCAGCGGTTCGCCGGTTTCGTCGTCCTTGCCTTCCTGCCGCGGTGGATTGAACACCACGTGGTAAGTACGCCCGGAAGCCGGATGCACCCGGCGACCACTCATGCGCTTGACGATCTCCTCATCGTCGACGTCGATTTCCACCACCGCATCGATACGTACACCCTGCTCTTTCAGCGCTTCGGCCTGTGCCAGGGTACGCGGGAAACCGTCGAACAGAAATCCGTTGGCACAATCGTCCCTGGCGGTACGTTCCCTGACCAGTCCGAGGATGATGTCATCCGATACCAGCCCGCCGGCATCCATGACCTTTTTGGCCTCGACGCCCAGCGGGGTACCTTCCGCCACCGCCGCGCGCAGCATGTCGCCTGTCGAAATCTGGGGAATACCGTACTTTTCCTTGATGAAGTTCGCCTGGGTTCCCTTACCGGCACCCGGGCCGCCGAGTAGAATAATGCGCATTGCAATCTCCTTTACATACTGGATTCCGGGCAACAGACTAGCCGCTCTACCGGCCCGAAATACTGACAGCGACAGGCCGCGCCCGGGGACCCGAACCGGCACTGAACCGCAGGTATTATCCCCGGCCGGCGCCCGGGGTGACACACAGTAGAATGTATAAGGGGATGCGGGCTGTTTATGAAGCCCTGGCCAGCAGATGCGACAGGGCCGTGAGCTCGTCCCGCTCGGCAAAAACCTGCGTAGCGGTTTCCAGCACCTGCTCGGGCAATAGCTGCAACAGGTCCAGGTTGCCGGCCGGCAACTGCGCGGGTCCGGGCAGTTTATCCCTGTTCAGGTACAGAAAATCGGCCAGCTGAAGCAGGTGAACGAGAATGTCAAAACCGCCGCGGTAAGCAGCGTTGTGGTGTTCCAGCAGGCTGACCTGCAACGCCGCAGGCATTTTCCAGGCCTGCATCAACCAGGAACCGATGCGCGCATGTCCCAGCGCCAGCATATCCTTTGCCTGGCCCATGCCCAGCAAGCGGTTCTCCAGTTCCGATACCGAGCGGCCGGGATTCAGTTGCGCCATTTTATTGAGCAGGCGGAATTCGGGCGGGAACAGGTGCCCGAGCAGCAGAATACCGAAATCGTGCAACAGGCCACACAGGTAACCCAGACCCGCGGGCGGGCGCATGGACTCCGGCAGGATGTTGCCGATCCTCTGCACCAGCACCGCACTGCACACCGCGTGCTCCCAGAACTGCGTCAGGCCCAGTGGTCCCCTGTCAGGAATACTGAACGACCGGCCGGCTGCCAGGCCGAGCGACAGGTTGAGCACCATGTCGTAACCGAGAACGCGGGCAATCGCCTCCTGGATGTTGGTGATTTTCCCCGGGTAGCCGTAGTAGGACGAACTCGCGTAGCGAATCACCTGGGCGGCAAGGCTGGGATCGAGCTGAACAATGGCCGCCAGCTTCCGGGCGTCGGCATGGGGATCGGATTGCAGCGCCAGAATCCGCCGCCCCAGCTCCGGCATGGGCGGCAATTCATAGACTTTCTGGATGCGCCGCTCGATGGAGCGGATCTGGTCTGATTCGAGTACGGTCGCCATACGTTCGAAGTACCTGCCGGATGGTGCGGATAACTGCGTTTCGAAGCGCAT
>JBHHXO010000068.1:0-14283 GCA_046757125.1 Thiogranum sp.
AAAAGCGTTTGTGGTCAAACTCCAGTTTGATTTTCCGGGGTCGCTAAATAAGCAGCAAAAGCGGATATTGAGCCTATGATCAGTCAAAATTTGCACCAGGGTAGTGAAGCAAGGCAGGAATCCATCGTTCAGCTGCTGGGCGACGTGGAAGGGCTGGTGTCGCCCCCCGATGTCTGCCTGCGCCTGTTCGAGTTGATCCATTCGCCGTCCAGCGGGGCGAAAGAGATATCCGCGATCGTCAATATCGACCCGAATCTGACCGCCCGTTTGCTGCGCATGGCGAACAGCTCCTTCTATAATTTCAGTCGCAAGATAGACACGGTCACCCGTGCGGTTACGGTGATAGGCAATGCCGAGCTGTACCAGCTGGTATTGTCGATCTCGGCAGTCAAGACCTTCAACACCATTCCCAACGAACTGGTGACGATGGAGACCTTCTGGCGGCACAGTGTCTATACCGGCCTGCTGGCGCGCGGGCTGGCGGTACGCGCCAATATCCTGCACCCCGAACGGCTGTTTGTAGCCGGTCTGATGCACGATATCGGCAGTATTATCCTGTACCACCAGCGTCCCGACGCCATGCGCGATATCCTGCTCATGGCGGAAGGTGACGAGGAAGTGCTGTATCAGGCCGAGATGGAGCGCTTTGAGTTCAGCCACGCCGGCGTGGCGGGCTATCTCATGGAGCAGTGGCAGCTGCCCGAAGAACTGGTCGATGCGCTCAGCTGGCACCACGAACCGCAGCGGGCGCAGGTGTCGCGCCGCGAAGCCTGTATCCTGTATCTCGCCAACCACCTGGTGAATGAATCGGAACAGGGGAATTTCATGGGTTCGCCCAGGGCCGATATCCAGATTTCACAGTCCATGCTGGACGAAATCGGCCTGAAAGAGGACGAGCTGTTCTTTGCCTTCGAGGAGGCCGCCGAGCAATTCCCCGTCACTTTGCAGGCGCTGATCTAGGGAAGCTCTGATTCGTCATACCGGCGTATGCCGGTATCCATGTCATTGAAACCACTGGATTCCGGCATACGCCAGAATGACGGAAAACGAGTTAACCAGAGCGTCCCTGGGCATTGGTTTAAAAATCCATAATTTATTGATCACTAGCTGAAATTTGGCTCTAGCCAGCCCCGTTTTTGCCGTTACTGTAGCGGTACAGGACAAAAACCACTGTTTCAGGATGCACGATCAACAGGTTATGGAAGAAACCGCCGTCGAATACAGGGTTCGGCCGTCCGATTTGCCGGCACCCCCCAAGGATGCCATCCGGATTGTCCAGGCGTGTTCGAAATCCGGGATAGACAGCCGCGAACTTGCCCAACTGGTAGCCAATGACCCGGTCTTGACCGCGGAACTGCTGCGCGTGGCGAATTCCGCCTTCTTCGGACTGGTCAGCCAGGTGAAATCGGTAGCCCGTGCGGTCACCGTGCTGGGTAACCGGGCCCTGCGCAACCTGGTGTTGTGTATCTCCATGCGTGACGCCCTGCGCAAGGATTCGATCCCCGGTTTTGATATCGATGCCTACTGGGAAGACGCGTTATGGCGTGCGGTAAGCGCCCGCAGTCTTGCCGAGCTGGCCGGGGTGGATGCCGACGAATGTTTTACCGCCGGCCTGTTGCAGGATTTCGGCCTGCTGGTGATGCTGTACCTCAAGCCGGAGCAGGTCGAGCAGTGGAATCTGCTGACCAGCGCGACGCCGGAATCGCGCCGCGATCTGGAAATTGACCTGTTTCACTGTACCCATGACGAGGTCGGCCTGACGCTGGCGACCAGTTGGGATTTGCCGGCCGATCTGGCGCTGGCCATGGGCTACCACCACGACGGGCCACCCGATGATGCCGACGAGCAGGACATCCGTTTGTGCAAGGTCGCTTCCTGCGCGGACTGGATGGCGGCGGTGTACCGCAGTGGTAACAAGCGTGTCGCCGTGCAGCGCGCGCGCGAGTTGCTCAAGGAACACTTCGGGGCCGGTCCCGAGCAGAGTGACTGCCTGATGCAGACAGTAACCGAATCCGTTGCCGAGGCGGCCACCGCCATGGGTTTGCGGGTGGGTAAACAGCTGCCCTTTGAAGAAGTGTTGCGCGAGGCCAACCTGCGCCTCGCCGAGGAAAATCTCAGCTACCAGGAACTGACCTGGCGGCTGGAGCAGACGCTGGCGGAACGTGACCGGCTGGCGGACGAGCTGGCACGCGAACTGGACCTGGCGCGCGAGGTGCAGAAAAGTCTGTTGCCGCACTGTGAAGCCGGTATTCCGGGCGTTACCGGCCTTAACCTGTCCGCCCGGGCGGTATCCGGCGACTTTTTCGACTACTACCAGCTCGCCGACGGACGCGTTGCCTTCTGCCTTGCGGATGTCTCCGGCAAGGGCATGAACGCGGCACTGCTGATGGCCAAGTCGGCCAGCCTGTTCCGCTGTCTGGGCAAGGGCATTCATGATCCTGGCAAGTTGCTGGGTATGCTCAACCGTGAAATTTTTGAAACCTCCATACACGGCATGTTTGTCACCATGGTGGCGGGTGTGCTCGACACCGCAAACGGTGAAGTGACACTGTCGAGTGCCGGGCACCTGCCGGTGTTGCACATGGGACCGGCCGCGCTGATGGGGTCGTACGCCGCCGGCGCGCCGCCGCTGGGTATCGTTTACGACTGCCAGTTCGACAATGAGACTTTCGCCTTGGACGGGGGTTGTCTGTACCTGTATACAGACGGACTGCTGGAGGCGCGGGTCGCTGAAGGTGGGCGCCTGGAGGAAGAAGGTTTGCTACGCTTGCTAAGGGAACACGCACACCTGCCACTCGCAGCCCGTCCCGCCGCCATCGTTAACGCGGTGGTGGATCCGGGGGGTGATGTGGAAGATGATCTGACACTGGTGATTATTGAAGGAACGAAAGCGCATGGAATGCAATGACCGGTTGATCTCCCTGACGTTCTGTTCCAGGACCAATCGCCTGAAACTGTTGCGTTGCGTAATCCGTGATGCCGCTGACATGGTTGGCCTGGACGGGCAGGCCACTGACGCGGTGGTGCTGGCTGTCAATGAAGCCTGTGCGAATATAATCCAGCATGCCTACCGGATGGATCCGGACGGCAGGATCGATGTCACGCTCATGCAGGAGCAGGGCGCGCTGGTTATCCAGTTACGCGACTACGCGCACAAGGTCGATACCGAAAAGATCTGTTCCCGGGACCTGGATGACGTGCGTCCGGGTGGCCTGGGCGTACACCTCATCGATTGCCTGATGGATGAGTGCGGGTTTATCGATCCTCCGGAAGGCATAGGCAACCTTTTCCAGATGAAAAAATACACAGGAACATAGGAGTCTGCCATGACATTTCCAGTAGAAGACCGGCAGGGGTTCTCGGTCATAGCACTGAGTGGCGAAGTTGACCTGAACAAGTCGCCGGACGCGCGCAAGGTGATCCTGGCCTGCCTGAAGAAACAGAAGCATGTAATGGTCGATCTGTCGGCGGTTGAATATATCGACAGCTCCGGGGTGGCAAGCCTGGTGGAAGGTTTCCAGTATGCCCGTTCCAATAACCTGGAATTCGGACTGATCGGTGTCAGCGAGGCGGCCATGAGCGTGTTGCGCCTGGCACGACTGGACAAGGTGTTCCTTATCTACACATCCCTGGAAGACCGGCTGAGTAATGGCGGCTGAGCACGCACCCGCAGGTTTCCGTCGCGTGAGCGAACAGGTCGGACGTCGCTTTGTCAGCGGCGTCGAGGACTTCGGGTATGGCGCGACGCTGTTCGGTGAAAGCCTGTTCTGGATCGTTTTCGGCTACTGGTTCAACCAGCGTGTGCGCCTGCAGGCCGTGTTCGCGGAAATGATGAGCATCGGCGTGCAGGCGGTGCCCGTGCTGGCCGTGCTGGCGCTCGCCAACGGCGCGATGATGGCGATGCAGGGTATATATACGCTGCGTGAGTTCGGTGCCGAGTCACAGATCGTGAGCGGTATTGCTACCGCGGTGACGCGCGAGTTTGGCGCGTTGATTGCCGGCATCGTCGTGGCCGGGCGTTCCGGTTCGGCTATTGCCGCGCGCATCGGCACCATGCAGATGGCGCAGGAAATCGACGCCCTGCGGGTCATGGGTGTAGCGCCGGTGCGTTACCTGGTGGCGCCGGTGCTGGTGGCGATGCTGGTCATGATGCCGGTACTGACCATTCTTGCCGACAGCATGGCGCTGCTGGGCGGCGGGTTGCTCTCGGTCATGGAACTGCATATCAGCATGGAGACCTATTTCGACCGGGTGCTGGCAGCGCTGGTGCCGCAGGATATCTGGCAGGGGCTGTTCAAGAGCCTGATATTCGCCGTGCTGATCACTCTGGTGGCAACCAGTAACGGCTTCAGCGCGAGCGGTGGCGCCGAAGGACTGGGGCGTGCCACAACGCGCTCGGTGGTGCTCTGTATCGGCGCCATTGTGGTGGCTGACATGATCTTTACCTTTTTCCTGATCCTGTGATGCAGCCCATGCCACAACAGGGCGCACAGCCGGTGGTCGCCGTCGACGAACTGGTTACCTATTACGGTGAACAGAAGATACTCGACCGGGTTTCACTGAGCGTCGAGGACGGCGAGATCATGGTTATCATGGGCGGCAGTGGCTCGGGAAAATCGACGCTGTTGCGTTACATGCTGGGCCTGCACCACCCCGACAGTGGCTGTGTGCGCCTGTTTGGAAAAGATACCGGTACCCTGAGCGGCCGGGAATGGACGGAAGTACGCAAAAAGATAGGCGTATCGTTTCAGGGCGGCGCGCTGTTCAATTCCATGACAGTGGGCGATAACGTGCGTATGCCGCTGCGCGAGCACACGCGACTGGACGAGAACACCATCCGCATCATGAGCCGCATGAAGCTTGAAGTGGTGAACATGGCCGGTTTTGAACACCTGATGCCCGCGCAACTGTCCGGAGGGATGGTCAAGCGCGCCGCGCTGGCGCGGGCGCTGGTGATGGATCCGAAGCTGCTCTTTTTTGATGAGCCCTCCGCCGGTCTGGACCCGGTGGTGGCCGCGGACCTGGACAAGCTGATTCTGCGCATACGCGACGCCATGCAGGTGGCGATCGTGGTGGTAACCCACGAGCTGGAAAGCGCCTTCAAGATAGCCGACCGGATCACGGTGCTGGACCGGGGCAAAATCCTGGTGACCGGGACTGTCGAGGAAATACGTGGTTCGGACAACCAGCGGGTGCGCAACCTGCTGAGCCGCACCTCTGAAGATGTGCCGGTAGATACCGAACAGTACATGCAGCGCCTGACTGAAGGAGCAGACTGGTTTTGAAAAGGGATACCATCAACTATTTTTCGGTGGGCCTGTTCGTGCTGGCGGGGCTGGCGGTCCTGCTGTACGTGCTGTTCCGCCTGCTCAGCGGTGTGGGCGAGCGTGACCACTACTATACCTATTACAGTAACGTGACGGGACTGACGGCCGGGACACAGGTGACTTACGAAGGCTACGGTCTGGGGCACGTCGCCGCTATCGAGCCGCAAAGAACCGCGCAGGGTATTCGCTACCAGGTGGAGTTGCAGGTAAGCAGGGGCTGGAAGATCCCGGCCGACAGTGTTGCGCGCATCTATTCCGAGGGCTTGCTGGCGGATACCGTGGTCGATATCGATGAAGGCACGTCGGGGGAATTCCTCGCACCCGGTGGTGAGCTGCAGGGCGAGCAGGGCGTTGACCTGTTTGCCAGTCTGGGTGCCGTTGCGGGCGACTTCGGGGATCTCAGCGAAAACGCCATTCGACCGCTGCTGGAAACGCTTAACCGCACCGTACAGCGGGTGGGCGGCGAGCTGGATTCGGGCCTGCCGGTAATCATGGAAGGCATGCAGGCGCTGGTTGCCAAACTGGACAGGAGCGCTACACATCTTGCCGGCATACTGAATGCAGATACCGAGGTGCAGGTTCATCGCACCCTGGACAATGTCGAGGAGACCGCCCGGGATGTGCGTGCCCTGTCGGCGGGGCTGGTCGAGTTGAAAGAGGAAACGCAGAGCCTGATCAGGAAAGTGGACGGACTGGTGACGGAAAGCCGGCCGGATTTGCAGCAGGCCGTGGCGGACCTGCGTCAGGTGCTGGAGCAGGTCTCGCGCTATACGGGCGATATCCTGCACAACCTGGACAGTACCAGCCGCAACGTGAGCGAGTTCAGCCGCCAGATACGGGAAAACCCGGGGCGCCTGATAGGCGGTTCCGCACCACGGGATACGGGGGTGAGACATGACTAGATACCTGGGCGCCTGTCTTGCGTTGTTGTTTGTTCTGACGGCCTGCAGCACGACCGGCACGGTGCCGGAGGACCGCTTCTACCAGTTGCAGACCAACCTGTCCGCCGAGCCGGTGCCACCGGAGGCGGTGCTGGAAGGAGGACTGCGGGTGGACTACGTCATGGCGGATCCGTTGCGCAGCGGGCGTGCGGTCCTGTACCGCGATGTGCGCAAACCAATGGAGTTGCACCGTTATCACTACGAGTTCTGGGTCGACCAGCCGCCACGCATGATCCACCAGGCGTTGTTGTATTACCTGCGCAGCAGCGGTATTGCCGCTACCGTCCAGGATGACAGTCGTCACGTTGATGCGGGCTATCGCCTGCGCACTCGCCTGCTGCGTTTTGAACGGGTGGTGGGCGACGGGGCGCCGGAAGTCGAGCTGGAACTGGAAGCAAGCCTGTATTCGGAGCGCGCCGGTGCGGTGGTGTGGACGGGCGTTTATCTGCAACGGCAGGCGAGCGACGGCAAGGATATGCACGCCACTACCCGGGCCATGCAGCAGGCGCTCGAAGGCGTACTGGAATCACTGCGTACCGATCTGGCCGCAATCGAAGTAAAAACCTGATGGTTCCGGCAGCCTGACAGGTCTACACTTGTACTATGGTTGCCCGGGCTGAAACCACGACACCTTCACACGGACAGGCGCTGGATCCGGATGCCTGGCTGACTGCTGTCTGCAAGGATCGTGATGAAACGGAACAGCAGCTTATTCATTCTGCACTGGACATGGCGCAGCGCGCGCACCGGCAGCAGCAGCGGGCTTCCGGCGAGCCCTACCTGGTGCATTGCCTGGCGGTGGCCGAGATCGTTCACCATCTGCACCTCGATCACGAAGCGGTAGCCGCCGCTATCCTGCACGACGTTGTCGAGGATACCGATGTCTCTCTCGATGCGATCGAGGAGGCCTTTGGTGCCGGTGTGGCCACACTGGTCGACGGTGTCACCAAGATGGGGCACATAGACGAACTCCGCGGTGCGGCCCCGGGCAGGGACATAGCTGAAGTCAGTCATTCGGAAAGTGTGCGCAAACTGCTGCTGGCCATGGCGGAAGACGTGCGCGTGGTGCTGATCAAGCTTGCCGATCGTTTGCATAACATGCGCACCCTGCGTTACCTGAGCGAGGCGCGCCGGCGCCGGATTGCGGGCGAGACCCTGGATATCTATGCGCCGCTGGCGAATCGTCTGGGTATCTGGCAGGTCAAGTGGGAGCTGGAGGACCTGTCCCTGCGCTACCTCGATGGCGCGGCCTACCGGCGTATCGCCTCGCTGCTGGACGGGCGTCGTATCGATCGCGAGCGACATATCGAACTGGTCAAGGAGCGCCTGCAGAAGGCATTTGAAGAGGTGGGGATCCGGGCGGAGATTACCGGCAGGCCCAAGCATATCTACAGTATCTGGCGCAAGATGCAGCGCAAGAACGTCGATTTCCACGAAATCTTCGATGTGCAGGCGGTACGGGTGCTGGTGGACAGTCCGCGCGACTGTTATGCCGTGCTGGGTATCGTGCACGGTCTGTGGCACCACGTGCCGCATGAATTCGATGACTATATCGCCAACCCGAAAAGCAATAACTACCGTTCCCTGCATACCGCCGTTATCGGGCCGGAGGGCAAGGCGGTCGAAGTACAGATACGCACCCGCGAAATGCACGAACACGCGGAACTCGGTATTGCTGCGCACTGGCGTTACAAGGAAGGCGCGCATTACGATGCGGGCTTTGAAAAGAAGGTGGCCTGGTTACGCCAGGTGCTGGAGTGGAAAGATGAAGAGCAGTCGGCGGATGAATTTGTCGACCGCTTCAAGTCCGAGTCGACCGACGAACGTGTCTACGTACTGACCCCGCAGGGCAAGGTCGTCGATATGCCCGCGGGTGCGACCGCGCTGGATTTTGCCTACCACATTCATACCGATGTGGGTCACCGTTGCCGCGGTGTCAAGGTCGACGGTCGTATCGTCCCGTTGACCTATGAACTGAGCAACGGCGAGCAGCTCGAGGTGTTGAAAGCACGCCGGCCCGCGCCCAGCCGCGACTGGCTGAATCCCCACCTGGGTTACCTGAAAACGCCGCGTGCACGCGCCAAGGTGCGGCACTGGTTCAAGGAACAGGATCGGGATATCAATGTAAGCGCCGGGCGGGCGGCGCTGGAGCGCGAGCTGCATCGTCTTGGTCTTTCCGGCAGCGAGCTGGACAAGGTGGTGGAAAAGCTGAACTACAAGGACACGGACAGCATGATGGCGGCACTGGGACGCGGCGATCAGCAGCTCGGCCAGGTGGTCAGTGCGGTGCTGAATCTGACCCGGCCCGAGAATGATGAGCCGCCATCCCTGCCAAGTTCAAAGCGACGCTCCGTGCCGCGACAGGAGTCCGATGATTTCAAGATACTGGGTGTGGGCAACCTTTTGACCAATACGGCGCGCTGCTGCAGCCCGGTACCCAATGACGCCATTGTCGGTTACATCACGCGCGGGCGCGGTGTCACCATCCATCGCCGTGACTGCGCCAACGTGTTGCGCCTCAAGGACGAAGACCGGGATCGTTTGATCGATGTCGAATGGGGCGCGCTGCCGGACCGGGTATTCCCGGTGGATATCCATATCCAGGCCTACGACCGTCCGGGCCTGTTGCGTGATGTATCCGCCTTGCTGGCAAACGACAATATCAATGTGCTGGGGGTCAATACCTTCACCGACAGGAAGGATCTTGTTGCGCGGATGGACCTGCACATCGAGGTAACCGATATAGGTCAGCTGAGCCGTATCCTCAGCCGTATCGGTCAGTTACCCAATATCATCGAGGTCAGGCGCAAGGTATAGATAATGGCGTCCCGGAGAGGATTCGAACCTCCGACCTAGCGCTTAGGAGGCGCTCGCTCTATCCAGCTGAGCTACCGGGACAGGGGGCGTGCAGCGCGCCAATGGTAGCAAAGCCGTCGCATGGCAGCCAGCCGGTTGCAATATTGTCGGGAAAATAATCAGCGTATTTAGCCGTTTGAAATCGCAGGCCTTATTCTGATTGAACGGCCGTGTTGCGGTGAGCTATATTCAGGCTATGAACTTCCTGCGCCAGACACTCTCCATTCAGGATGCTTCCGAGCCGCTGCGCAAACGCGCCCCGACCATGGACGAGCACGGCAAGCCGCTGAGTGATTTCATGGTGATTATTCCGGGACTGCGCAAGAAATCACAGCCACACATACAGCGTACCATTGGCGAGTTACACCGCGTGCTGGCACGCTTCAGCGGTATCGTGGTTTTTGCGGAATTCAACCTGGCGCTGAATCTGTTATGGGTGTCTATCCGGCCGGTGCACGGCATGCGCCATGAAATCGCAACGGCGATCAGGTCCAGCATTCCCGCGGCCAGGCTGGTTTCGCATATCTGACGGGTGTCCGCCTTGCGGCGAAACACCACAGGAACGCTGAACCCCGGCAATATTATGTTAACAGGCCCTAGAGTACGTCTTCCAGGTTGTGGTGTCGGGCAATGCCCTTGTAAACGATGTTGGACACGTTGCGGATGACATCGCTGCGCGCACGGATCCAGGCGGTGTAGTTTTCACTGCGCTGCTGTTTTTCGATAATGCCGATGATCGTGTAGGGGTAGCGCTTGCCGCCCGGACCCTTGACGCTGAGGATGCCCATGTCACCGCAGACGCGCGCGGTGCTGCCGGTCTTGTTGTAGACCCGTGTGCCTTTCGGGATTTCCCTGGCCCCGGTGTAGATGCGGTCGGAGCCCGGCATCGACATCAGGCGTTTGATTTCGCGTGAACCGGTAATCCCGTCTTTCCATACCGCGTACAGGAAGCGGCTGTAATCATGGACGGATGCCTTGTTGCGATAGCTGCGGCCATTGGCAGGGATGAACTCGACGAGACGGGTGTCCCGGAATATCTTCGGGTAGCGTCGTTTCAGGATGCGTTCGACTTTCTGCGGCCCGCCCATCTGGCGCATGACCCAGTTGGTTGAAGCGTTGTTCGAATGGTGGATCATCTTTTCCATGTGACGGCGGCTCTTCGGGCCGTAAATAAGATCGCCGTCTTTAACCTTCTGGAGAAAGGCTGCCGCGATAAAAGGTTTCACCAGGCTGGCGGCCTGGAACTGGGTGTCTTCGTTGATGGTGACGAGCTTCTCGCCCGTGGTGAAATCGAATACCGACCAGCCCGTGCGCTCGTCAGCCGCTATCTTGCCTTCGCGGCGCAGGCGTTTTATGTAGTCTTCCACGGCAGCACCGATATCACGGATCTCCCGGGCGCGCTCGGCGCTGGACATCCTGCTCCTGGACACAGCCTGTTTCGGCGTTTTGGTGGAGGCCGCAGGCCGGGCGCTGTCACCTTTGACGAATTGCCAGTTGCGGGAACGGACCGGGGCGGCGGCTTCCAGTCCGCGGGAACGCAGCAGCCTGGTGTGCGCACGGGCGAGTTTGCCCGCCCTGGCGCTGTCACTGCGCCGATCGTAGATGAGTCCGAACAGCCTGGCTTTCGCTACAACCTTGAGTTTTTTCGATACGTCGGGTCCGAGCACCCGGGCAACGCGGTCGCGGTAGTCCAGCACGCTGTCGACATCCCGGTGCCAGAGATAGGAGACGTCGTAGCGGTCTGCTGCTGCCGTTGCCAGGGACAGGCTGAGCAGGCCCGCAAGGGCGATGAAGAAGCGGATAAGCTGTCTGATAATGCAATGCATGGCGGGTGACCGGATAAAATAGCATTCCAATTCAGTCAATTGGAAAATCATTCTAGAGTACTTTCACATAAATGGGTAGGGGGTAGGCGAAAAAAATGAGCGCAAGCGGCCAGCACGCTATTATGCCGCCCGGTCTGTTTTTCGGTTCTTTTCAGCCCGGTCGGGGAGACCGGTCGGGCAGGTTCACGGCAGGGTGCGTAATTCCACACGCCGGTTTTGCACCAGTCCCGCTACCGTCGTGTTTTCCGCCACCGGTTGCTGGTCACCGTAGCCGCGTGCCGAGATATTGCCCGGATCGAGTCCGCGCTCGATCAGGTAGTCCCTGACCGCCTGTGCTCTTAACTGGGACAGCCACTGGTTATAGACCGGGTTGCCCTGTGAATCCGTATGGCCTGCGACTTCAAGCCGGGTATCGGCATTTTTGGCCAGGATATCCGCTACCCGATCGAGAACGGCGCGGGCGCCGGCGGTGAGTTCGTGCGAGTTGTAGCGAAAGTTCACGCCTTCCAGCGGTATGGTCGCGTTGACTGCGCAACCGGTGGACGCCACGGCAACGGCTTCCGCCGTGGCGGGGCAAAGATCATCGCTGTCCGGTATGCCGTCGCCATCTGTATCCGGCGCCGCGCTGCCTGCCGATGCCACCACCTGTCCGGTCTCGATTGCCTGCGGTGTATCTTCAGCCGGCGCCTGTTCAGCCGGGGCTGCGCTTTCCAGCGCGGCGACCTCTACGGTGCTATCCGCCGGCGGTGCACTGTCTTCCGCCGCAACCTGTTCCTCAGCGGGTGGGCTGGAGGACGCTGCTTGCTGCGGCGTGTCGGCGAAGGGCGGGTCGAGCCTGGCCTGACGGAGCTGCTCGGCCTGTGTCTGTGCTTTCTCCAGCGTCGCCTGGACCCTGGACAGTTCTTCGGCCGAGGCGGACAGGTCTGCCCGCAGGCTGTCGCGTGCAGAGCTTATCTCGGCCAGTCGCTGTTTGGCCTGCAGCATGGCCTGTTTCTGTTCTTCCAGCCGGGCATTCAGTTTATCGAGTTCCTGTTTGTATGTTTGGGCCTGCGCCTGGCTTGCGGCCAGCTGCTGTCGGGAGTCATCCATTCCGGACCTGGCCAGTTCCAGTTCGGCATTGGTTGCCTGCAGTGATTCCCTGAGGCTTGTCAGTTGCTCGTCGCGATTGGTGAGCGCGTCTTGCAAGCGCTTACGTTCATCGGTGAGGAGCGCGGCCTGTTTCCGGTGTTCTGCCAGTGATTCGTTGACCGCTGCCAGCTCGTTACCCAGTTGTGTGACGCGCGATTGCAGGCTCACGTTTTCCGCAGTAGCGGCCGCCAGTTTTTCGCTGAGCGCATTTTGCAGATCGATATCCTGTCGGTGTTCGGTTTGCGCCTGGTCGAGTGCTGCACGCGCTTCCTGCATCGCGAGCTGTCCCTGCTGCAGGTCCTCGCGCGCCTTGTCCAGCTCGGCACGGTACGCTGCAAGTTCTTTCAGCAGCCGGTCATACTCACTGCCGGACCGATATACAGGTGTGGCCTGTCGGTAGCCCCACGGTGACGAGCCCCATGGGCCTGCCTGCCAGTAGGGGTTCGGTGGGGGAGGCGGCGGATAGCGGTCCGGTGCGGGCTCGCCGGCCGGCAATGGTTGTCGCGCTGCGGGAAACGGGGTGTCCGCGTTTGATATCGCGGTGTCTGACCAGGCCACGCCGTTTGTAACGGGCGTCAGAAAGGCCGTGAGAATGGTAGCTGTAAACAGCGGCTTGTTCATTGGTTAAATATAGACCAGATCGTAAGTGGTGGCCGAACTCCCGGCCTTCGCATTGCGAATGTAAAGCTCCACTAACCATGTTTTATTTAATTTCAGTTGCTTATGTAACCGGGTCCTGCATGGCGGCGCGACCGCAAGCGGTTTGATTGTACACGCCTGATCCGGAGCGTGTCACGATCCGTTTACCCGGGCCTTTTATACAAATGTTTTGTCATGTGTCATCGGCTGCCGGTTTGCTCAGGGATTCCTGCGCACCTGCTCGTGGCGGATTTTTATTGACGGCTTCGCTGACGCGTTTCACCTTGCGGCGATAGTAGAGGCGTTTGCCCATTTTCAAAAACATGCGGTACAGCCCCCAGACGATGACGATAAAAAAAGGCAGATAGGGTGCTACTGATTCAAGACTGCCCAACCCCATCAGCGTATACCCCTTGTCGTTTTTCAGTCTTTCGTAATGCTGGCATCTTCCAGGATCAGCTCGTAAACGTAGCCATAGCCGAAATCCCTGCCAAGGTTCAGGGTACCCTCGGCGACGATGATGTCGTCAATGCCGGCCGTGCCGTCGGTGGTAACGGTCAGGTCCGCGCCGCTGCTGCTGTCCTGTATATGGATCCAGTTATGTCCCAGCACCTCTTTGGTGAACTTGACGACCTTGCCGCGCACACGAACGGTCTTTCCTGCCAGCGCGTCCTTTTGTGTAATGATTTCGTCGATGCTTTTCCCGCCCTCGGCCTTGCTGATGCCGGAGACCGGGGCGCGGGCCGGCGCGCTGGTGATGTCGGAGTGGGGATTCAATTCGACCGGTGCGGTATCGCTTTCTTCCTTGTGCGCATCGGTGATGATCCGGTCGGTAAAGTAAATCAGCTCGAAATCGCGGTCCAGTTTCTTGCTATGGTAATTTTCCATGGGCATGCGGGTAGAGATGGCGACCATGGTGCCGGGGGCGAGTCGGGTCAGCGGTCCGGCGGCCCAGAATTTTTCCTTGCCGCTGTCGAGCTGGAGGTAGGTGAAATCACCGGCATCGAAAGTTTCCACTACCGAGCCGTATAACCTGCCGCCGGTGTTTTCAGGGGTTGCCACGGGGGCAGGCTGGACCGGGTGCGGTGCTTCTGTGACTTTGGCGATTTCCGGTTGAGGCACTTCCTCGCAGCCGGAAAGCATTCCCAGGCCGATAAATCCGGCAAGCAAGACAGGCAGGGATTGATTCATGCGCAAAGCATAATCGCCCTTTCCAGCCGGGTCCAGAGCGGGGCATCAGGCGCCTGGTGAACAGGCCGGTGCGGCTGTTTGCCTGCATCCGGTCAGGGTATCCGGGAGCAGGTGAACCCGTGGAATGGCTGCGGGTTGTAACTAGAACCATATCCGTGCCGCGTGTCAGAATAGGATGCATAACCGTGCCGTTTGTCGACACCACGGATCGATGTTAGAAAAACGGGCAGATAGTTACCCAGTAAACAACTAAGAGAACGGTCGCCAATGCGAGAAGGATTAGCGACTTCTTATATAACTAAAGACTTAAAGACAGCTCACGACCCAACCCGGTCATCCCGCGTCATTGCGAGGAGCGTAGCGACGTGGCAATCT
>JBHHXO010000069.1:0-14230 GCA_046757125.1 Thiogranum sp.
CGGCTGTTTGTCAGGGGAAGGCATGGTTGTCTCCAATTTCGCCTCGCGTCTGGAACTGATGGTGTCGGCTTACCTGGATGATCGTGCGGGGCACAGTGCCTTTGCTTCGGCTTTCCACCTCAGTACAGCACAGAACTACAATGCAGTAGGTGTTTTTCTGGCCAAACCCGCAACCACCCGGCAATTGCGTAACCGTCTCGGCAGGGTGCCGCAGCTCGATCCGCGCCGGCGATCTGCGCGGCTGGACTACAGAATACGTACGCTACACATGGCCGACCGGCAGCATGACTGAAAACAGACACACCCTGGAAGAACTGCACCGGGAAACCGCCAGGATCCAGTGGCAGGAGCTGGAGGTGCATTTTGCCCGCGGTGTGGTGATCCGTGTCGCTGCCGAACTCGACCTGGTCGAGGTGGCCACCTGTTTTGCCAACGACGACAGGGCTGCGGTAGAGGAATGGCTGGGATCGGGACAGGTCGGGCATCTCGACGTGGAACTGGCGCAGGACTGGAACCGGCGTAATCCGGAACTGTGGGGTGTGGTTGTGGCGCCCTGGGTCATGGTGCAGGAACGAACTGTCTGACGATGCCTGTTTTAAGGAAAAAACTTATCCACAAAATCTGTGGATAAGTTTGTGGATGAATAAGCGAAACATGCAACTTTCAGGGTTTTTTAAGTACCCCGCTTTAGATCGGTCAATTTTTCACCAATCTGTTAAAAGATATATATAACATGAAGATACGGGCGATATTTAAATATGGCAAAAAGTCATATTGGTTTTGTCCTGTCATTTCCGCATTTCGTATTTCGCTGTGTATAACCGTCCGCTTATATGCGAATTCAGCTTCCCTGTCCGGGAGGCAGGCGGACGGGCGAAAGCGTAATATTCATACCTGCCGGTATGACTGGAAAAGGGAGACCAGGGTGTTCAGATGGCTTTACCGGTTTGTTATTCCGGCTCGATCCGGCGGCAAGGGAAAAGCGTTTACGAGAGGCGGTGCAGAAGATCCTGGAACAGTTCCCGCCACCGAAAGAGCAGGACGAGAACAATGGGTGTTTCCATCCGGGGTTTGATGATGGACCGTGACGGCGTGGTGCAGGAGCGCTTCGCCGTAGTGTATGCGCCCAGGAAAAAGAAACGCCTGTCGGCCAGCTGCGTCGACGTAATGGCGAGCGAGCAGGCTGCTATCGAGGCGTCCAGACCGGAAAAGCACCGGCATGCGGCACTGGTGGCCGGGCCTTCCACATCCTCGGAAAGTCAGCAGCTGTATTACCTGGTGCGCCGGCTGAATTAGCCGGCGCGCTTCCTGCTGTTGCCGGCCCCGTTCAGATCCGGTAATAAAGCGATAGAAAACAGCTGCTTGCGCTGCTGCCGTGCAGGGGGCGGCGTCCATTCAGTTAACAGCGCCTGCGCCGATAAGAAGCATACAGTTATCAATCAGTTATCGGTTCCAGCAGAGAGGCGTCCAGCCACCCCATGTTTTCGGACAGATCCAAGTACGTCATCGTTGGCGGGTTCAGCGCGGTCATGGTGCTTATGCTGGCTGTCATTCTGATCGGTTACATGCAGATGACGCAGACCATGCGCGATTCAGAGCGCCTGGTAAACAGGCAGGCGCAGAAAACCCACCACGTGATGATGATGTATTCCAGTGTCCGCGAGCGCTCGGTGGGTCTGCTGCGTATGGCTATGGCGGATGATCCGTTCGAGCGTGACAGGGAGTACCTTCGCCTCAACGAACTCGCGACACAGTATGTTATCAATCGTGATGCCCTGTCCCGGTTGCTGGAGTCCCCGCAGGAACGGGAGTTCTTTCAGAAGTTGAGGGTATTGGCGGAAGCATCAGCGCCCCTGCAGGGCCAGGTGATTGAATTGCTGCAGGAGGACCGTAACGAAGAAGCCAGTGCGCTGCTCAGGGACAAGGCTATTCCGCGGCAGGAAGAAATGCTGTCCTTCCTGAATAACATGCTGGGTAACCAGGAACTGGAAGTAAAAAACTCTGTGGCGTTGTCACGCGAGAATGACCGTGATACGGCGCTTGTCATGGGTCTGCTGACAATTGCATCCGCGCTGATGGGTTTTGCGATTATACGTTTCGTGGTGCGCAAGACAGCCATGGCTGAACAGGCACTGATTGCAAAGGTGACCTTCGAGTCGATCGGCGATGCGGTAATCACGACCAATGTCGCCGGCCGGATCGGTTATCTCAACAGGCAGGCCCAGCGGCTTATCGGGCGGGATGAGGAGGATGTGGCGGGCTGCCTGCTGAGTGACGTGCTTATGCTCGAGGCCGAAAAGGATTCGCCGGGCGCGGGGGAAACGTATCGTCTGCGTTCCGAAACAGGTAAAGAGCTTTGTGTCGATGTCTCCAGGTCGCCCATACGCAACGATTTCGGCCACGAGTTCGGCTCGGTCGTTATTCTTCACGACATTACGCAGCGCAAGGCGGTAGAGGAAACGTTGCGCAAGAACGAAGAACGTTTTGCGCTGATTACCCGTGGTACCAGCGACGGTATCTGGGACTACAACCTGGAAACGGGGGAAATCTATTTCTCCGAGCGCTGGAAGGCCATGCTGGGATACGGGGTGGACGAGTTTGAGGACAGCTTCCGGGCATGGCAAAGCGTGATCCACGAGAATGATCTTGGTGAAATACTGCATGCCTGGACCGAATGTATGACAGGTGCGACCCAGTCGTTCAGTGTTGAATACCGGTTGGCAACCCGGGGGGAGCAGTGGAAGTGGGTGGAGTGCCGTGGCCTGGTGTTACTGTCGGACAAGGGTGCGCCTATCCGCCTCGCGGGGTCTCACACGGACATTTCACAGCGCAAGGCGTCCGAACAGAAGATGCTCTGGAATTCAACCCACGATACCCTGACAGGGCTGGCAAACCGCCATGCTTTCGAGCAGCTCCTCGACAGGGAGCTCAAGCTGGCGCGCCGCATGGAAGTGGAGCACGCACTTCTGTACATGGACCTGGATCAGTTCAAGGTCATTAACGATACCTGTGGTCATGTTGCCGGCGACCAGCTGTTGCGGCAGCTGTCAGCGGTGCTGGCAAAAACATTCCGCGGCTCTGATACCCTGGCCCGGCTGGGCGGTGACGAATTTGCAATGTTCCTGAAGGATTGCCCGGTGCGCAAAGCCGTCAGCATCGCCAACCTGGTGCGCGAAACCATCGAGGACTACTGTTTCGTATGGGAGAAACAGACCTTCAGGGTGGGGGCAAGTATCGGTGTCGTTGCCATAAACCGCACCAACGCCTCCCGCAACGAAGTACTCGCTGCAGCGGATATTGCCTGCTACGCCGCCAAGGACCTGGGTCGCAACCGGGTGCACCTGTACCAGGAAAGCGATGACCAGATGGCGCTCAGGCACCGCGAAATGCACTGGGTGGCGCGTATTACCCGGGCGCTGCAGGATGAGCGCTTTGTACTGTACTGCCAGCCGATCGTGCCGGTAGGCGGGTCCGGGAGTGCGGCATCGATGCAGGAAATACTGGTGAGGATGCTGGACGAAAAGGGCGGGATCGTTGCGCCAAACCTGTTTATCCCGGCGGCGGAACGCTATAATCTCATGCAGGCGATCGATCGCTGGGTAATCCGTAACCTGTTCATGAAACTCGCCAGGGACAGCCGGGACGGATGCCTGGACACGGAGTTGATTACGACAGTCAACCTGTCCGGCTGCAGTATCAATGAAGAAGGGTTCCTCAACTTTATCAAGGAACAGTTCGTCCGCTTTGCGATAAGTCCGGAGCGGATCTGTTTCGAGGTCACGGAAACGGTGGCGGTCGCCAACCTTGCGCAGGCGGCGGTGT
This sequence comes from Thiogranum sp., assembly GCA_046757125.1. Lineage (GTDB taxonomy): Bacteria > Pseudomonadota > Gammaproteobacteria > DSM-19610 > DSM-19610 > Thiogranum. Next base: position 3,823 of record JBHHXO010000069.1, read on the forward strand.
TTATCGAGGAACTGAAAGCGCTGGGCTGCCTGTTTGCACTGGACGATTTCGGCAGCGGTCTGTCATCGTTCGGGTATCTGAAAAATCTGCCGGTGGACTATCTGAAGATCGATGGCCAGTTTGTGCGGGACATGGTTGATGACCCTATCGATGCGGCAATGGTAAGCTCCATCAACCAGATCGGGCAGGTGATGGGTATGAAAACAATTGCAGAATTTGTGGAAAACAGGGCTATCCTCGAGCGGCTGCGCGAGCTGGGCGTCGACTATGCTCAGGGTTACGGTCTGGCCGGACCGGGTCCGCTGGATGAAGTACAGTCGGAGAAGTTGAAATCAAACCGCTAGGTGTTGCCTGGCTGAGGCTGGGATTTCGGCCGTTCTTTCTGGCTGCCGGCGGGTTCGCCGTCATCAGCATGCTGGTCTGGTTTGCGGCGTACAGTCTGAAGGTATCCTTCCCCCTTGCCGGTCTGCCCGCCATAACCTGGCATGCGCACGAAATGATTTACGGCTACGGCATGGCGGTCGTGGCCGGGTTTCTGCTGACGGCGGTGGGTAACTGGACCGGACGCCCGACGTTGAGTGGCGCCCCCCTGTTGCTGCTGTTTCTTCTCTGGTTGCTGGCGCGCGTGACTGTGCTGGCGGGCGGTGAGGCGGAGCAGACGCTGGCAGCGGTGTTTGATCTGCTGTTTCTCGCCGGGTTCACGCTCGCGGTAACGGTTCCCATTATCCGTGCCAGACGCTGGCCCGACCTGGCCATTCTCATCAAACTGGTGTTATTGTTGGTAAGCAACCTGGTGTTTTTCCTCGGCGCTGCGGGTTCCCTTGAGAACGGGGTCTACCTGGGACTGTATTCCGGGCTGTATCTTGTGCTGGCGTTGATTTTCATGCTCAGCCGGCGGGTTTTGCCCTTCTTTATCGAACGAGGTGTCGGTTACCCGGTGGAACTGCGTAACAGCAAGCGGCTGGATATCGCCAGCCTGGTGTTGTTCGCCGCTTTCTGGATAGCCGACCTGTTTCAGCCGAACGGGTTGACGGTCGCCGCGCTGGCCGCCGGCCTGTTTGCCCTGCACCTGTGGCGTTTGCTGGGCTGGTATACCCCGGGCATCTGGAAGAAGCCGTTGTTGTGGAGCCTGTACCTGGCTTATGCCGCTATCGTCGTCGGCTTTGCCCTGAAAGTTGCGGTATATGCCGCGGGCATGTCCAGCTACCTGGCGGTGCATGCGTTTGCCGTCGGTGGCGTCGGCATGATGACGCTGGGCATGATGACGCGCGTTGCGCTGGGCCATACCGGCAGGAGCGTATTCGAACCGCCACCGGCGCTGACATGGATTTTCGCCGTACTGGGTGTTGCGGTCCTGGTGCGCGTGTTGTTGCCCATGCTGGATTCCGGGCACTACGACCTGTGGATCGGCCTGTCGCAGTGGTTATGGATAGCCGCCTTCCTGGCTTACTTCCTGCTGTACTTCCCCGTTCTGACTCAACCCCGGGTGGATGGTCAGCCGGGTTAGGTGGTCTCGCACTGCCGATGCAGGTAAAGGTGAGCGTACTCACGGCGAGCGCCGGATCAGACCTTGCTGCGCACGAGATCCCGCAGGGGTTTTTCGTTATTGCAGAAATCTATATCGGTTGCGCTGATGTGTCCGTCAGCCAGCTGTTCGTCACAGGTATCCGTGTTTTCGCAGTTTGAGCAGCTCTCCATTTGATGCTGTATGTCGACGACGCTTTGCGTATGCAGATAGGCGTTGATGTCGATACCTGCCGCCGAGAGCATTTTACCCAGCCGCAACTGGTTGAGGCGTGTGGCCAGCGTGATGCGGTATTTTCTGCCGGCTTTCAGATTGAAAATAATTGCCGACAACAACATGGCGGCAAATGTCAGTGTCAGCGCCACCAGCAGGCCCGCCACAACAAAACTGAGCAGATTCATATAAAACCGTTCTCCGGCAAAACCGGCATATCCTGTTTACGTGCGTGCCCACATCAGATCACAGTCCCGCAACCCGGGCAATGATTCCGGATTATGGCGGCCTCCCAAATGTAAATCAGAATATCGCGAGTATGCTATAACATATTCGTTATATTTAATCATTTCCAGTGTAGCCGTTCATGGCTTCAGGCGCTGTTTCAGCTCATCGAGGCTGTCGCTGGCAACCTCACGCACCGCGGCTTCCTTGTCCAGTAGCAGGGTTTCAAGTTCTGCACGGGCGGCTTCACTCCCGCTCAGGGCCAGAAAATGCGCGGCGTCGGATCGCACCCCGGGATCGGAGTGCTGCGCCAGTTGCACCAGTGCGGGCATTTGATCCTGTAACAGGCGGCTGCCGGCCTGGTCCTCGATAACCGCACTGATGCCGATCCGGATTGTCAGATCAGTATCGGGGTCGCCGGCCAGATCCAGCAAGGCTGAAAGATGGTGACCGTGCCTGCGTATAGCAGACAGCACTTTCGCCAGCTGACCCTGCTTGAGCAATTCGCCGTAATACAGCGCCAGGCCGTCAGCGGCCGCGGCGCGTTCCGCCCATTGCCTTAGCTCTGCGGGGGAATGCAGACCCTCCAGCTCGAACTCTCCCAGTCTGATCCAGGGGACCGTGCGCACGCCGTACTGTTGCGCGATATCCGGCCGGGCAACGATATTCACGGCCTCCAGCCGGCCGATGCGACCCTGTTTTACCAGTTCCCCGAGTCCTTGCAGTACCACGGGGCAGTGGGGACACTGGCCGGTCAGCAACAGCAGGGCATCGGGCGGGGCGGTGTTGGCGTCATTCATGATTTGTGTTTACATTGCAGGCAGCTGATATAAGCCCGCTTTATCCCTGAACACGGCACATTGTGCAAGTGCCCCTTGCACGGGACGGACGACATCGTAATGTTTATCAATGCCGGCGCGCCGGTCATGCCCGCGTCGGCTTTCTACTACGCCGGGGATTATCACCGGCAATACCCGGCCAGGAACCCTGGCGGGTATTGTGGCCCGGGAGGGACCGGCGTGGCGTTCCGCGCCGGCGACTGATGCGGCATTCCGCTATCGGCCTGTGGCTCGGGCCGGCCGCTTTCCTCGTGCTGCTGTCAATGCCCCTGCCGGATGGTCTCGCGCCGACGGGTTTGCGGCTGGCCGCAGTGACCGTATGGATGGCGGTGTGGTGGATCAGTGAGGCAATCCCCGTTCCGGCGACGGCACTGCTGCCGATTGTCCTGTTTCCGCTGTTCGGGATTATGCCCGCGGGTACCGTAACGGCCGCCTATGCGCACCACCTGGTGTTCCTGTTCATCGGCGGATTCATGATCGCGGTGACCATGGAGCGCTGGGAACTGCACCGGCGTATTGCCCTGCACGTGATCAACCGGGCCGGTACCAGCCCGGCCCGGCTGGTACTGGGGTTCATGCTGGCCACTGCGTTGCTTTCCATGTGGATCAGCAATACCGCGACCGCCATGATGATGGTCACCATCGGCCTGGCGGTATTGAAGCAGTTGTTGCCCGGCGAGAGCTATCAAACGTCGCCACTGGGCGTTGCGCTGATGCTGGGTATTGCCTACGCCGCCAGTATCGGCGGCATTGCCACGCTCATCGGTACGCCACCCAACGCGATACTGGCCGGCGTGGTGGACGAAATGTACGGCATCGACCTGGGATTCGGCAGCTGGATGCTGTTTGCACTGCCGTTGTCACTGCTTATGCTGTTGCTGAGCTGGCTGTACCTGACGCGGATTGCCTTCCCGGTGCACGCCATGGCGCTACCTGCATCCACGGGGCTCATCGGACAGCAGCTGGAGTCGCTGGGGGGAATGACCACAGCCGAAAAGCGCGTGGCGTGGGTATTCGCTACTGTGGCTGTGCTGTGGATCTGCCGCGGCCTGTTCGACTGGGCGCCACTGGACATGATCAGGGATTCCACCATTGCAATCGCCGGTGCGCTGGCGCTGTTTGTGATCCCGGCCGACTGGCGGCAGCGCACTTTCCTGCTCGACTGGGAGACAGCGGTACGCATACCCTGGGGTATCATCATCCTGTTTGGCGGTGGTTTCGCGCTGGCGGCGGGCTTCAGTGAAACGGGACTGACTACCTGGCTGGCGCAACAGTTACAGGTGCTGAAGGGGATGCCGGTGGTCTGGATTATTCTGCTGACCGGCCTGCTGGTCACCTTTCTGACCGAGGTCACTTCCAATACGGCAACCGCTTCCCTGCTGCTGCCTCTGCTTGGTGCGCTGTCGCTCGCCATCGCGTTGCCACCCATGGTGCTGATGGTGACCGCCACCCTGTGCGCCTCCTTTGCCTTCATGCTGCCGGTGGCTACACCACCCAATGCCATTGTCTTCGGCAGCGGCTGTATCCGCATACCGCAGATGGCCAGGGCCGGGCTGTGGCTGAATTTCGCGGGTGTACTTTTAATCGCGGCTTTCGTGTATCTTTGGGCGCAGTTGCTGCCGACGCCTGCGGGCATCTTTAACCTGTAGAAGGAGAAGAGATTGAGCCAGGAAAATCGCGTAAAGATTCGGGAGAACGGCCCCCTGCTGTGTACCGGTGACATAGAAGTCTGTGCAGCTGATGGCTATGTTTACGGCAAGGGTGATGATATTGCCCTGTGTCGCTGTGGTGCCTCCAGGAACAAGCCGTTCTGCGACGGCAGCCACAGGGAAGCCGGGTTCGAGAACGACGGTATTATCGTCGGTCTTGCATCGGAAGAACTGGAGGGAGAGGGCCCGCTGGTTATCACCGTACGCCCCAACTCGATGCTGGTGGCAAAGGGGCCGATGCGGATTGTCTGTGCTGACGAGAGTTGCGCCGCTACACGCAACAAGGCGGCCTTTTGCCGTTGCGGGCACTCCGCCAGCAAGCCGTTCTGCGACGGCAGCCACAAGGAAGTCGGGTTCGAGGGTTAGCCGTGTAGGGTCAGCGTCGGTGTGCCGGGGCAAAAAACCGTATGTGCCTGTATTTGAACAGGGGGATGAGCGCCATGCCGGCAATAAACCCGCCGATGTGAGCGCCAAAGGCAACCCCGCCCTGCTGACCGCCGGCAAGTGCAGAGCTGATGAGTTGCATCAGGAACCAGAACCCCAGTACGTATACCGCCGGTATGCGCAGGGTGGTAATAATAATGCCGATGGGGATGGCGACCAGCACGCGCGCGTGCGGGTACATCAATAAATAGGCGCCGAGGATACCGGATACGGCGCCGCTGGCACCGATCATCGGGATCTCGGAACCGGTGTCGGGCAGTGCCTGCGTCAGCGCTGCAGCGACGCCGCACACAAGATAGAATACGATAAACCTCGTGTGTCCCATGGCGTCTTCCACATTGTTGCCGAAGATCCACAGGTAGAGCATGTTGCCGATCAGGTGCATCCAGCCACCGTGCATGAACATCGAAGTGAACAGGGTCATCCACGCCGGAATCATGACCAGCTCGTCCGGCAGGGATTTGCCCCCGAGCAGCGTGGCGGGGATCATGCCCAGGCTGTACACGGCGTGCTGTACGGCAGCGCCCAGTGACAGCTGCCACAGGAACACCAGCACACTGATAGTGATGAATCCTATGGTGACATACGGCGTAATGCGGGTCGGGTTGTCATCGTGCAGGGGAATCATGGCCGGATTATACAGCGATATCGGTATTTTTATTGAGCCCGCGGAGGAGGGGACATAGAATGCGCCGCATGCCTGCAGCATTCCCCGAAGCACACATGCCGCCAGGGCCGGAAGCGCCCTGTGACCTGGACCGGCTCGATAACAAGCTGGAGAGAATGCAGTCACACTGGCAGCAGTACGGCGACTGTTACCGCGTGCGCGCCGAGTCGCGTGCCGCCGACACCTGGGTGATCAACCATCCGGACTGGGTCAGGCGCGTGCTCGTCAGCAATCATCGCAACTACACCAAGGGTGTCGGGATCGAGCGCGTCAGGGTGCTGCTGGGCAATGGTCTGATGGCCAGCGAAGGCGAACGCTGGCGCAAACAGCGGCGCATGTTGCAGTCGGGTTTTCACCGGCCGGTGATTACATCGTTTTTTTCGATTTATTTTCAGCAGGCCACCAGCCTGGCCGGGCGCTGGTTGTCGGCCGCACGACAGGGTGAACCGGTCGATATCACCGAGGCAGCCAGCGAGACTACCCTGCTTGCGGTGTTGCAGACGCTGTTTTCCGATGACCTGCTGCGTTTGCAGCAGGAACGTGGCGACAATCCGTTCCAGGTCGTGAGTGCCGACAGTAACCGCGATCTGCAGTTTGCGATGAAATTCCGCGCGCTGGGCAAACTGGTACAGGACGTGATCGATATGCGTCGCCGCGAAAACCGGTTCCCCGCGGACCTGTTGTCGCACTGTCTGCTGGCACGCGATAAATCCAGCGGTGAAGCAATGCCGGACCGGTTGCTGATCGATGAGATACTCACACTGATCGTGGCCGGACACGAAACAACGGCGGCCGCCCTGAACTGGGTCTGGTACCTGCTGGCCGGTCACCCGGAGGTGTACGCAAAAGTTTCGCAAGAGGCGCGGCGACTGCCAATGGACAGGGCGCCCGATCAGGCAATGCTGGATAGCCTGGTGTGGATCCCGCGCGTCATAAAGGAGTCGTTACGCCTGTACCCGCCGGGCTGGCTGTATACCCGCCGGGCGCTGGCCGATGACCGCTTCGGCGACTGGCGGCTTCCTGCCGGCACGGACCTGTTCATCTGCTCCTACCTGCTGCACCGGCACCCGGACTTCTGGGAGCAGCCCGAAGCATTCATGCCGCAGCGCTTTGCGCCGCAACAGGAAGCCGCTCGACACCGCTACGCCTACATCCCCTTTTCCGCCGGGCCACGACACTGTATCGGCGAGTCGTTTGCCATGACAGAGATGATGATCCACCTGGCCGTACTGGCAGCCCGGATCCGGCCGGAGCGTGCAGCCGTTACGGGTATTGAACTCGAAACAGAGGTCAACCTGCGCCCCCGGGACAACCTGTTTCTGAATCTGGTTCCCGCGGGCTAGCCGGATGAGTGCGTTCAGTGTGCTGGCCGATGTGCTGCACGCGCGTGCTGCCGGCGGTTCGGGTATACGCTTCCTGCAAAGCGGCAAGCGCGAATCACGGCTGTCTTACGGTGAATTGCTGTCGCGGGCCGGCGGGCTGCTGGGCAGGTTCCGGCAACAGGGTGTGCAGGCGGGCGATCCTGTGCTGCTTTTCGTGCGTAACAGTGCCGCGTTTATAGATGCTTTCTGGGCCTGCCAGCTGGGTGGCATGATCCCGGTGCCGTTGTCGGCCGGGGTGTATGCGGAGAACCTGTATAAGCTGCTGGGCGTCATGTCCACGTTTACAGACCCCTTCCTGTTCACGGAGCGCGAACTGCTGCAGCAGTTGCAGAAAGTGGACGACAATAACCTCATTGTCACGCAGCGTGTGTGCCTGATCGAGGATATCGTCCGGCTGGACTCCGAAGCTGTGCCGCACGCCGCGCAACCCGGGGATACGGCGCTGATCCAGTTTTCCTCGGGTTCGACCAGTGCGCCCAAGGGCGTCGTACTGAGTCATGCCAATCTGCTGGCTAACATCGAGGCTATCAGCAGCGCGGCGGCTATCTCGGCGAGTGATTCCACCCTGAGCTGGATGCCACTCAGTCACGACATGGGACTGGTCGGCTTTCACCTGGTGCCGCTGTTTAACGACCTGAACCAGGTGCTGATGGATAGCGGGCTGTTTGTGCGCCGCCCGGAGTACTGGCTGGAGAGTGCGCACCGCTACCGCAGCAGTCTCCTGTGTGCGCCGAACTTCGGCTATCAACATTACATGAAATCGGTTCCGCGGCCTGTCGATACGCTTGACCTCAGTGCCGTGCGCCTGATTTTCAATGGCGCGGAGCCGGTGTCAGCGCCGGTGTGCCGGGAGTTCATGCAACGAATGGCCCCTACCGGATTGAATGCCAGTGTCTTCTTTCCGGTGTACGGGCTTGCCGAAGCCGGTCTGGCGGTGACCTTCCCCGTGCCGGGTCGGGATCTGCAAACCCTCGATGTTCCGGCGCAGCGGCTCTCGGTCGGTGATCGTGTAACGCAGGCCGATCACCCCGGTGATTGTGTGGAGCTGGTATGTCTGGGGCATCCCGTCGACGCTTGCGAGCTGCGTATTTGTGACGGGCAGGGCGCGCCGCTGCCGGAAAACCACGTAGGGCACGTGCAGATTCGGGGCGCAAACGTCACCCGGGGTTATTTTCGTTGCAGCGAGTGTGACGAGGCGGCATTCATCGATGGTTGGCTGGACACCGGTGACCTGGGTCTGATGGGCGAGCAGGGCCTGTTCATTACCGGCCGGGCGCGGGATATCCTGTTCGTCAGCGGGCAGAACCGCTACCCGCAGGATATCGAGCAGGTGCTGCAGCAGGGTGCCGGACTGCAGGCCGGCAAGGTCGCGGTCAGTGCAGTACGCGATGCGGCGAATGCCGAAGACCTGCTGCTGGTATTTGTACAGTTCCGGCAGGAAGCGCGGGCGTTCACCGGGTGTATCCGGCAGGTACAGGGCGCGCTGGCCGAGCGTACCGGGCTGCACGCCCACGCGGTTATACCCGTAAAGCGTATCCCCCGAACCACCAGTGGCAAGCTGCAACGCTACCGGCTGGCGCAGGCCTTTGAGCAGGGTGAGTACGCCGCTGTTCTCGCGTCATTGCAACCACTCATGCAGGGTGAGCAGGGCGGGCCGGCCGGGAACGATGTCGCCCGGCAACTGCTCGACGTGTGCAGGCAGGTGTTTCCCGAGCGGGAAATCGCGGCCGACCAGAACCTGTTCGAGCTGGGCGCGGATTCGCTGACGCTGGTAAAGATCCACGAGGAGATCGACGCGCGCTTCCCGGGGAAGGTGGAAGTCACGGACCTGTTCGAGTATCCGACCATAAGCGCGCTGGCGGCTTACATCGGCAGCCGGCCCTAGTCCCTGATTTATGCGCTTCGGGAGTTCAATTCGCGTCGTCGGCCTGTTGAGTATCGGCTTCAGCCTGACGATGTTGCCGCCGGTCGCGGTATCGGTCTGGTACCAGGACAACCAGGCGGAACACTTCCTGAAAGCCTTTGTAATTGCTTTTAGCTGCGGCCTGGCTGTCTGGCTGGTGGCCAGGCACCAGGATAGCGCGCTGCGGCGCAAGGATGGTTTCGTGGTCGTTACCCTGTTCTGGGTCGCGCTGAGTCTGCTGGGTGCGTTACCTTTCCTGTTTGGCCCGCACCTGGATTTCGTCGACGCATTCTTCGAGGCCGTGTCCGGTTTTACCACCACGGGTGCGACCGTGATCACGCATATCGACGGCTTGCCGCGTTCCATGCTGTATTACCGCCAGCAGTTGCAGTGGCTGGGGGGTATGGGACTGGTGGTGCTGGCGGTGGCAATACTGCCCCTGCTGGGTATCGGCGGTATGCGTATCTACCGGGCAGAAACTCCCGGTCCCATGAAAGAGGAAAAAATAACCCCGCGCCTGGTGCAGAGTGCGCGCGCACTCTGGGTGATCTACATGCTGCTGACAGCAGCCTGTGCGCTGGCCTACCAGGCGGCCGGGATGACGCTTTTCGATGCTGTCGGCCACGCTTTTTCCACCATATCCACGGGCGGGTTTTCCACGCACGACGCCAGTCTCGGCTATTTCCACAGTGAAACCATCGAGTCGGTTGCAACCGTGTTCATGCTGGCGGGCGGGATCAACTTCAGCGTTCATTTCGTGGCCATGAGGAACAGGAGCCTGCTGCCGTATTTTCGTGATGTGGAGGTGCGGATTTTTTTGCTGTTCGTTATCGCAGCATTGCTGATGGTTGCATCCATATTGTGGCTGACCGGACAGAACCCGAGCCTGGCGCATGCTACCGTCAGCGCCTGTTTCGAGGTCGTATCGATTATCACCAGTACCGGTTTCGGCGCCGATGACTTTACTCAGTGGCCGTTGTTCCTGCCGGTGTTCCTTATCTTCATCAGTTTTATCGGCGGCTGTGGCGGTTCCACCGCGGGTGGCATGAAAGTCATGCGCATGCTGCTGCTTTTCAAGCAGGGTTTGCGCGAAATCCACAGCCTGGTTCACCCGCGCTCGGTCAGACCGATCAAGGTCGGCGGCAGGATATTGCAGGAACGCATGGTCGAAGCCGTGTGGGGTTTCTTTGCGGTTTACATTATGGTGTTCGTCATGCTCACGCTGGCGATGATGGCGACCGGGCTCGACCAGGTCAGCGCGTTTTCCGCGGTGGCCACATCGATCAACAACCTGGGCCCGGGGCTCGGGGAAGTCGCCTATAATTTCGCCGCTGTCGGAGAAGACGCCAAGCTGATTGCGGTATTCGCCATGCTGATGGGGCGGCTTGAGATTTTCACCATACTGGTGTTGTTCACCCCTTCATTCTGGCTGGACTAGTCGGACTGCCCCTGGATCACGGCGATAAAATCCTTGCCGAAGCGCGCCAGCTTCTGTTCGCCG
>JBHHXO010000070.1:0-14112 GCA_046757125.1 Thiogranum sp.
ACCGTCCCTTCGGGAATGCGGCAGCCCTTGTCAATCACGGCGTTCTGAACCCGGCAGTGGCGCGCGATTTCCACGTCGGGCAGTACCACCGCGTGTTGCAATACCGAGTACGAGTTGATTTTCACATTGGAGAACAGCAAGGAATGACGCACCACCGCACCGGATATCACGCAGCCGCCCGAAACCATGGAATCCACCGCCATACCACGCCTCTCCTCGTTGTCGAAAACGAATTTGGCCGGCGGCATCTGCTCCTGGTAGGTCCAGATGGGCCAGTCCCGGTCGTACAGGTTCAGCTCCGGGGTTACGCCGATGAGTTCCAGGTTGGCTGCCCAGAACGCGTCGACCGTTCCCACATCGCGCCAGTATGCCTGACGGCCGCTCTGCACGTCACGAAAGGGATAGGCGAATACCCGGTACTTGTCAATAATGGAAGGAATGATATCGTGACCGAAGTCGTGACTCGAATCCTTTCGGTCCGCGTCCTTGATCAGCTGCTCGAACAGGAAGCGGGTATTGAATACATAGATACCCATCGACACCAGCGCAGTATCATCGCTGCCCGGCATCGCTGCGGGTGACTCCGGTTTTTCGTTGAACTCCCGCACCCGGCTGTCTTCGTCGGTGGTCATGACACCGAAGGCCTGCGCCACATCGAGTTTCACTTCCAGGCAGCCCACGGTCATGTCGGCGCCGTTTTCAACGTGGGCAGCGATCATCGGGCCATAGTCCATCTTGTAGATATGGTCCCCGGCAAGGATGAGCACATACTCGGGCTTGTGGTTGCGAATGATATCCAGGTTCTGGTAGACCGCGTCGGCGGTACCCGCGTACCAGGAGGACTGGATACGCTGCTGGGCCGGCAACAGTTCAACAAACTCCCCGAACTCGCCGCGCAGGAAACCCCAGCCGCGCTGGATATGCTGGAGCAGGGAATGCGCCTTGTACTGGGTCAGGACACCCACCCGGCGAATGCCGGAGTTCATGCAATTGGAAAGCGGGAAATCGATGATGCGGAATTTGCCGCCAAACGGGACTGCCGGTTTGGCACGCCATAATGTCAGTTGCTTGAGCCGGGATCCGCGCCCGCCCGCCAGAATCAGCGCCAGCGTGTCTCGGGTCAGCCGGCTAACAAAGCGCGGTGTAGGCACAGAATTCATCCAGTCTCCCTATCGTTCATACAACATAACTGCGGATTAAGTGCTAACATCCGGACTGCCAGACTTCCTATGGTACCATCTGTGCCGCTGCAGGAAAGTCAACATTTTTATGAATAGAGACATCGCTTCTATGACGTTGCAGGCACCAGGTTCAAAAACTCCCCACAACACACTTCCCGAACCCCTGACACGCATTATCGAAGCGCGTCATCACAATCCGTTCGAGGTGCTGGGAAAACAGCGGGACGGCGGGCAGGAACTGGTCAGGGCTTTTCTGCCCCGCAGCAGCTCGGTCCGTATCGCCGATACCGGCGAACCCCTGACCCGCATCGAAGGCACCGACCTGTTCGAGTGGCACGGCGACACCGGCAGTTTGCCGGAACACTATCAACTCGCCTGGATCGACGAGGACGGCATCGAGTGCTCGGCCTACGACCCCTACAGCTTCGCACCGCAGCCGCCGGGCGAACTTGACCTGCACCTGTTCGGCGAGGGGCGCCACCTGCACGCCTACCGTTTTCTGGGCGCACACCTGTGTGAAGTCGATGGCATAGCGGGCACCCGTTTCGCGCTCTGGGCGCCCGGTGCTGAACGCATCAGCGTAGTCGGTGACTGGAACCACTGGGACGGACGGCAACACCCCATGTCCGCCTGCGGCGGCAGCGGTGTCTGGACCCTGTTCATACCGGGCATCGGCGCCCACAACTACTACAAGTATGAAATCCGCAACCGCAAGCACGGCAGCATCCACCTGAAAACCGACCCGTACGGCCAGGCGTTCGAGTTACGTCCCGGGACGGCGTCCGTAACTTTCCGCCCCGGAACGTATACGTGGAACGACAAGGCATGGATGGACGCACGCGCCGGCAGGGACTGGCTGCACAGCCCGCTGTCGATTTACGAAGTGCACCTGGGATCCTGGCAGCGCGACGAACACGGGCAGTTCGTCAACTACCGTCAACTGGCGGAATGGCTGGTGAACTACGTCAAGGAGACGGGCTTCACGCATATCGAGTTGTTACCGGTTACCGAGCACCCGCTCGATGCATCCTGGGGCTACCAGACAACCGGCTATTTCGCCCCCACCAGCCGCTTTGGCAGCAAGGACGATTTCCGCTATTTCGTTGACTACTGCCACCAGAACGATATCGGCGTCATACTCGACTGGGCGCCCGGCCACTTTCCCAAGGATGATTTTGCGCTGGCGCGCTTTGACGGCACGCCGCTGTACGAACACGAAGACCCGCGCCGCGGCGAACACCGCGAGTGGGGTACGCTCATCTTCAACTACGGTCGTAATGAAGTACGCAACTTCCTGCTCTCCAGCGCCATCTTCTGGCTGGAGGAAATGCACATCGACGGCCTGCGTGTCGATGCCGTGGCATCGATGCTGTACCTGGACTACTCACGCGAGCCGGGCGACTGGATCCCGAATGAATACGGCGGCCGGGAAAACCTCGATGCCATCCATTTCCTGCGCCACCTGAACGAAGTCACCCACGCCGAACAACCGGGCAGCATGATCATCGCCGAGGAATCCACCGCCTGGCCGCAGGTTACCCGTCCGGTCGACAGCGGCGGCCTGGGTTTCAGCATGAAGTGGAACATGGGCTGGATGCACGACACCCTGCTGTACATGAGCAAGGAACCGGTACACCGCCGTTTCCACCACAACCAGCTCACCTTCGGCCTGCTGTACGCCTTCAACGAAAACTTCGTGCTGCCTTTCTCGCACGACGAAGTCGTGCATGGCAAGGGCTCCATGATGGACAAGATGAGCGGCGATACCTGGCAACGCTTTGCCAGCCTGCGCCTGCTCTATACCTATATGTTCAGTTACCCGGGCAAGAAGCTGCTGTTCATGGGCAACGAGTTCGGCCAGTACGCCGAGTGGGATGCGGACAGCGCACTCGACTGGCACCTCATGGAAGACCCGCGCCACGCCAACCTGAAGCGGCTGGTGCATGATCTGAACCGGCTGTACCGCGACGAACCCGCGCTGCATGAATATGATTTCGAGGCGGACGGATTCCGCTGGCTGGATTGCAACGACGCGGACAATTCCATATTGAGTTACTACCGGCTGGGTGGCGGACAAACCGCGCTCGTGGTGCTGAACTTTACGCCCGTACCCCGCCAGGGTTACCGGCTGGGCGTACCCGCCCCGGGCGACTACCGGCTGGTCCTGAACTCGGATGCCGATTTCTACAGTGGCAGCAATATGCCGGTTCAGGGTCAGCACAGCAGCGAATCGGTTCCGTGGATGAATCAACCGCACTCGATCCTGATCGATCTGCCGCCGCTGGCCGGCATGATTATTCTCAAGGCCTGAGAGAAATCAAGGAAAAACCCCCGGCGATTCAGCGATAATCACCAACCCGGGCCGTATCCCCGCCCTGACGTGCTTGCATTTCCGGGCAGCTGGCCTTATTTAGTAAGGGACAGATTTCAGTTCAGCGTATGCTCAGGAGGAGACCGTCGTGCCGCAGACCCGCGAACCGGCTGTCGCAGGGATGTTCTACCCGGATGACCCGGTACTGCTTCAGCGACTGCTCGATGACCTGCTGGACAGGGATATCACCCCCGGCCCCGCACCCAAGGCCCTGATCGTTCCCCACGCAGGCTATATCTATTCCGGCTCGATAGCCGCCAGCGCCTACCTGCAGCTGATGCCGGCACGCAAACAGATCCAGCGCGTGATTCTGCTCGGCCCCGCACACCGGGTCGGTTTCAGGGGACTCGCCGCCACCAGCGCCCGCTATTTTTCCACACCGCTGGGCCTGGTGCGCATCGACCAGTCGGCGATGGATGACATCCTGCTGCTCCCGCAGGTACGGGTATACGACGAGGCCCACCGGGAAGAACACAGCCTCGAGGTCCAGCTGCCGTTCCTGCAAATGATCCTGAGAAAAGACTTTGGCCTGATTCCACTGGTGGTGGGCGAAGCAAGCGCCGAAGAGGTCGCCGAGGTGCTCGAACTGCTCTGGGGTGGCCCCGAAACGCTGTTGCTGGTCAGTTCGGATCTCAGCCACTACCTTGACTACAACAGCGCACAGCGCCTCGACAGTGCGACCTCGAGCGCCATCGAACAACTGAACCCGCAGGCCATCGACTACCGGCAGGCCTGCGGCCGCAACCCGGTTAACGGCCTGCTGCTGGCCGCACGTCACCATGGTCTGCACGCAACGACCCTGGATCTGCGCAACTCCGGCGACACCGCCGGCGCACGCGACCGGGTCGTGGGTTACGGTGCCTATGCCTTTGTCTGAGCAACAGCGCGCGGCCCTGCTGGACACCGCCTGGCGTTCCATCCGGCACGGTCTGGCCCACGGCACGCCATTGCACGTGGACCCGGCGAAGTTCGACCACGCGCTCACCGGGAACGGTGCCAGTTTCGTTACGCTGCACGCGCAAGGTGTGTTGCGGGGTTGTATCGGCAGCCTCGAAGCGTTTCGCCCACTGGTCAACGATGTTGCCGAAAATGCCTTCGCTGCGGCGTTCCGCGACCCGCGCTTTGCGCCCGTCGAACAGGCGGAAATGGGCAATATAAAACTCGATATTTCCGTTCTCGGCAAACCGGAAGCACTTGAATTCAGCTCACAACAGGACCTTCTGGAACAAATCCGGCCCGGCCTGGACGGCCTGATACTCAAGGACGGCCCGCGGCGCGGCACGTTCCTGCCCTCGGTCTGGGAATCGCTGCCGGCGCGCGAGGATTTTCTGCGCCAGCTGAAACTCAAGGCCGGCCTGCCGCCCGGGCACTGGTCCGACACGCTGGAAGTCTGGCGCTATACGACGGAATGTTTCGGCGACTGAACAGACACAAGCATACCCGGTCGGCCCGCTATTTTTTCCGGTAACGTTTGCAGACACCCGTTGACCCGGGCACGCAGGGCTTTTGATCCACCCAGATCGCGTTATCCAGAATTGCCCCGGAAAAATTCGCACCTTCGATACTGGCGCCGCTCAGGTTGGCATAGGAAAGATCCGCCTGCGCCAGGTTACTGTTACGCAGGTCCGCACCGCGCAGGGCTACCCCGACCAGCCGGGCGTGGCTCAGGTCCGCCCGGCGCAGGTTGCTCAGGTTCAGGCTGCTGTATTCGAGGTTCGCACCCGCCAGCTTCGCCCCGGACAGTTGCGCCGTATCCATGCGTGCATTGCTGATGCTGGCGCCGATCAGGTCGGCCCGGTTGGCTACCAGGCCCGCCTGGTTGCAATTGTTCCAGTTCACCCCCGGGCGCGCCCGGGCTGCGCAGTCCGGCGCCACCGGTTCGGGTTCAAAGCGGGCCATGACATAACTGAGCGCCAGGCCGAAGATCACCAGCACACTTGCCACCAGCGGATAACGGTATACCTTGCGACCGGGATGCGTCTGGTGGGAAACCCGGTATCTGAGCAAACGATGCCGCAGTTCCTCTTCGCTCTCTTCACGCCTGCGCTCGCTACCGCTGCGTTTTTCACGGAACCCTTCCGAGTCCTGTCTGGACTGCCGTTCGCGCCGGTCACCGGGCTGGCGTTCATCCTCGCGCATACGCGCGATCAACAGCTTTTCCAGGTTTTCCTCGCTGGGTGGAAGTTTCATGACTTCCGGGATCAATTCCGGGTATACGGACAGCCCTGCCCACTCACCCTCTTCCGGTTTCACTTCATCGCTTTCGCGAATACGGCCCAGCAGGATATAGCGACTGACCTGCCTGCCCGGGTAGGGTCCGCGCACGATACCGTCCCGGCGTGTAAACCAGAGCATTCTGTGTGAATTTGTTGTTTTCATATGCCTGCTTGCAAACCGTTACGTCGTTCCCTTATGAGGGCAAATGATGCAGTATAGATGCCATGTTTGAGCTGCTGACTGCCCGGCCGTGGTAACCACCGGTCCCACTTCCGGCGTTCCCGGTCTGCCCGCACGCAGCACCCCGGCCGCGCCGCCGCAGTGGCGCACAGGCCAGCTCCTGCAGGCCACCGTAACCGAACGCAGCATCGGCAAGGTCCTGCTGTCCATTGGTAATCGGCAGGTCAGTGCCGAGACTTCACTGCCACTGGAAAAAGGCCAGCAACTCACCCTGCAGGTACGCAGCCTGGGTATACAGCCGGAACTGAAAATCATCTCGGCGCTGAAGGAATCGCCACTCGCCGGCATGGTGCGCCTGCTGCTGCCCAGACAGGCGCCGTTGACACCGTTGCTGGCCTCCATGAAGCAGGTCGCGCGCCTGCCCAACCCGCCCAGACCCGCCCTGTTGAACGAACAGATCCGCGCCACGCTGCGGCAGATGCCCGATATCCCGACTGTCTCCACCCCGCAGGGGCTGAAGAAAGCCATCGCTGACTCGGGCGTTTTCCTGGAACAGCGGCTTTTGCAGGGCAGCGCAAACCGTGCCGATGCGCCGCCTGTACAGGGTGATTTCAAGGCCAGTCTGCTGCGCCTGGTACAACTGGTGCGTAACTGGGCGGCCACCGGCACGCGCACCACTGCCGGCACACCAACACCCGCAGCCGCTACACCGGCGGCGGCAGCGCAACCCGCGGGTACCGGCCTGAATGCGCCACCGCCTGCCACGGCTGCACCACCGGCAACGGATGCCAGGGCGCCGGCTCAACAGCCTGCGGCCACATCGCAGGACGCTGTCCGGACAGCGCAGCCGGCCGCACCCGACCAGTTGCGGCGCGCGGCCCGCGCCGGCCTGCCCGGCGCTGTGGCAAGTGCAGCCAGGCCGGCCGCCACAACTTCGCCATCGGTAACGGGGGCGCCTCCTGCGGGCGGCAGCAGTGCCGGTGCTGCCCCGCCCGCCATGCTGCCCGGCGGGGAACTGCCTGCGCCCCTGCGCGGCGCGGTACCGGTACCGCAGTCTGCACTGCAGGCCAGCCTGGACCTGATCAATCGCCTGGGTAACTTCCGCGCCGACCTGTTGCAACAGGCCGAGTCCGCACTGGCGCGGATACAGTTGCACCAGCTGGCGGCTGTCCCCAGGGAGGGCGAACGCGGCCTGCTGGAATGGCTGTTTGAGCTCCCCATACGCCGCGCGGATGATATCGACCTGTGGTCGATGCGCCTGCTGCGTGACGACAGCGGGCAACAACGCGAAGCCCAACCGGCATCGCCGCACTGGACCGTGCAGCTGGCATTCGACCTGCCCGGACTGGGTGCTGTACAGGCACAGGTGCAACTCCGCAACGAACAGGTGTCGGCGCATTTCTGGGCGGAGCAGACGGACACACTGCCGCTGTTTCGCGAACACCTGCACGAACTGCACGCAGCGCTCTGCGCGGCCGGACTGGAGGTCGCCGATCTGGACTGCCGGCACGGCAGCAGACCGGCCGCAAAAACCGGCGGCGACCCGCCACTGATCAGGGAAAAAGTATGAACGACAGGACAGCGGATACACCCCTGGCGGTGGCCCTGCGATATGACGGCGAACGCGCACCGAGGGTAACCGCCAGGGGACGCGACCGGGTTGCCGAACAGATTATCGAGGTAGCGAACCAGTACGGCATTCCCTTGCAGGAAAACGAAGCGCTGGCGACCATGCTGGCGCGCGTGGAACTCGGGGAAGAAATACCGGAGGCGTTATACCTGGCCGTGGCGCAGGTGATTGCCTTTGCCTACCACCTGTCGGGCAAGGCGCCGCAACCACGTTAGGCCGTCAGGCGGAACCGCGTCGCATCATGACCAGCAGTTCGGCTTCGCCGCGGGTCAGGCCGCAGGTACCCACCAGCTCATCGATATCCGCGCCATTGTGCACCAGCTGGTTTGCCTGGCTGTAGGGGCGGTCGCCGCAGGTACGTAATTCAAGCGTGTGCTGCCGCTCGATGATGCGCTGCACCTGCTGCTCAAGCCTGACCACGTGATCACCGACACCCGATGATGCGCTGCACAGCGCGCCCAGTTCCTGCTCCAGTTGCCGAACCCGTTGGCGCATGGCCTGAAGCTCCTCGAGCAGGCTTTGTTCACCGCGGCGCGCGCGCTGCCAGACAGCCGTTATCGCGGCCAGGCTGGATGCTGCACGGGTGCCGATTTTTTCAAGGAAGCGGATATTCATTGGCAATACCTCAGGCATACTCGTCTATGCCGTGCTCGTCGTCGTCCTGTTTTCTGCGCCGGGGATGCGGGTCGGATTGCCGGCGTTCACTGTCCGGCTTGCGCTGTGGCGCCTGCTTGCCGTCCCCGGGCCCCTTGCCGGGAAAACCGGGAGGCACACGATAGGCAGGTGGCAGCTGTCCGATTTCGGCCATGATTGCATGTCCCGGACCGCATCAGGAATCGGCCAGTTACAGACTGGCCAGTTCCTCCCACTCTTCATCGGTGAGCAGTTTGTTCAGGTCGACCAGGATCAGCAGTTCGTCGTCACGACTGGCAACGCCCTGGATATACTTGGCGCTTTCATCGTTACCGACGTTGGGGGCGGACTCGAGTTCGGAAGTACACAGGTCCACTACCTCGGCCACGCAGTCCACCAGGATGCCGACCACGTGTCTGGACCCCTCGATGATCACAATGCGTGTCGAATCCGTTACTTCGGTTGCTTCCAGTCCCAGGCGGATGCGGGTATCCACCACCGTCACTACATTGCCGCGCAGGTTGATAATACCGAGTACATAGTGTGGCGCACCGGGCACCGGCGCTATTTCAGAGACGCGCAGGACTTCCTGCACCTGCATCACGTTGATACCGTAGGTCTCGTCCGCCAGGCGGAAGGTAACCCACTGTATTATTTTGTCATTTTCATTTACTTTGGCAGCCACATTCGCCATATCGAATCCTCGGCCTGGTTAGTCGTGAACGAGCGCTCCGGCGTCAAAAACCGGACAACTGCGCGGATACCCTGAAAAAAGCATTAATCATGCCAGACCATTGGCCAGTTCTTCCGCCAGCACATCGATATCCAGCAGCGCGCACATCTGCTCGATCACCGTGCCGGCCAGCCAGGCGCGCTTGCCATTGGCGCCGCGCCACTTGACGTCATCCGCTTCCAGTTCGATCACTTCGCCAATGCTGTTACACGCCAGCGCCCAGCGCCCCTCGTCGATCATCACCAGGTGGGCACTGCGTGCCTCGGCATCGCTGTCCAGTTGCGCAGCGCGATCCGGCGGCAGGATAAAGCGTGCGGTGTCCACGGCCCTGGCGTTGATACCCTGGTAGGGCACAATGCCGAGAAACAGTGGCGAATGCCCGGGCATGGGCGTAAATCCGTTTTCATTGGGTAGTACGCCTTTCAGCTTGATCAGGGGCACCGCCAGGGTAAGCCCGGCCACCTCGAACAGCAGCGCCTGGAAGCGGGTTGTCGCCCACTCGGGTACATGCGTATCCCGTCCGGTCGGTACGGGTGCGGGCTGTTCCTCCACAGGTGCAGCTTCAGCCTGGTGTTCCAGCGGAGCTTCGGATTGCAGCAATACATCGAGGTAGGCGCCCAGCGCCAGCTGCTGGTCCAGTAGCTGTTCCTTGCGGGTAGCTGTTTTCATTGCGCCATGGCCTCCTGCGCCGGTGGCGCGTCTTCCTTCTGTTGCAACCAGCGTAACAGGGAGGCGTAGGCCTCGTTACCACGCGCGGCAGGGTTGTGGACAGAAAGCGGTTTACCGGCCCGGCTGGCCTCGCGGAACTGGGTGTCGACGGGAATCACGCGCGACCAGAGTTGCGCCCCGTGCTGGTCGCGCATGGCGCGCAGTGCGTCCATGGACGCACGGGTACGGCGGTCAAAGAAAGTTGGAATGATGGTATAGGGGAGCACGCCACCGCGCGAACGCGTAATCATCTGCAGGGTATGCAGCATGCGTTCCAGTCCCTTGAGGGCGAGAAACTCCGTCTGCACCGGGATCAGCAGCTGCTGGCAGGCCGCGAGCGCATTGACCATCAGTATGCCCAGCATGGGCGGACAGTACATCAGCACATAATCGAAGTCCGCTTCGAGCCGCGCCAGTGTCCGGCTGATGACCAGGCCCATGCCGTCGCGCGCACCCAGTTGACGGTCCAGTGTTGCCATCGCAGTCGACGCCGGCAACAGCGCAAGCCCGTCCACACCGGTGCCGTGCAGCAGGGTGTCCAGGCGTTCAACGCGCGTACGGTTGGCACAGGCTTCAAACAGGGAATAGACACTGTGTTCAGTAGTATCCGGATCAAGGCGGAAGTACGAACTCATGGAGCCCTGCGGATCCAGATCGAGCAACAGCACGCGCCGGCCCTGCTGTGCCAGCAGGCCGCCCAGCGTCACCGCGGTAGTGGTCTTACCCACGCCGCCTTTCTGATTGGACACGGTCCAGACAATCACGGTACACCACCACCGGCAGCCGGTTGCTGCACCAGGTCCTGCGGCCCGCTCACCGGTTCGACCAGTCCTTCGCGTGTCGTCTGCAGATGATCCAGCGGTTGCGTGACGCGCGCATCGGACCCTGACATGATGACCAGCACGACACGACGATTCTTCGCCCTGCCTTGCGCCGTGGCGTTACTGGCTATGGGGCGGAATTCGCCATAGCCTATGGCGGCCATGCGCTGCGGATCGATGCCGAGCCCGGTGAACAGGTGTACGACGCTTGCCGCGCGTGCGGCCGACAGTTCCCAGTTGGAAACAAATTCAAAGTTGCTGATCGGGACGTTGTCCGTGAACCCCTCGACATGAATCACGTTATCCAGTGGCTGTATCTTTTCCGCCAGCTTGCGCAGTACCGGCACGGACTTGTCTGACAGTTCGGCGCTCCCGGAATTGAACAGAATGCTGGATTTTATTTCGACCTCGATCCAGCGCTTGTCACGCCGCACGTCGATCAGGCCTGCATCCACCAGCTCGGACATTGCCGCCTCGATCGAGTCGGCGAGTTGTTGTGCCGCCTCGTCGGGCCCTTCTTCCAGGGCCGGATCCTGCATGGATCCCGCTTCCGGCTGCGCGTCCTCCTCATCCTTTTCCTGTCCCGCCCTGTCCGGCAACGGCACCTTGAACAGCTCGATAAGCTGTTTGTCGTGGTCGAGAATTCCTTCCGACTGCACGGGTGAACGTATCAGTTCACCCACCTGTATGGGCGCCAGGCTGCGCGAGGGATCCCGGAAAGCCGCGACGATGGAATCGGAAAGCACGCGATACTTGCCTTCATTGACCGATGATATCGAGTACATGACGACGAAGAAGGCGAACAGCCGGGTGATGAAGTCGGCGTACGAGACCAGCCAGCGTTCGTGGTTCTCGTGTTCTTCTACGCGTTTCTTTCTCGCCATGTGTTTGTGCTCGTGGTAACTGTAACCGGCCCGTGGCTGCATCGTACCGACGCCGCTACTGGTAGTATCCCTGCAGCTTGGTCTCGATATTGCGCGGGTTCTCGCCCTCGGCAATCGAGATCACACCCTCGACCACCATCTCCCGGAACTGGGTCTGGCTGTGCACCTGGCTCTTGAGTTTGTTGGCCATCGGCAGGAACAGCAGGTTGGCAAAGCCGACACCGTAGATGGTTGCGACAAAGGCTGTCGCGATTCCACTGCCAAGCTTGGAAGGGTCCGCGAGGTTGTTCATGACGTGGATCAGGCCCATCACCGCACCGATAATACCGATGGTCGGGCTGTATCCGCCCATGCCGTCAAAAACCTTGGCCGCCTGGATATCCTGGTGTTCCCGCGCATCGATTTCCACTTCCAGAATGGAACGGATGACTTCGGGCTCGCTGCCGTCCACCAGCAACTGGAGTCCCTTGCGTGCAAACTGGTCCGGTTCTTCCTCGGCGATCGCTTCCAGGCCGAGCAATCCTTCGCGGCGCGCTATGTTGCTCCAGTTGACAATTTTTTCCGCGGCCTCTTCCGGCTGCAGCTTGACCGGCACAAAAACCCACACGGCAATTCTCATGGAGCGTATAAAGGTAGCCATCGGGGTCTGCACCATGACTGCACCCAGTGTCCCGCCCGCCACGATAACGAAAGCGGTCAGCTGCACCAGCGAAGACATGTGCCCGCCTTCCAGCACATTGCCGCCGAGTATGGCGACCAGTGCCAGCAGGATCCCGACCATGCTCAGCATATCCATGCTCAGCCACCCGCCGCCTTCACCAGGGCAGGCCCGATATTGCGCAGTGAAAGTACCTGGTCACTCAGGCCGGCTTCCGCCACAGCCATGGGCATACCGTAAATAACGCTGCTGGCCTCGTCCTGGCTCCACACCATCGCGCCCTGCTGCTTCAGTGTGCGCACGCCTTCGCGTCCGTCGGCACCCATGCCCGTCAACACCAGGGCCAGTGTCTTGCCGCCGTATACCGAGGCAAGGGAATTAAAGGTAACGTCGGCGCACGGCTTGTAATGCAGATCTGCGTCACCGTCACCGACGCTCGCCTGCACCGCCCCGCCTGCCTGTTTAAAGGTCAGTTGCCGGCCACCCGGCGCAATCAATACCGTGCCCGGCTCCAGCACATCACCGTCGCCGGCTTCCTTGACCCGGACCGCGCACTGCTGGTCGAGGCGTGCGGAAAATGCCGGGGTAAAAGTGCCGGGCATATGCTGAACCACCACCACCGGGTAACGAAAATCCGCCGGCAGGGTCGTCAACACCTGGGCCAGCGCGACCGGCCCGCCCGTTGAACTTGCAATGGCTACTACCTGGAATCGCCCGCGCCCGACACTTGGCGCGGTTGCGGCCGGTTTCACCGCGGTCCGGCGCGGGGTGGCAGGCTGTACCGAAGGGGTTGCCGAACGCCGGCGTGCCACTGCATGAATGCGGTTGCGCAACAGTTGTTTGGCCTGCTCCCTGTCCCTGGCGATATCCTCGAAACGCTTGGGCAGGAAATCCACTGCACCGGCTTCCAGGGCATCGAGCGTCGCCTGCGCGCCCTGATGTGTCAGGGAAGAAAACATCAATACCGGAAGCGGATTAGCTGACATGATATGGCGAACCGCTGTGATACCGTCCATGACCGGCATTTCGATATCCATGGTCACCACGTCCGGCTTCAGTTTTGCCACCTGTTCGACGGCTTCCTTGCCGTTGGCGGCGACACCGACCACCTTGATGCGGCTGTCGGCTTCCAGGATTTCGACGATGCGCCGGCGAAAAAATCCGGAATCATCGACGACCAGGACACGCGTCTCCGTGGAACCCTTGCTCTGCATCCCTTGCATGTTGTTGCAGTCCCTACATATGCCGGACGTAAGCTTTCATCAAGCTGGGCACGTCCAGAATGAGCGCAATCCTGCCGTCGCCTGTGATTGTTGCACCGGCGAATCCGGCCAGGCCCTGCAGAAAAGCACCCAGTGGCTTGATAACAACTTCTTCCTGGCCAACCAGTTGCTCAACTACAAAGCCGACTTTCCGGTTGCCGACATGCACTACCACCACGTGACTCACTACTTCCATATCGTCCGGCGGCGTCCCGCCTACCAGCCACTCGCGCAGGTAAAACAGGGGCAACGCTTTCTCCCGCACCATAATAACCAGCTGGCCATCGATGATGCTGGTACGGCTCTCGTCCAGGTCGAATATCTCACTGACGCTGCCCAGCGGCAGGGCAAATGGCTGTTCGCCGATCTTGACCATCAGCGTCGGCATAATGGCCAGCGTCAACGGCACCCGGATCATCAGGCGGCTGCCCTTGCCGTATTCCGAATCGATCTCCACGCTGCCGTTCAGCTGGCCGATACGCGTCTTGACCACGTCCATACCGACACCGCGACCGGATACATCGGAGATTACCTCCTTGGTAGAGAATCCGGCTGCAAAAATCAGGTTATAACATTCCCTGTCGTCCAGGCGCGCAGCGGCATCCTCATCCATAAGACCTTTCTCTACCGCCTTCCTGCGCAGCACGTCGGGATCCATACCGGCACCATCGTCTTCAATGGACAGCAGGATGTGATCACCCTCCTGTTCGGCTGCAAGTATCACGGTGCCGGCACGCGGTTTGCCGGCGGCCTCACGTACATCCGGTTGTTCGATGCCGTGATCGACCGCGTTGCGCACCAGGTGCACCAGCGGGTCGGCCAGCGCTTCGACCA
>JBHHXO010000071.1:0-14042 GCA_046757125.1 Thiogranum sp.
GAACCCATGCCCGATCAGCGAACACCGCCCGCTGCGGTTCACCATCCGCATCACCGAACAGGTCATCGATAATCATGTCGAATGGCGCTCCCCGGTACTGCTGCACCCAGTCCACCGCGTTAGCCCTGATCAGCTGCACACCCTTGCCCTTTAGCGCAAAGAAACGGCGCGCAACAGACAGGTGGACGGCGTTCAGCTCAACGCCGATGATCAGGTCGGGTTGCACGAACCGGCGTAGCTGCTGAATAACGGCGCCGCCACCGACACCAAGCACCAGCACCCTGCGAATGGCGCCAGGCGGATAGAAAAAGGCCGGCAGGAACAGCAGGTCCCAGACGCTGCCGGTCAACGGCCGTCCCGGGTTGTACTGGCTGTGCAGTACGCCATTGGTATACAGGCGCAGGGAACGCCCGGCCTGGCGCACTTCGTAGCGTATACCGCCCGTACTACGGGCCCAGAGCACGCTCATGGATGAATGCTCAACGCTTCAGCTTCCCGAACAGCCGCCTGATGCGCCCCATCGGCCCGCTCGCCGCATCCAGCAAGCGGCCGGTAAAATCCTCCAGGCCGTGCGCCGTTTCCGCACCGGGCAACTCCTCCCGCAGCGCCCGCTCATCGATAGTGGCGCCCAGGTATTTTGCAATTGTGCGCATATCGATCTCGGCGTTTTCCAGGCAGGAGGTCCCGCCTGGCGAAGGGGTCATGTTAAAGATGGCGCCCCGGCCGGTATCTATCTTGGCCTCCCCCATCAGCAGCTTGCGCTGTTGCTTGTCGATCAGTTGCGGCCGGATGCCACCGACCCGGCGGGCAAAAGCCAGGTCCGAATAACGCAGGGCCGGTACAATCTTGCGCACATCTCTCAGGAACAGGATCTTGCGGATAACGGGAATCTCGAACAGCATGTTCTTCAGCATGTAGTTGCGGATATCCGCCACCCTGAACAGGTCCCACAGCACCCTGGCTACGCGCCGGTCAAAACGAAACACGCGCAGGAAATCCCGCAGTGTATCGAAGTTGTAGCGCTCCAGCAGCGGCAGGAGCAGTGCGGTTGGCCCAAAGCGCGTTTTACCCGGCACCAGCACATCCGGGTCCCCGTGAATTGCGGCAAACGGCAGTTTGTCGTTCTGCACCGTGTACACCTTGCCGTTCAGCACCTGGGGGGTGAAATAGTAACTGCCCGCTACCGGAAGGCAGGAGTAATGCAGGCCGTAACCCAGGTCCTGGGCCAGCATCAGGCTGTGACCGCCCGCACAAACCACCAGCGAGCGCGCCTGGAAACAGGTGGCGGCCGTTTCCACCAGGAAACGGTCGTCCTCTATCGTTATGTGCCGGACGGTTTCGTTGTAATGCAGATCGATGGTCTTGCCCTCGACCTGCTCCGCCTGCCTGACGAACGAGCGTGACAGCGCCTCGAAATTCACGGCGGTGTACTCGTCGGTGGAGCCCAGCGCGATCACCTCTTCACCGCGAATCTGCCCGTTGCGTGTTGTTATCACCGCCGGTTCGATTGCAGCGATCGCCTTCTTGTCCAGCAGCCTCAGGTTCGGGTAGTGCGGACTGAACTCCTCGAAGCGCTCGCGCAACAGGCGGCATTCCTGCGCGCCGACCCCCAGCACCATCTTGGGGTAGCAGTAGATCAGGTGATCACGGTCCGGCTGGCTCAGGCAGTAGGCGGCCAGCATGCGTGCGGCGCGCTGTACCTTGAGCGCTTTTTCCAGCGTGTAGTTGGTTTCAATGTCGCCGCAGTGCAGCGTCTGGCTGTTGTTGCTGGAAAGGGAGTTGACTCGCGCCGGCGCAGCGTATTTCTCGATGATGCCGATATGCTGGATGTCGGTAAAGCGTGCGGTGGTATACAGCAAGGCGGTACCCGACACACCGGCACCGATTATCAACAAATCATATTGATGCGTATCCATGCCCATGCGGGGCTCTACAGGTGCAGCAACTTCAGTACCGGCTCATCCCTTTTGGGATCGTCGTTGAAACCCGATACCAGCAATACATCACGTCCCTTCTTGCCCAGCTGGCACTGTTCCGCTATATGCTCGCAGATAGCGCGCCAGTCGTGTTCATTCGATTGCTTCAGCCTGACAGGAACGATTCCCCAGTTCAACGCCATCTGCCGGCAGATCCGCTCATCCGAGCACGCACCTACCGTGGGCGCCAGCGGCCGGTGCGATGCCATGATACGCGCCGTATTTCCGGTGTGGGTAGGAACAATGACGGCTTCCACCTCCAGGTCGTGCGCCAGCTGTACCGCCGCGTGCGCCATGGATTCGCGCACCACGTGGGCCTTGCTGCCCCGGTCGGCAATCGGCTCGCTGGCAAAGCTGCCTTCCTGCCACTGGTGCTGCTCCACTTCGCGCAATACCCGGTCCATGATACGCACCGCCTGCAACGGGAAGCTGCCCGCAGCCGTCTCGCCCGACAACATGGCTGCATCTGCACTCAACATGGCCGCACCGGCCACGTCGGTCACTTCTGCGCGTGTCGGCCGGGAATTATTCATCATGGATTCCAGCATCTGGGTGGCGACAATGACGGGGATACCCTGCTGGCGACCCTTGGCAATCAATTCACGCTGTATCAGCGGCACTTTCTCGGCCGGCAGTTCGATCCCCAGATCGCCGCGTGCGATCATGATGCCGTAGGAGGCCTCCATGATTTCGTCAATTGCGGCGACCGCCTCCGGACGCTCGATCTTGCTGATAACGGGGATACTGCCGCCTGCGCGTTTCATGTAGCGCTTCAGCTGCATGACGTCTTTCGCGGACCTGACAAAACTGAGCGCCACGAAATCCACCTCCAGCTCGAAGGCCAGCCCGACATCGGTGCGGTCCTTGTCGGTCAGCGCGGCAGTCGACAGGTCCGAATTCGGCAGATTCATGCCCTTGTGATCGGACAGCACCCCCCCTTCGACAACACGGCAGCTGACCTCGGTGCCGACGACGGTCTTGACGCGCAATTCCAGCTTGCCATCGTCGAGCAGAATCCGTTCACCCGCACGCACGTCCTTGTGCAGGCTGCGGTACTGCGAAGGAATGAGTTCGGCGTTTCCCACCACCGCTCGCGTGGTTACCGTAACCGTCGTGCCGGTGCGGAGCTCGATACAGCCGTCCTCAAAGCGGCCGACCCGGATCTTGGGGCCGCACAGGTCGAGCAGGATAGCGATGTGTCGTCCCGCCCGTTTGGCTGCCCGTCTTACCCGCTGCACCGTCCGGCTGTGCGTTTCATGATCGCCGTGCGACATATTCACACGCACCACATCGATGCCCGCCGAAATCAGTTCTTCGATCATGGACAGCGATGCGGTAGACGGCCCCAGTGTCGCAATGATCTTGGTCCTGCGCCAGCGTAATGCCGTTGTCCTGCGGTCGGTCATTGTTTGTGGTACCCCATCGAATGTTGTCCTGTCAGGGGCATAGCATGACTTCAGCAACCTGATTTGTCACTAAGCGGGTGCCAGGCCACGGCAGGCTGCTCCCGCAGTCCCGCTATCAACCGGAAGGCGGCTTCAGCCCCGCAGCCCGGTAGAGCTGCTTCAACTCCCTGGCCACAAGCGGCCGGTGTCTGCCGGGGCGCAATTTCCGTTCCAGTATGATCGGCCCGTAGCGCACGCGCGACAGGCGGCTGACCGTAACGCCCTGCGACTCCCACAGGCGGCGCACTTCGCGATTCCTGCCTTCCTTGATAATGACGTGATACCAGTGGTTGGCCCCGCTGCCGCCCGAATCCTCGATGGCGGCAAAGCGGGCAAAGCCGTCTTCCAGTTGCACGCCCTGTATCAGGCGCTCGAGAACGGGCATGCTGACTTCACCGAGCAGGCGCACGGCATACTCGCGCTCTATCTGCTGTGCGGGGTGCATCAGGCGATGCGCGAGTTCGCCATCGGTGGTGAACAACAGCAACCCGGAGGTATTGATATCCAGGCGCCCGACGCTTATCCAGCGCCCGCCCTGCGGCTTCGGCAACCCGGAAAAAACCGTCGCCCGTCCCTCCGGATCATTGCGGCTGCATATTTCGCCGGTCGGTTTGTGATACAGCAGCACTTCGGGCGTCGCCGGCCGGTCGGCCCTGAGATGAATCCTGCGACCGTCAACAACGATGCGCTCCTGCCCGCCGACTTTCAGCCCGAGTTCGGCCTTTTTACCGTTGACCTCGATTCGCCCGTCGCGAATCCAGTCCTCGATCTGGCGGCGCGAACCGAGGCCAGCGCGTGCCAGCACTTTTTGCAGACGTTCTTCCATGGGGGAATTGTAACTGCCTTTGCCGGGACAGCGGGAATCTTTACGGTGAGCACTTCGCAACCGGGGACCGGCTGACTAGGGCCCGGCTCGCAGAATATACCTAGTGAATGGTTTCGTTACTGTCAGGCGTATCAACGGCCACCGGCACTACAACTGTCGCGTCCCCGGACGCCTCCGCCACTTCAACAACCTGCCCGGCCTCTTCCTCATCAGGCAGCGGCAGGGACTCGCCCGGCAGCGCCAGCTCCAGTTCGGCATTGATGGAATCGAAATCGCGCAATTCCATCAGCGTCGGCAGATCGTCCAGGCTTTTCAGGTTGAAGTAATCGAGAAACTGCCGGGTCGTCCCGTACATGGCGGGGTGACCGGGTACATCACGATGCCCGACAATCCGCACCCATTCGCGCTCCTGCAGGGTCTTCATGATCGAGGTACTGACACTGACACCACGGATGTCCTCGATTTCACCGCGCGTAATCGGCTGACGGTAGGCAACCAGCGCCAGTGTTTCCAGCAACGCCCGGGTGTAGCGCGCCGGTTTCTCTTCGCTAAGGCGCGATACCCAGGGCTCCATTTCCTGGCGCACCTGCACGCGCCAGCCACTGGCGACCTGGACCAGCTCCACGCAGCGCCCTTCGTACTCATCCTGCAAGGCACTGATGGCTTCACGGATTTCGCTGCGCTCGGGCTTTTCGCCGTCTCCGAACACGCCCAGGATCTGGTCCAGGGTTAACGGCTTGCCGGCCGCGAGTAGCACGGCTTCAACGACCTTCCCGATATTTGATGCACTCATTTTGTTTTCCCCGTCACTCATGACTCGCCGGTCGCAGCAAGCTGTTGTTCGTCTTCCAGCGCGGCTCCCGCGCGCGCCTTGATATAGATAGGAGCATAGGGTTCCGACTGGACCAGCTCAATCAGGGATTCCTTGATAAGCTCCAGCACCGACAACAATGCGACCACGACACCCATGCGGCCTTCGGCCGGCTGGAACAGGGTGACAAACGGAGTGAACTCGTCACTCCTGGCCATCTCCAGGACCATCGTCATGCGTTCGCGCACTGACAGCGGCTCCATCTGTATGTGATGGTGCGAAAACAGCTCGGCACGGCTCATGGCTTCCTTTGCGGCAAGCAGCAGTTCATGCAGGCTCACTTCGGGTGGCTTGCGCACCACCTGCTTTTCGGGCGCCTCGACTTCGACCGGGAATACATCGCGGCCCACGCGCGGGATCTCGTCGAGATCTTCCGCGGCCTGTTTGTAACGTTCATACTCCTGCAGACGCCGCACCAGCTCGGCGCGCGGATCTTCTTCTTCGTCCACATCCACGGGGCGCGGCAACAACATACGGGACTTGATCTCCGCCAGCATGGCCGCCATCACCAGGTACTCGGCAGCCAGCTCCAGGCGGAGGTCTTCCATCAACTCGATATATTTCATGTACTGCCGGGTAATATCGGCAATGGGGATATCCAGCACATCGAGATTCTGGCGCCGGATCAGGTACAGCAACAGATCGAGCGGACCCTCGAACGCCTCCAGGATGACTTCCAGTGCGTCCGGTGGGATATAGAGATCTTTGGGGAGTGTCGTGACCGCTTCACCCTGCACAAAGGCGAAGGGCATTTCAGTTTGTTCTGGCGTCTGTTCGGCAGGGGCCCGGGATTCTGTCATGCACTCGGCTCACGTGGTTTGCTGCATTGTAAACGTCGCCATGACGAATGGGAACTCCGCCCTGCCGCCACAGCGTTTGAATACCGCGCATAATATTTTGTATTTTTAGTAATAATTTAAACCAATTGCAGACCTGACCTCATCCATAGTCTCCTCCGCGACATCGCGTGCAGCCTCGGCACCTTCCTGCAAAATATTGCGCACCAGCTGCGGATCCTCCTCAAATTCACGGGCGCGCTCCCGGATCGGCGCCAGTTCGCCCAGCACCGCGTCGATAATCGGCTGCTTGCATTCGAGGCAACCGATACCGGCCGTACTGCACCCTTCCCTGACCCACTGCTGGCGGTGGTCGTCGGAATAGACCCGGTGCAGCTGGAATACCGGGCACTTGTCGGGGTTGCCCGGATCTTTCAGGCGCACACGTGCCGGGTCGGTCGGCATGGTGCGCAACTTCTGTTCGATGTCCGCGGGCTTGTCACGCAACGAAATGGTATTGCCGTACGACTTGGACATCTTCTGCCCGTCCAGGCCGGGCATTTTCGAAGCCGGCGTCAACAACGCATCGGGCTCAGGCAGGATAATACGCCCGCCGCCCTCCAGGTAACCGTACAGGCGTTCGCGGTCACCCATGGCCAGGTTGCCCTGCCCTTCCAGCAGCACGCGGCCAACGTCCAGCGCTTCCTGGTCGCCTTTTTCCTGGTAGTTCCTGCGCGCTTCGCTGTACAGCCGGGCGTTTTTCTTGCCCATTTTCCTGATGGCTTCAAGGGCCTTTTCCTCGAAGTCCGGTTCGCGTCCGTACAGGTGATTGAAGCGCCGCGCCACTTCGCGCGTCAGCTCGACATGCGCTACCTGGTCTTCACCGACCGGCACCGAACCGGCCTTGTAGATCAGGATATCTGCGCTCTGCAACAGCGGGTAGCCGAGAAACCCGTAGGTCGCCAGGTCGCGTTCGCGCAGTTTCTCCTGCTGGTCCTTGTAACTGGGTACGCGTTCCAGCCAGCCCAGCGGCGTCACCATCGACAGCAGCAGGTGCAGCTCCGCGTGCTGCGGAACATCGGACTGTATGAATATCTTGGCGCTGGCGGGATTCACGCCCGCGGCCAGCCAGTCGATG
The DNA here is from genome assembly GCA_046757125.1 of Thiogranum sp. Lineage (GTDB taxonomy): Bacteria > Pseudomonadota > Gammaproteobacteria > DSM-19610 > DSM-19610 > Thiogranum. The sequence goes on from JBHHXO010000071.1 coordinate 7,033, forward strand.
ACCATGTCCGTTACGCTGTCGCGTATGATATGCGGGTCTTCGTAGTGGGTGGTCAGCGCATGCCAGTCAGCGACAAAGAAAAAACAGTCGTATTCGTGTTGCAGTCTGACCCAGTTTTTCAATACCCCGTGATAGTGCCCCAGGTGCAGGCGACCGGTGGGCCGCATACCGGACAGGACACGGTTTTTGGATTCGCTCGTCAAAGTGAATCAGCTCCTCATCAACGCAAACAACACAGTCTGGAAGTACATCGGCTTCATACCCGATACAGACGCCAGAAACTCCAGGAACAGGGTGACGAGTGGCCACAGGACGATCCCGAGCACACCCGTCATCAGCAGCGCCACCAGAATAAAGAATCCGTAGGGCTCGATACGCGCAAAGCGATACGCATACGGCGCCGGCAACAAACCCGTCAGCACACGCCCGCCATCCAGCGGCGGCAACGGCAACAGGTTCAGCATCATCAGGATGGTATTGATAAACATGCCCGCCACGCTCATGAACAACAGCGGCAGCGCTATCCAGTTATCCGCGGACAGGCCCATGGCGATTCTTGCGCCGAGCGCCCAGGCGAGCCCCATGAGCAGGTTGGATACCGGGCCGGCCAGCGCCACCCAGGCCATATCCTGCTTGGGATTCTTGAAATTCCGCCAGTCCACCGGTACCGGCTTGGCCCAGCCGAAGACAAAACCACCCGGCAGCAGCAACATCAGGCCCGGAACCAGGATAGTCCCGACCGGGTCGATATGCTTGATCGGATTCAGCGTCAGGCGCCCCAGCATTTCCGCGGTTTTATCCCCGAAGTGCCGCGCCACCCAGCCATGCGCGGTTTCGTGCACGGTAACAGCCAGCAGCACGGGCAACAACCAGGCCGATATCGCCTGTACGAGACTTACTTTCATAATTGTGCGCAGTATACCGTCACTGGCCCGCTTATTCTCAAATGTGTATTCATCCGCTTCGCCCCGCCTGCTCCAGGTCGTCGACAGGCCCCTGCCCGTGCCGTGTTACCAGCGGCACCGGCCCGGTCAGATCGATTACGCTGGTCGGCTCCACACCGCAGTGCCCGCCGTCGACAACCAGGTCCACCTGATGCTCCAGCTTCGCACGGATTTCGTCGGCATCGATTTCGGGGAAATCGCTACCGGGCAGCATCAGCGTCACACTCATCAGGGGTTGCGCGTGCTCCACCAGCAGGTCCCTGATAATCGGATGGTCCGGCACCCTGATGCCGACCGTCTTGCGCTTCGCGTGTTGCAGCCTGCGCGGGACGATGGTGGTTGCGCGCAGGATAAAGGTATAGGCACCGGGCGTTTTCGCCTTTAACAGCCGGTAAGCCGGATTGTCCACGCGCGCATAGAGCGCAATCTCGGAAAGATCCCTGCACACCAGGGTGAAATTATGTTTCCTGTCCAGTTCGCGTATGCGCCGGATACGTTCTACTGCGCGCTTGTCGTCCAGGTGGCAGGCCAGCGCATAACTGGAGTCGGTGGGTAACACGGCAATACCGCCGTCGCGGATGATATCCGCCGCGTGCCGGATCAGGCGTGGCTGCGGATTATCCGGATGAATTTTGAAATACTGGCTCACGCAGCCGTCGCCAGCGGCCAGTTGTCCGCCTGCCAGATCGGGGTGCAGCCTTCCGGAAACCCGCGCAACCTGCCGAGTTCGACCCAGGGTTTTTCCGGGCCGTGATAATCCGAACCACAGGAGGCAAACAGTTTATGCGTCCTGCTCACCGCTGCCATGTGCAGGGTTTCGTCCCGGTTATGGCTGCCCGATACCACCTCCAGCCCCAGACCGCCGGCTTCCCGGAACTCGCCCACCAGGGTATTGAGCTTGCTGCGCGTCAGGCGATAGCGCGCCGGGTGCGCGATCACCGCCAGGCCACCCGCAGCGCGTATCCAGCCGAGCGCCCGTTCCATCGAGGCCCACTCAACACGCACGTGCCCCGGCTTGCCTTTGACCAGGTAGCGCCTGAACACGTCCCGCAGCGACGCCGCGTGCCCGCTGGCGACCAGGAAATGTGCGAAGTGGGTGCGGCTCAGGATCCGGCCCCCGGACTGGCGGCGGGCGCCTTCCAGCGCGCCGGATATACCCGCCTTTGCCAGCTTGAGAGCGATCTGTTGCGCACGCTGCTCGCGCGTGACGCGCAGCTTGCGCAATCCCGTCAGCAGCGCCGGGTTATCGGGATCGACATTCAGGCCGAGCACGTGCAGGGTCATGGCCTTCCAGGTAACCGAAATTTCCACCCCCGGGATGAGCGCCAGATCCAGCCCGGAGGCCGCCCGCCGCGCGTCCGCAATCCCGTCCAGCGTATCGTGGTCCGTCAGCGCCAGCACATCCACACCCGCAGCACTGGCTTTTTCCAGCAGGGCACCCGGGGCCAGGGTGCCGTCAGAAGCGGTCGAATGAGAATGTAAATCGTAGCAACACATCCGGTCTATTGTACCGGAGCACCCGCTCCCGCGCTGCCCCCTGCGCAATTTGCCGCGATCCGGTACCATGCGCCCCATGAATCTTCCCGCCCCTACGGCCGACAACTTCCGCAGCCAGCTGGACGAGCCCCTGGCGGATATGCTGGAAGCCTGGCAGATACAGGACGATCCGTCCGGGCCCGGGGCATCCTCGCCGCCCTTGCTGGGCGAAGCTTTCCAGCGGCTGTACGATGCCATGCAGCGCACCGAGGCCAGCCTGAACGAGACCGGCGCGACAGGCGGCGGGAACCGCGCCAGTGCCGCAGATGTCACTGAAATGGGCGAATACGCGCTGGAGCTGTTCGACCAGTCCCTGCATTGGGCTAACCACCTTGATCTTCCAGTGGTTTTTGAAACGCTGCAGTTGTTTACCATTGCCATGGCACACTGGATTGCAGGTCACGGAGGCGAGCTGCTGCACCTGGACCCGGTGGTCGACGCGCTGGCACGGATTGCCAATGAGACCCGGGAACCTGCCGAACTGCTGGTGCTGTACCAGGCCATGGGAGATGTCATCGACGCCACGGCAAGCACCATCCGCCAGGATCTGGACAAATCCAGTCCGGGCCGGCCATGGCGGATATTGCACATGAACCGGGCGATTGTGGCGACCCGCACCCACCAGCCCGACGTCATGGAAGAAGCCTTTTCGGTCCTGGTGGAATGCCTGCCCGAAGATGCGCCCGGGTTCTTTACCCAGGGCATGGAACAGATGGACTTGCTAAACTACCCGCCGCATGTGCGCGAGGTAATGGACCGCTATTACAGGAAATGGAGCGTCAACCGCTCACTGCACTGAATCATACGAGACACATACAGACTTTAAATAATGAAGTTTCTCTACGACTTTTTCCCGATCCTGCTGTTCTTTGTCGCCTACAAGATGTACGACATCTATGTGGCGACCGCGGTGGCCATGGCCGCTGCCGCAGCCCAGACGTTCGCCTTCTGGTTCAAACACCGCCGTTTCGAGAAAATGCACCTGGTCACACTCGGGCTGCTGCTGGTATTCGGCGGGCTGACCCTGGTGCTGCACGATCCGGTATTCATCAAATGGAAACCGACTGTCATCAACTGGCTGTTCGCGTTCGTTTTCATGGGCAGCCACTGGATCGGGGACAAGCCGCTGGTGGAACGCATGATGAGTCATGCCATGCAGGCACCGCGCCCGGTGTGGCTGCGCCTGAGCTGGATGTGGGTAACCTTTTTCACCGGCATCGGGATACTCAACCTGTATGTTGCCTTTACCTACTCGGAAGAGGCGTGGGTAAACTTCAAACTGTTCGGCATGCTTGGCATTACCTTTGCGTTCGTAATCGGCCAGGCCTTTTATCTCAGCCGTTACATTGAGGATCACGAAAAAGCCGAGGAAGAGTCCTGAATGCTGTACGCTTTTATCAGCCAGGATAACGCAGACACGCTGGACAAGCGGCTGGCGGCGCGCCCTGAACACATCAGGCGCCTGCAACAGCTGCGCGACGAGAGCCGCCTGATCCTGGCCGGCCCGCACCCGGCCATCGACTGCGAGGACCCCGGTCCCGCCGGTTTTACCGGCAGTCTGATAGTCGCGGAGTTTGATTCGCTGCAAGCGGCACAGGAGTGGGCTGACGCCGACCCTTACGTCGCGGCCGGGGTCTACGCGAGTGTCACCGTCAAACCTTTCAGGAGAGTATTGCCCTGATGAGTACAGAACGTATAGCCATGATTCGGGAACGCCTCAACGGGCTGTTTGCCCCCGACACGCTGAACATCATGGACGAAAGCGCGAAACACGCCGGCCATGCCAGCGCCGGCGGCGCCGGGCATTTCGTGGTCGAAATCGTCGCCGATGCCTTCGCGGACAAGAATTCGATCCAGCGCCACCGCCTGGTCTATGCAGCGCTTGAAGATATTATGCACACTGAAATACACGCCTTGAGCATCAAGGCATCCACGCCTGGGGAAGCAGGCACCTGATTCATTTCAACCTCGTAAATTAAGGAAGACACCATGAAACTTCATTATCTCGGCCTTGCCCTGACATTAAGCGGACTGCTTGCCGCCTGCGACCAGCGCCCATCGAGCTCACAGAACACCCAGGTCGCAACTCCGGCAGTTGCTACTGTCAATGACACCAGCCCGGTTCTCGCCACGGTCAACGGTGCACCGATCACCGAGGCGGTATTCGAACTGTACCAGCAGCAGATGCAGGCACGCGCCCCCGGCAACCCCGCCGCCATGAACCGCGACGCCATTCTGAACGAGGTCATCAATCTGGAACTGGCGCGCCAGAACGGGGAGAAAGAAGGTCTGGGCAAGGACACCAGGCTCCAGCTGCAGATTGAGCAACAGAGGCGTGCCGTGCTGGCCTCGGCGGCCATACAGCAGTATCTGTCAGCCAACCCGATCACCGACGAAGAGCTCCGGAAACTCTACGACGAGCGTGTACCTAAGGGTAACGAGTACAAGGCGCGGCACATCCTTGTCGATGATGAAGAAACCGCCAGAAAGCTGATTGCCGAACTGGACGGCGGCGCTGACTTTTCCGAGCTCGCCAAAGCCAACTCCACCGGGCCATCGGGCAAGACGGGTGGCGAACTGGGCTGGTTCTCACCCAAGCAAATGGTCGCTCCGTTCTCCGAAGCCGCCGCCAAACTCGAGAAAGGCGCCTATACCAAGGAACCGGTAAAGACCCAGTTCGGCTGGCACATCATCATTCTGGATGACTCGCGCACGGCCGCGCCACCGTCCTTCGAGCAGGTAAAACCACAGCTGCAGACTTTCGTGCAGAAACAGCGCGTGCAGCAGTACATCACCAAACTGAGGGAAGGCGCAAATATCGTCATGAACACGCCCCCGCCGGCAACCACTGCGCCGGCCGCAACAGCCGAACCGGCTGCATCGACCGAACCGGACGATGCGACAAAAGATGAAACTGCCGGAGAAACAAGCGGCGCAGAGTAACGGCAGCAGACTGAAATCCGTTACAAAAAAGGGGGCTGACGCCCCCTTTTTTGTACCTGTTTTTTCACGTCAGTCCCGGGCGTACACCTGCATCGCTGCCGCAACGGCCACACCCGCTGTAACCGGCGCCCCCATATCCGCCAGCACCGCATCCAGCGCACCCAGGCACAGCAACACGTTGCGCTGGTTGCTTGCGAATCCCATCAGACCGATACGCCATATCCTGCCGGCCATCGGACCCAGGCCCGCCCCTATTTCCAGGCTGTATTCGTTCAACAGGCGGGCTCGCACTGCGGCATCATCTACGCCTTCCGGAATAGTCACCGAATTCAGCTGCGGCAACCGGTCCGCCTCATCGACCACAAAGGACAGGCCCATTGCCTCGATACCGGCTCGCAGCGCCATGTGATTACGGCTGTGCCGCTGCCAGGCATTTTCGATACCTTCATCTTCAAGCAGCACCAGTGCTTCGTGCAGACCGTACAAGGCATTGACCGGCGCCGTATGGTGGTAGGCGCGCTTGCCTCCGCCACCCCAGTACCCCAGCACGAGGTTCAGGTCCAGGAACCAGCTTTGCACCTTGCTTTTACGCCCCTTGATCACTTCAACAGCGCGCTCGCTGAAAGTAACGGGCGACAGGCCCGGCGTACAGGAAAGACACTTCTGGCTGCCTGAGTACACAGCGTCCAGTTCCCACTCCGACACCTTCAGCGGGGAGCCACCCAGCGAGGTGACACAGTCTGCAATGATCAGGCAGTCGTGGGCGTGGGCGATTTCAGCCAGTGTTCCGGCGTCTGACATGGCACCGGTGGACGTTTCGGCGTGCACGAAAGCCACCACCTTTGCATCCGGATTGGCTTTCAGTGCCTCCTCGACCTTGTTACTGTCGACCGCCTTGCCCCACTCGTCCTCGACCATGACGGGCGTCGCGCCACAGCGCTCGACATTCTCTTTCATGCGGCCGCCGAACACGCCGTTCTGGCATACCACCACCTTGTCACCCGCCTCGATCAGGTTGACGAAGCAGGTCTCCATACCGGCCGAGCCCGGCGCGGAAACCGGCATGGTCAGTTCGTGTTCGGTCTGAAAGGCGTAACGCAGCAGGCCTTTCATATTGTCCATCATGCCTGTAAACGCAGGGTCCAGGTGCCCGATAGTGGGGCGCGACATGGCTTCCAGGATGCGCGGATCGACGTCGGACGGACCCGGCCCCATGAGGGTACGTACCGGCGGATGAAAGGATTTACTGGTCATTATTGCCTGCCCTTTGGAAAAAGTTTTGGCAGTTTAACACGATGCCGACGGCGGAATTCCCTGACATGCGCTACGGATTGCAGCCGTTTCCGGCAATAGTTATTGACATAACTTCAGGTGCGGGGCTTTTTGGGGAAATCATAATCCACCAGTTCGCCGGTAGTGGCGCCGGCTTCCAGCCAGTATTCAGTATTCAGCCTGATCACGGCGATTGCACAGGTCGGCATAGCGTCTATCACCGCTCCGCACAACAGGTTCACCAGGCCACTCATGTCCGGGTTGTGCCCGACCAGCATTGCTGACGCGAAGCGCTCGTCGAGCCGTTGCAGGACA
>JBHHXO010000072.1:0-13893 GCA_046757125.1 Thiogranum sp.
CACGGGCATAGTTAAAGAATGGTTCTATATGTGCGGTATTAGTGGCTTTATTCAGCGCGGGCAGAGCCGCGAGAGTTTGAACGCCACGGTGACAGCCATGACGGACGAGCTGGAGCACCGCGGTCCGGACGGGTCCGGTGTCTGGGTGGATGAAACTGCCGGGATCGCTCTCGGTCACCGACGCCTGGCGATCCAGGACCTGTCGCCCGCGGGTCACCAGCCGATGGAATCCGCCTGTGGCCGGTTCGTTATCACCTTCAACGGGGAGATATACAACTTCAGGCCGTTGAGCGCCGAACTCCAGGCCGCGGGACACCGTTTCCGCGGCCATTCGGATACCGAGGTCATACTGGCTGCGATACAGGAGTGGGGGCTAGACAAGGCGCTGCCCAGAATGCAGGGAATGTTCGCATTCGGCCTGTGGGACAGGGAGACGCGGACGCTGACACTGGTGCGCGACCGGGTCGGAAAAAAGCCGCTGTACTACGGGTGGTTCGGTAATACGCTCCTGTTCGGTTCAGAGCTGAAGGCCTTGCGCCGGCATCCCGCCTGCCGCCCGGAGATCGATCGTGACGCGTTGGGGACCTTTATCCAGTACTCGTGGATTCCGTCGCCCTATTCGATTTTCAGGCAGGTAAGGAAGTTGCCGCCGGGTTGTTTCGTGGTCATAGCGCCGGACAGCAACAGGGATACCGCACAGCCGGAAGTCTACTGGTCTGCACGCGAGGTGGCCGAACGTGGCGAGCGCGAGCCGTTCGCCGGGTCGCTGGCAGATGCAACCGATGCACTGCAGGCGCTGCTCAGGGACGCAACGGCGGAACGGATGATCGCCGACGTCAGTCTCGGCGCCATGTTGTCCGGCGGCTTCGATTCGACAGCGATTGTGGCAATGATGCAATCTGTCAGCGCCGCACCGGTAAAAACCTTTTCCATCGGTTTCCACGAGGAAAAGTACAACGAGGCAACCCACGCCAGGGCCATTGCCGGGCACCTCGGGACCGATCACACGGAGCTCTACGTTACGTCACAGGAAGCCATGCAGGTTATCCCTGATCTGCCGAAGCTGTATGACGAGCCGTTCGCTGACGCGTCGCAGATTCCTACTTTCCTGGTTTCCCGTCTTGCCCGTAACGACGTCACCGTGGCCCTGAGCGGCGATGGCGGGGACGAACTCTTTGGCGGCTACAATCGTTACCCGTCGGCGCTGAGAAACTGGAAGAAACTGCAGAAAATTTCCCCACCGGCACGGCGCTTCGGCTACCGGGCCGGCAGATTGCTGCTGGACAGGGGATGGGGTGTGCTGGAAAGGATATCCACCAGTGATCGCGGCTGGCCTGCGAAGGCAGGCCGTGCGTTGGCAAAGCTGCAATGCAAGATGGATCGCTGGCAGGCGACGGACCCGGTGGACATGTTCGCGCGCATGTCCGTTCACGACGATTCCTGCAGCCGTTTCGTGCCCGGAGCACGGCCGTTACGGACTGTGCTGAACGACAGCTCGCAATGGCCGCAGCTGCGCGAGCCACTGCAGTCCATGATGTACATGGACCTCATGGGCTTCATGAGCGACGACATCCTGGTCAAGGTGGATCGTGCCAGCATGGGTGTGAGCCTGGAAGTTCGTTGTCCGCTGCTCGATCACCGTATCGTGGAGTTTGCCTGGAGCCTGCCCATGCCGCTGCGCTTCGGACCGGACGGCGGCAAGCGGGTGGTGCGTGAATTGCTGGCGCGTTACGTGCCGAGGGAGCTGACCGATCGCCCGAAGGCAGGCTTCAACGTGCCGGTCGGGGAATGGTTGCGCGGCCCGTTGCGGGACTGGGCGGAAACGCTTCTGGCGCCGGCCCGCATCGAGCAGCAGGGGTTGCTCGACAACCGTGCGGTACAGCGTCTCTGGCAGCAGCATCAATCCGGCTGGCGTAATCACAAGAACCTGGTGTGGAGCATCCTGATGTTCCAGGCATGGTACGAAGATGCGGGCCTGTAACGCAGGCCGATAGATCAATCGGGGTTGCGCAGCAGCGGCATGATGCGCCGGCGTACCGCTTCCCGCGCGTCGGGCAGGGATGCAGTCGGTTGTCTGAAAGGTTCGCCTGCCATGATGGCGTGGCCACCCGTTACAAGACCGGCATGGATCCGTGTCAGGTCCCGCGTATAGCCTGCCAGCCCGCTTCGATATAACAGCCTGCCGGCCACGCCCAGGACCCGGTTGAGCAGCCCGTTGTGCCGCTTCGTGTGCAGGCGGCGGGCAAGGCGCTGCCAGAGCCGGCTGGTCCGGATGTACGGCAACGGGAAAATAGCCAGCGGCTTGCCGCAATCGGCAACCTCGATCAGCATGGAAACGCTGTCCCCGGTCACCACGAAATAGTCTGCGCTACCCAATAGCGCCAGGTAGGGGTTGTTTCGATCGTCGCTTGTCCACGTATGCAGCACCGCCTGCCCGGGCAGCTGTTGTTGCAACGTTGTGCAGACAGCTTCGGGCGTCCGCCGGCTGGTGGAGATATACAGGCTGCCGCCGAGTTCCCGCTGCAGCCGCTTGCAGTAGTCTGCCAGTTGCATTGCGACCCGTGTGTCAAAGCGAAACGGTTGGGTCGGTCCTCCCACCAGTACGGCAATAACCGGTCGCGCGAGAGCAGCGAATTCGCCCCTGTGTTTTGCTGTCGCCGCGCTTACGGCGTGCCGGTCGACGCGCAGCAGGGGCAGGGTCAGTTGCATCACGTTCGGTACGCCTGGCACGCTGTACTGGGGCGGCACGATAACCAGGTCAAATTTCTGGATCCAGCGCCGTGGTCTGCCCAGCAGGACGAGCCGGGTTGCCGGCGATCGTTCCTTTATCCACAGCGCGGCCATGGCGTGCCTGCGCCCGGCGGTGATTACCAGGTCCGGCCAGGGTGCCGCCAGCGAGTCTGATTCGTCCAGGTCCAGGTGCTCCAGCGAGACCCTGAAGCGCGGTTTGCCAAGCCGGTATTTTTCCCTTGGCACAAGGTGTTTTGTTTCACAGGGCAGGCCGAGGCTGTCGGCAACCACCTTTACCTGGGCGTTGTCGCCCAGCTTGTCGCCAAGCACCAGCCAGATACGGGGTGAGCCTGCCATCGGTCGGTTAGCGAAACACGCCGCGCCGGTACAGGTCCAGGACCAGACCCCAGACAAATATGAGCGGGTAACGGCGTACCCGCTCCGGAATGTCGATATGCACCCCCGAATGGCGCTCCAGCTTCCAGGCCATATAGTCCAGGCCGCCGTCAAAGGTGAACAGGGCCTTGGTCAGGCGAGCAAGGGAGAGGAGTTTGCCCTGCAGGGTGCGGACTTTCCATCCGACCCGGCTGATGCGGCGGCGGCTGGACGGGATTTGTGTCAGGTAGTCCGTTGCCGTAGCAGAGACATTCAGTGGATAGTTCAGCAGGCTTGCAGACAGTCGGGTGACCTCCCGGTAATAGGTTTTATTGGCTGCAAACAGTTCGCGCGAACGCGCCGGTGATTCAACCCGCAGCTCGGCGCCGTAACTCAGTCGCAGCCCGTCGCTCCACAGCGACTGCACGTCACCCCGCGGTGGCAGGGCGGGTAACACCCGGTTCAGGAAAGTGATGACCGACCGGGCCAGGCTGTTTTCCACTGCCCGCCTGGCGGCCTCGTCGCGACACCAGGCAATCGCCGTGGGCTGGCTGAAGCGTCCCCAGAGATAGGAGTGGAACCAGCGCGGCGAGCTTCCTTTTTCCAGGTCGGCGAGTGACAGGATGGCGTATTTGCAGCGCACCGTCCGTGCTTCGTGGGGGAATTCCGCATAGAAAACATTGGGTGGCAGCAGCCGGTTCCATAGCGCCTTGAGCCGGCCGGAATTGGCGCAGCGGTAGTTGTCGACGATCAGGTACAGATCGACCAGGCCTTCGTAGGGATCGCCGCTGCGCAGGCAGGAACCGTAAAACAGGATGGATGCAACACAGGCGCCGTGTCTGTGTTGCAGCGACGCGACAAGGTGGTGCAGTGCCGGATGTTCAGGTGACGGCGTGAGCCTGGCCAGTCCTGTAACCAGCTCCTTCTGTGCGCTGTGTTTGTTCACCTTACCCTATGCGCATGAATTCGACGTCGCCGCCGTTGCTGACCGTGACCGGGTCCTGTGCGGCAGCGGCCTGGTATATCTCGCCGTCGAGTGCAAAGGAACCGTCCAGCCAGAGCCGGATTTTCTGTGCGTTATGACTGAAATAACCGTTTTCCTCGTTAACGTGACGATTGGGTTTGCCGCGCAGCACGGCAAAAAAGGCGCGGAATACCCGGCGCGCCGGTTTTTGCACCCAGGTGCAGTATAGCGGGGCATCTTCCTTGCCCCAGTGAGGTTTTATGCCGAGAAACAGTCGTTGCAGCGAGTTTATGGTGATCAGTACCACCTCCCGGACCTGCGGGTCCGGTATATCGTCGAGTTCAATGCGTATCGGAATGGGGTCGGAAAAGCAGGGTTCCTTGCGCGCCATGCCCCAGATGGTGCGCAATGTCGTCAGTCCCGGTCCGAGCTCATTCTTGATGCCCATGGTGTGGACGTTGCTGTGGCAGTATTCTATGCCGCGAATTACCGTGCCGGCACCAAACGACATGCCGTAAACGGTATTTCCGTCGACTGAACCCTCGATACGCAGTATGACCCGGTTGAGACGCTGGACGTGTCCCTTGCCTGTGCCGGCCCAGTCCGCCATGCGCCGCACGGCGTTTTGCAGGCTGCCGCGTATCCCGACATCACCCACGTTCATGTTGGTGGTTCCGCCCGGCAGCAGGATAACAGACGGCAGGCGCGGGAACGGGTTGCCGTTGAACAGTTCGGTGAAGACCTGTGAAGTGGTGCCGTCACCGCCGTTGATGGCCAGTACATTCACACCCTGCTGCGCGAAATCCCGGAGTGCGCGCGGGACGGCATCCCGGTCCGGGGTGACCTGATGGTGGATGTTCGGATGATTTGCGACAATGGCCTGTACCGCGCCGGGGTGCGCACGGTTGCGCCGGCTGTGTGGATTCGTGATCAGGCCGATACGCGGGGGACTATTGGCGGGGTGACTTGAATTCAAGGGACTGGCGCAGGCTCTTTCCGGGATCCTCGGGCGGTATCCTAAGTGAATGTGGATCAATCAACAAATTCGTTAAAGGAAACTATGGGTGACATGAAGGTTCCGGGCTCGGCCGGCCTGTGTTTTGCGCACTTGTCAGATCCGCACCTGACGACGCTGCAGGGGGTGCGCTGGCAACAGTTGATGAACAAGCGGGTACTGGGCTATCTGTCCTGGCTGCACAAGCGGCGTGCTGAACATCGCAGCGAAGTGCTCGATGCCCTGTTGCGCGATCTGGTGCAAATGCATCCCGACCATATTGTCGTAACGGGGGATTTGACCCACATCGGTCTGCCGGCCGAGTTCGCGCAGGCGCGCGCGTGGCTGGAGCGTCTGGGCAGTGCCGAGCGGGTGACGGTTGTTCCGGGAAATCACGACGCCTACATACGCATGCCCTGGTCCAGCACCTTTGCGCAATGGGAGCCTTACATGGTGTCGGACGACAGCGGCGCGCCTGTGCGGCAGCCGGTATTTCCCAGTCTGCGGGTACGTAACGGTGTCGCCCTGATCGGCCTGTCCAGCGCCACGGCGTCGGCACCGTTTTTTGCGACCGGTTCGCTGGGTTCGGAACAGCGCCGGCGCCTGTCGCGCATGCTGCGCCAAACCGGTGCGCAGGGCCTGTTCCGGGTCGTGCTGTTGCATCATCCGCCGCGGGTGGAGGATGAAAAATGGCGCAAGCGGCTGACCGACGGCAGGGATCTGTGCGATATTCTGGGGCGTGACGGCGCCGAACTGGTGCTGCACGGACACAGTCATCACACTATCGAGTCCGGGATCCCCCGGGGTGAGCTGACCATCCCCGTGTTCGGTATTCCCTCTGCGTCGGCGATCGGTCACAAGCCCGGACGGCGCGCGCAGTACTACCTGTACAGGGTGGCCCGCGAGGGTGATCACTGGTCAGTTCAGGTCAGCGTACGTGGTTACCGGGTGGACAGTGACGACTTCGCATTGCAGCACGAGCATCAGCTGTCGGTGCCGGTGATCTCTTCCACCAGCTCCTGATCGGCGATGGAATCCACGTCGATGGCGGCCTCCGGGAAGGGGAGGTGTATCGGCCGGATATCGACAAGTAGTCGCGCGGACAGTCTTGCCAGCGCCTGGTCCAGCGTCAGTTGGCCCAGCAGGTAGCTTATTACCGACCACCAGCCGAGCTGGCTGATGATCCGCAGCGGGTTCTTGCGTTGTTGCTCGACCTTGCGCCACGCTGCCGCCACGCGCCGTGCCTCCGGGGTCAGAAAAGCAAAAAGGTTGCAGCCACAGAAATCACCGTCCCTGAAACGGGTAACCGTTTTTTTCGCTTTTGGGAATTTATCCTGTATCGAGGGAAAACCGACAACGCCTACGGCGAGATCAGCGCCGCTCTGCACGGCGCCATCCAGGAAATAATCGACAATAGCCGCGGTCAGCAGCGGGTGATCCGCCGTGGTGACCAGTACCGGGGTGGTGTCGGCGAGGCTCTGCATCGCCTGCCAGGCACTGTTGCTCGGGCTGTCGGCCGGGGCTTTCCAGTCGATCTGCGCGTTATCAAGCGCATGCCGCAGGCATTCGCTGCTGGCGAGGTGCTCGCGGGCCGGGCCGGAAAGCAGGATTGGCCCGACCTGCCGGCTGGCCAGCAGTGCGCTAACGACACGTTGCAGCATCGGGGTGCCACTGATTTCCAGTAAGGCCTTGCAGCAGACGCCGGAGGCTTCCAGCAAGGGGTCGTGGGCATTGCGGTCGGCGGCCAGGACGATGGAGGTAAAGCGTTCGGCAGTCATGGCTGATGCCGGTTACAGCGTTTTTTCATACAGGCGAAACGTCTGGCAGGCCTGTCCACCCAGCGACTCGATAATGTTGCGCATGCCGCTATTGTGTTCCAGGATCCACGACATTTCCATTTCCCGGATACCGCGCGCCAGCACCGGGTAACGCAGGGTGTCGGTAATCATGAAGGAAAGCGCCGGGCCGAACAGCGTGTGATGATATTTTTTGCGCACTCCCATCAGGGGTATGCGGGCGGTTTTCGGGTAGCGTACCTTGAGGCGCCACAGCAGTTTCAGCCAGCCGAAGGGCAGCAATCTGCCGTGCAGGTCCTGGATGGCTTCGTTGATGTTCGGCAGGCAGACAATCATGGCGGCCGCTTCGCCGTCGACTTCGGCGATCTGTACGAAATCATCGTCGATCAACAGGGTCATGGCCTTGCCGACCTCTGCGAATTCCGCCGCGGTAATAGGCACCATGCCCCAGTTTTCCGACCATGCATCGTTGAAAATGTCGCGCAGCAGCTCCAGTTCGTTTTCAAGGTTTTTGCGATTCAACGGCCGGATATGGACCCGCTCTGTGACCCGGCTGACCAGGCGCTGCATGACTTTGGGGACAACGAAGTCCGGGGGCTGGCGGTAGGCGATCAGATCGACTGCCTTCCGGTAACCGATTGCCTCCACGGCCTGCGCATAAAAAGGGCGGCCGTGCACCATCATGATGCGTGGCGGTGTGTCAAAACCGTCGATTTGCAGGCCGCATTCTTCGTTGATGGACAGGTTGAAGGGCCCGGTAATGCGCTGCATGCCCTCGGCCCTGAGCCAGTTTTCGGCGTTCCGGAACAGAATTTCGAACACCTGCGGGTCGTCTTCCGCCTCCAGGCAGCCGAAATGACCGGTTCGGTCCTGGAATTTCTGCAGGTGGAGTTCATCGATCTGGGCGCTGATACGCCCCACCGGCCGGTCGCCCCGCCAGGCAATCCAGGCGCGCCAGCGGGCGTGTTGAAAAAACGGATTCTTTTCGCTAAAGCGTTCTTTTTGTTCGAATAATAGTGGGCTTACCCAGTTAGGGTCATCGCGGTACAGCCGCTCCGGCAGGCGGATGAATGTACTCATCTGTGCGCGGTTTTCCACTACGCAAACCGTCAGTTCGTCCTTGTCGTGCGGCATTTGCCTGTGCTTTGCCCTGAATTCAGCCGTTGCGGGGCGCTGATCATACCCGGCTGGTTTGCCGGCCGCCAGAATGGCGCCGGCGACTAAAAAACCGGGGGCAGATGATCACGGCTCCGGTAACCGGGCAGCCTGTTTGAGAGCCCCTCGAAATCAGTGGCCCGCATTTTGCTTTCCGGCATGGCGGAACATCGCTTTGTTCGCACGGCCCGGCTCCCTCCAGGACGGAAACAGCCATGTAGTAAAATAACGACAATTGCGATATTTATTCCACAAGTAGTGTGCGGGGGGTGAAAATATTATGAAAAAACTATTGTATTTTTACCCTATTGTATGAATAATGCACATCCGTAACGTAGGGCGGCAGAACAACGCGAAGTTAGTTGGGAAAATACAACGTTTCTTCGTTAACCGACGGTTTCCATGCACATCAGCGATATTTCGGGGTGCGTGGTATACAGGTGTTCCTGCACTGCGATAGCTAAGTGAACTTTTTTTGGGGTGTTTCTGTCTCTGGACGGGGACCTGACATAGCGAACCTCAATTAGGGATTAAGTCTTTTGGGCACAGTATCGACACCAACTGTACACAATCTGCCATTTCGCGCCGCTGATTTCGCCACACTCCCTGAAGCCCTGGATTACTCGGCACTGGGCGAAACCGGTGCGAATTTCTATACCGGCAGAGGTGAGCTTTACGCGACGCTTCCCTACGCGGAATTGCGTGAAGCATCGCGTATGCTTGCGCGCAAGCTGCTTGCCGCCGGTCTGAAGAAGGGCGATCGCGTTGCGCTGGTAGCAGAGACCAACCCTGATTTCCTGCGTTTCTTTTTTGCCTGCCAGTATGCCGGACTGATCCCTGTCTCCCTGCCGGCTTCCGTGAACCTGGGCGGGCATACGGTCTACGTGACCCAGCTGCGCGGCCTGCTGGAATCCAGCAAGGCGGCGATGGCCATGGCGCCCAGCGGTTACGCTTCGTTCCTTGAAGAGGCCGGCGAAGGTCTTGATCTGCGCCTGATCGGTGATCCCGGTGTTTTCGATGCGCTTCCGGAAGCGGGCATCGAACTGCCGACCATAACGCCTGACGATATCGCCTACATCCAGTACACCTCCGGCAGTACCCGTTTCCCGCGTGGTGTTGTCATCAGGCAGAAAGCCGTTATGAGCAACCTGGCGGGCATTATCCGTCACGGTGTCAAAATGGGTCGTGGTGACCGCTGTTTTTCCTGGCTGCCGTTCTACCATGACATGGGGCTGGTCGGTCTGGTGCTGGTGCCGGTGGCTGCCCAGGTTTCCGTCGACTACCTGGATACGCGCGAATTCGCCATGCGCCCGCGTCAATGGCTGCGTCTGATGACCAAGACCAAGGCGACGATTTCATTCAGTCCGCCTTTTGGTTTCGAATTGTGCACGCGGCGCCTGCGTCTCGACGAAGCCGGCAAGTATGACCTGAGCAACTGGCGTGTTGCCGGTGTCGGTGCGGAAATGATCCGCTCCGAAACCCTGACCCGTTTTGCCAGGGCACTTGCGCCGGCCGGGTTCAATGAAAAAGCATTCCTGGCCTGCTACGGCATGGCCGAGTGTTCGCTGGCGATCAGCTTTTCGCCCCTGTTTGAAGGGCACTCCACGGATTGCGTTGACGGTGATCACCACTCCGATCACCAGGAAGCGCTGCCGATCGCGAATCTCGAAAATCCGGGCAGGGCACGGTGTTTCGTGGAATGCGGCAAGCCGTTGCCCGGCTACGAAGTGGAAATCCGCAATGAGGCGGGCGAAGTATTGTCCGACCGTCACAGCGGCAGCATTTTCGTGCGCGGCGACAGCGTTATGTCCGGTTATTTCAATGAGCCGGAAGAAACGGCCCGCACGCTGTCTGAAGACGGCTGGCTGAATACCGGTGACGTGGGTTACCAGGTCGATGGCAGCCTGATCATTACCGGGCGCAAGAAAGACCTGATTATTATCAATGGTCGCAACATCTGGCCCCAGGACCTGGAATACCTCGCCGAGCACCAGCCCGAAGTACGTATGGGCGATGCGCTGGCTTTCTCGGTTCCCAGTCCGGAAGAGGACGAGATATGCGTGCTGGTGGTCCAGTGTCGCGAGACCGACGTGGCGGCGCGCGCCAGCCTGATAGACCGGCTGAACCGTCTGGTTCACCTGGAACTGGGTATAGACGTACTGGTCGAGCTGGTACCGTTGCATACGCTGCCGCGTACTTCATCCGGCAAGTTGTCACGTTCCAAGGCACGCCAGAACTTTATCGACTCGCACGATATGAATGCGCTGAGCCGGGAAATGAGCGATCCGCTGGAGCTCAAGCGGGGCTAGGCGTGCAACTGCTACCAAAATAACCGGCTTCGGCCGGTTATTTTTTGCCTCCGTGAAGGTGATTAGCAATGTCTGAATGGGTAGCCGTAACCGGTGCCACCGGGTTCATCGGACAGGCGATCTGCCGCCTGTTGCACGCTACGGGATGGCAGGTGCGCGCGCTGGTACGCTCCGGTGCGCGCGCTCATGCGCTCGAGGGATTTATCGATGAACGGGTGACGGGTGATCTGGATAACCGTGAGGCCCTGGACAGGCTGTGCAGTAATGCTGTTGCCGTGGTGCATTGTGCAGGCGTGGTGCGCGGTGTCGATGCGCGGGCATTCGATCATGTGAACGTCGACGGGGTGCGTAATCTTGTTGAGCTAATGTTGTCTCATACGTCCCCTGCGCGCCTGTTGTGTCTTTCATCGCTTGCTGCGCGTGAACCCGCCCTGTCTTTCTATGCGGCGAGCAAGTACGCGGGAGAGCAGGTGCTGGAGCAGCAGGCTGCTGCGCTGAACTGGATCGCGCTGCGCCCGCCCGCTGTATACGGTCCCGGCGATCGTGAAATGCTGCCCCTGTTCCGGTTGATGGCAAGGGGGATAGCGCCGGTCTTTGGTGAAAAAGACGCGCGCTTCTCCATGATTCATGTCGAGGATATCGCCCGCCTGGTTGTCCGCTGGCTGCAGTGCGAAGCGGTTGTAAACGGCGTCTACAGCCTGCACGACGGCAGGCAGGGTGGTTACAACTGGGAAGACGTAACAGCCATTGTATCCGGGTTGTGCCGGCGCCCGGTACGCGCCGTATCCATTCCCTCGTTTATGTTGTCTGTTCCCGCGTGGGCCAACCGCTGGCTGGCGCGCTGGCTGGGTTATGCGCCCATGCTGACACCGGAAAAACTGCGCGAGTTACGTCACCCGGACTGGGTTTGTGACAACGAGGCCATCCAGCAGGTGCTGGACTGGCAGCCCGGGTTGCAACTTGCGGAAGGTTTGCAGAAGACCCCTGGCTGGTGTTCGTCCCTGGATTGAGTTCCGGGGGCTGTGTGTCCTGGCGGTTCAAAAACAAATAAACCCGATATTCCCCCGGACCAAACCCCGCGTTTTGTAAGGGCGGCCGGCTACGGGGGCAGGGTTTTGCCCGGATTCAGAATGCCGTCCGGATCAAACTGCCGCTTGATGGCGTGCATCAGCTCCAGGCTGTACCGGTCCAGCTCCCTCGCCACCCAGTCACGTTTTACCAGGCCGATACCGTGTTCACCTGAAATGGTGCCGTCCATTTCCAGCACGGCGCTGAATACGTCTTCCAGGCAGGCTTCGGCGCGCTGTTGCTGTGCCGGGTCGTCAGGGTCGTAGAGCAGGTTTACGTGCAGGTTGCCGTTGCCGGCGTGGCCGAAATTTATGATCTTGATACGGTGTCTGGCGGACAGTGTCGTCAGCTGTTCAACCAGTTCCGGTATACGCGAAACCGGCACGACGACGTCCTCGTTGATTTTTTTCGGCGCCACGCGACGTAGCGCGGGGGAGAGCGCCTTGCGGGTTTCCCACAGCGCTGTCACCTCCTGCAGTGAACGGGCCTGGCGGATATCCAGCAGGCCGGTTACCGAAGCGGCATCTATCAGCCGGGCCACCATGTCGTCCAGTTGCGAGTCGATGCCGTCGACTTCGATCATCAATAATGCCCCGGCGTTTTCAGGCAGCCCGGGTTGCGTATCGCGAACCATGGCGATGGCGTTGCCGTCCATGAATTCCAGTGCGCACGGAATGACCGCCTGTGACATGATGCCGGAAACCGCGCGCGCGGCACTGTGCACGTCCCTGTATATGGCTCTCAGGGTACGCTTTGCAGGTTGCAGGGGTGTCAGTTTCAACGTGGCCTCGGTAATGATAGCCAGTGTCCCTTCCGAGCCGATCAGCAAACGGGTCAGGTCGTAGCCAACCACACCCTTGGTGGTCCTGGTGCCGGTGTGCAGTGTTTTTCCCGCGCCGCTTACCACTTTCAGGGCCAGTGTGTTTTCCCGGGGTGTTCCGTACTTGACGGCGCGCGGACCTGCGGAGTTATACGCCAGGTTGCCGCCCACGGTGCATACGGCGGCGCTGGTAGGGTCGGGTGGCCAGAAGAAGCCCTCCGCAGCGGCGGCATCCTGCACGGCTTTGTTGCTTGTCCCCGGTTCCACCACCATCAGCCGGTTGTCGCGGTCGAGTTCAATGATCCTGTTCATGTGCTGCATGGAAAGGATCAGGGAGTGGTCGTTGCGCGGGACTGTCGCGCCTGTCGTGCCGGTGCCCTGACCCCGCGCGATCAGCGCAACCCCGTGGCTTCTGCAGGCATTTACGATAGCCACGACCTGCTGGTGGTCTTCGGGCAGTGCCACGGCCAGCGGCATGCCCTGCAGGGTGCTGTTGTCGTAGCCGTAGGTGCGGCAGTCGGCAGGATCTGTGAGCAGTTGATGCGCGGCAAGCAGCGTCCCGAGGTGGTGGATGAACTCAGCTTGCAATGTGCACCTGCCGGAACTGCGGCGAGCCTAGTCCAGATACTGGTAGAGCGTGACGATGCGCTGTACACCGCTGATCCGGCGGGCCTGTTCGGTGACTTCTTCGGCCTCTTTGCGGTGCAGCAGGCCCATCAGGTAGACCGTTCCGTTCTCGGTGACAACCTTGACCCGGCTGGGATCGAAACCGCTGTATTTTACCTTGAACAGGGCTGATTTTACCTTGGTGGTTATCAGTGCATCACTGCTGCGGGTCATCATGGAGCTGGGTGCGGCGATAACCA
This sequence comes from Thiogranum sp., assembly GCA_046757125.1. Classification (GTDB taxonomy): domain Bacteria; phylum Pseudomonadota; class Gammaproteobacteria; order DSM-19610; family DSM-19610; genus Thiogranum. The sequence goes on from JBHHXO010000072.1 coordinate 13,078, forward strand.
GTTCATTGTGTACGCGCCGGACCTGCTTCTGTGCGCGGGCGATTTCGCCGGCGCGGGTGCGGAATGCCTCGCTGGGCGTTTCGCCGCTCAGCAGAACCATGTAATTGTAGCTGGTGACGTTGATATGCGATTGTTTGCTGAGTTCCTTGTCCTTGCTCAGGGCGTTGATGACGCGCAGTTCGATTGCCTCGTCCTCGACGATGGATCCCGTGGTGCGCCGGTCGTGAACCACGGCCGCAGTTGCAGCGGCGCCGCCCACCACGACTACCGGGACGCAACCGTTCAGTAACAGGGCGGAAAACAACAGGGTGCCTGAAACAATCCAGCGTGTTGCCATAATCAAGAATCTCCAGTTCAGTAAGTGCCCGGGAGCCTGGTTCTGATCAGCCGTCCGGTTGAAATGCGTCCGCAATCCACTCGACGGTAAAATCATCCAGCCTGCCTTCGATCGCTACGACATCAAAACGTGCCGCCATGTTCCAGCTTTGATGCGCAGTCATGTAACAGCGTGCGCAGTGAATGATCCGGTTCTGCTTGGTGCGGGAAACCGTTTCCGCTGCGCGGCCGAAACCGGCTTGCCGCCGGTATCGTACCTCAACAAAGACCAGGCTGTCGCCATCACGCATGACCAGGTCGATTTCGCCCCGGCGGCAGCGAAAATTGCGGGTCAGCAGTGTCAGTCCATGACGGACCAGGTGGCGGCATGCCAGGGTCTCAGCGTGGTCTCCCGTTGCTTTCCGGTCCATCCTGTCCCTCCCTGGGCAGAATCTGTTGCGGGCGTCCCTTGCGAAATTGCGCCCATTCCAGGGCGCGGTG
>JBHHXO010000073.1:0-13750 GCA_046757125.1 Thiogranum sp.
GACACGCTGCGCCTGGACGCGCGCCACGGCCCGGTGGCGGGCGCCATGGAAGGGGTTGCCTACCGGGAAGATACGCGTGTTCTGGAACCCGGTGCCACGCTGCTGCTGTTTACCGACGGTGTAACTGAAGCTACCGGTGCAGGCGGCGAACTGTTCTCCGAGGCGCGACTGCTCGATCTGCTGCCGCACGCCGCGCGGCCGGGTTCCGCGCCGCTGGTGGACGAGGTCATTGCCAGCGTGCACGCTTTTGAAGGCGCTGCCGAACAGGCGGACGATATCACGGTGCTGGCTTTCCGCTTCCAGGGTGAGCGGCTGCCGGGCAGTCGGCCGGTGACGGTGAGCAAAACCTGGCACGGCCTGCAGGCGAGCGATGCCGTCATCGCCTGGTTCGAGACGTTTGCGGATACCCACGCCCTCGATGACCCGGTACGCCGCAAGGTCAAGCTGGTGCTCGATGAACTGCTGGCCAATGTGATGGCCTACGGCTGGCCGGACAGCCCGGTAGGCGCCATCGAAGTGGGGCTGAAACTGCGGCGCGGGGATCTCGTCATTACGCTGTCTGACGACGGTGTGCCCTTCAACCCGTTACAGGCGTCCCGGCCGGACGTGCAACGGGCGCTCTCTGAGCGCAAGCCGGGCGGGCTGGGTATCCACCTGACGCGCGAGTTGATGGATGAATTGTCCTATCGGCGCAGCGCGGACCGGAATATCGTTACCTTGCGAACCCGGCCTGGCGTGACCTGACTTAATCTGCGGGATCGTCAGGGAAGGTTTGAATAATCCATCTTTCGTCCTGCCGCGGGATACCTGCCATCCATCTTGGCAGCGGGCAGTTCATCGTTTACAATCTTGCCGCTTCCGGCGCCATCTTTCCGGCGCGAAGCTGCCTGACAGTGTCAGGGTTTGAAATCACTATTCGGCGGCGGAGGTTCCCTTGAGTACATTGGCCTTGTTGGCCTTGCAGGACGGCAGCCTGTTTTGGGGCCGGTCGATCGGTTCGGCTGGCCAGAGTGTGGGTGAAGTTGTCTTCAATACCGCGATGACGGGCTACCAGGAGATCCTCACGGATCCTTCCTATGCGCGTCAGCTGGTCACCCTGACCTATCCTCATATCGGCAATACGGGGGTCAATGAAGACGACGAGGAATCCGATAAAATCCAGTGTGCCGGGCTGATCATCCGCGATCTGCCGCTACGGCCCAGCAGTTTCCGCAGCGAAAAGCCGCTCGACCGGTACCTGGACGAGCAGGGCGTGGTCGCGATCGCCGATATCGATACCCGCCGCCTGACGCGCATCCTGCGCGAGCAGGGCGCCCAGGGCGGTTGCCTGGTGGCCGGCGAGCAGATTGACGAAAATGCGGCCATCGAGGCGGCGCGGGCCTTCCCGGGGCTGAAGGGCATGGATCTCGCCAGGGAGGTCACCACCGGGACACCTTATGAATGGGCGCAGGGCAGCTGGACGCTGGACGGCGGGATGCCGGGCGCGCCGCACCCCATCGAGGAAAAGCTGCCTTACCACGTGGTGGCCTGCGACTACGGCGTCAAGCGCAACATCCTGCGCATGCTGGTGGACCGCGGTTGCCGCCTGACGGTGGTGCCGGCGCAGACACCGGCTGCGGAAATCATGAAACTCCATCCCGACGGCGTGTTCCTGTCCAACGGCCCGGGTGACCCGGAGCCGTGCGATTACGCCATCGAGGCTATCCGGGAAATCGTCGCAACCGGTGTGCCGGTGTTCGGTATCTGCCTCGGTCACCAGCTGTTGTCGCTGGCCAGCGGTGCGCAGACCGTGAAGATGAAATTCGGTCATCACGGCGCCAATCACCCGGTCCAGGACCTGGATTCCGGTGAAGTCATGATTACCAGCCAGAACCACGGATTTGCCGTGGACGAACAGAATCTGCCCGACACCCTGCGCGCCACGCACCGCTCGCTGTTCGACGGCTCCCTGCAGGGCGTGCACCGCACCGACAAACCGGCCTTCAGTTTCCAGGGGCACCCGGAAGCCAGCCCGGGCCCGCACGATGTGGCGCCGTTGTTTGACCACTTTATTGAACTGATCGAGTCGACTGGCAGCAGTCAACAGAAGAAAAAGGCCCATGCCAAAAAGAACTGACCTCAAAAGCATCCTGATCATAGGCGCCGGCCCGATCGTTATCGGCCAGGCCTGCGAGTTCGACTACTCGGGTGCACAGGCCTGCAAGGCGCTCAAGGAAGAAGGTTTCCGGGTGATCCTGGTGAATTCGAACCCGGCCACCATCATGACCGATCCGAACAGTGCCGACGCGACCTATATCGAACCGATCACCTGGCAGACGGTGGCGAGTATCATCGAAAAGGAACGCCCCGATGCACTGCTGCCAACCATGGGCGGACAGACGGCGCTGAACTGTGCGCTGGACCTGGCGCGCGAAGGCGTGCTGGAAAAATTCGGCGTGGAGATGATCGGCGCGAAGCGCGAGGCCATCGACAAGGCCGAGGACCGCGACCAGTTCCGCGAGGCGATGCTGAAAATCGGCCTGGACATGCCGCGCGCGGCGGTGGCGCACAGCATGGAGGAGGCGCTGCAGGTGCAGGCACAGGTCGGTTATCCCACGGTGATCCGTCCCTCGTTCACCATGGGCGGCAGCGGTGGCGGTATCGCCTACAACCGGGAAGAATTCCTGGAAATCTGCGAGCGCGGGCTGGAACTGTCACCTACCAACGAACTGCTGGTCGAGGAATCCATCCTCGGCTGGAAAGAATACGAAATGGAAGTGGTGCGCGACCACCGGGATAACTGCATCATCATCTGCTCCATCGAGAACCTCGACCCCATGGGTATACACACCGGTGATTCGATTACGGTAGCGCCCGCGCAGACACTGACGGACAAGGAATACCAGATCATGCGCGATGCGTCGCTGGCGGTGCTGCGCGAGATCGGCGTGGATACCGGCGGTTCCAATGTACAGTTTGCCATCAATCCCGATGACGGGCGCATGATCATTATCGAGATGAACCCGCGCGTGTCGCGTTCGTCAGCGCTGGCTTCCAAGGCGACCGGTTTCCCGATTGCCAAGGTGGCGGCCAAGCTGGCGGTGGGTTATACGCTGGACGAATTGCAGAACGAGATCACCGGCGGTGCGACACCGGCCTCGTTCGAGCCCGCCATCGATTACGTGGTGACCAAGATTCCGCGCTTTACTTTCGAAAAATTCCCCAGGGCGGAAAACCGCCTGACCACGCAGATGAAGTCGGTGGGCGAGGTGATGGCCATCGGGCGTACCCTCCAGGAATCGCTGCACAAGGCATTGCGCGGTATGGAAACCGGTATCGACGGCTTTGATGAAATGATCGACCCGAGCCGGGACGACGCGCTCGATATCCTGCGCCGCGAATTGCGCGAGGCGGGTGCCGACCGGATCCTGTACCTGGCGGATGCGCTGCGTGCCGGGCTGGACCTGGAAGAGGTGCACGGGCTGACGCGCATCGATCCCTGGTTCCTGGTGCAGATCGAGGAACTGATCCGGCTGGAGGCGGAGGTGCGCGAACAGGGCATCGGCGGGCTGAACGCCCGGCGCGTGCGCAACCTGAAGCGCAAGGGGTTTTCCGACCGGCGTCTGGCGACGCTGCTGGGTATCGACGAATCGGCGTTCCGCAAGTTGCGCCACGAGTTCGATGTGCGCCCGGTATACAAGCGCGTGGATACCTGTGCCGCTGAATTCGCCACCCATACCGCCTACCTGTATTCCACCTATGAAGAGGAATGCGAAGCGGAGCCGAGCCGCAAGCAGAAAATCATGGTGCTGGGCGGCGGGCCCAACCGCATCGGCCAGGGTATCGAGTTCGACTACTGCTGTGTGCACGCCGCGCTGGCGATGCGCGAGGATGGTTATGAAACCATTATGGTCAACTGTAACCCGGAGACAGTGTCCACGGATTACGATACCTCGGATCGCCTCTACTTCGAGCCGCTGACACTGGAAGACGTGCTCGAAGTCATACACAAGGAACAGCCGAAGGGCGTGATCGTGCAGTACGGCGGCCAGACGCCGCTGAAACTGGCGCGTGCGCTGGATGAAGCGGGTGCGCCCATCATCGGCACCACGCCGGATTCCATCGATCTGGCCGAGGACCGCGAGCGCTTCCAGCAGATGATCCGGCAGCTGGAGCTGTTGCAGCCGCCCAACCGCACCGCGCGCAGTGTCGAGGCGGCCATTACGCTGGCGGTCGAGATCGACTACCCGCTGGTGGTGCGTCCCTCCTATGTGCTGGGCGGCCGCGCCATGGAGATCGTCTACAACGAAGCGGAACTGCGTACCTACATGCGCGAGGCCGTCAGCGTGTCCAACGAATCACCGGTGCTGCTGGATCACTTCCTCGACGACGCCATCGAGGTGGACGTCGATGCGATCTGCGACGGCGAGGAGGTGCTGATCGGCGGCATCATGCAGCATATCGAGCAGGCCGGCGTGCATTCGGGCGATTCGGCCTGTTCGCTGCCGGCCTACAGCCTCAGCCTGGAAATCCAGGACCGCCTGCGCGCGCAGATGCGCGCCATGGCAAAGGCGCTGAACGTTGTCGGCCTGATGAACGCCCAGTTCGCCATCAAGGAAGAGGATATCTACGTGCTGGAAGTAAACCCGCGCGCCTCGCGTACCGTGCCCTTTGTATCCAAGGCGACCGGGTTGCCGCTGGCGAAAATCGCGGCGCGCTGCATGGCCGGCCGTTCGCTGGCGGAGCAGGGCGTTACGGAAGAACGCGTGCCGGAATATTTCTCGGTGAAAGAAGCGGTATTCCCCTTCGTCAAGTTCCCCGGCGTCGATCCGCTGCTGGGCCCGGAAATGAAATCCACCGGCGAAGTCATGGGTGTGGGGCGCAGTTTCGGCGAGGCCTTTGCCAAGGCGCAACTGGGCGCGGGCGAAAAACTGCCGCGCTCCGGAAAGGTGTTTATCAGTGTGCGCGGCGCCGACAAGGACGATGCCGTGCAGGTGGCGGCGGAACTGGTCAAACAGGGTTTCACGATTGTCGCGACGCGCGGTACGGCCGCTGCCATGAGTGACGCCCGTATTGACTGCGAGCTGGTCAACAAGGTGACCGAAGGCCGGCCGCACGTGGTGGACATGATCAAGAACGAGCAGATCGCGCTGATCGTCAATACCACGGAAGGCAAGCAGGCGATTGCGGATTCCTACACCATTCGCGGTGCGGCATTGCAGCACAAGGTGCCGTACAGCACGACCATATCACACGCCTACGCAACCAGTCTGGCGCTGACCTGCATGGACTCGCAGACGGTCGAACGATTGCAGGATTTACACCAGGAGCTAGTGGCATGAGCAAGGTCCCGCTTACCAAACGCGGTGCGGAAAAACTGCAGGCGGAGTTGCAGCAGCTGAAGACGGTTGAACGTCCGCGCATCATCCAGGCCATCGCGGAAGCGCGCGCACACGGCGATCTGAAGGAGAATGCCGAGTATCACGCGGCCCGTGAACAGCAGAGTTTTGTCGAAGGTCGCATCAAGGAGATCGAGGGCAAGCTGTCGCACGCCAATATCATCGACGTCGCCAGCCTGGATGCGGGCGGCAAGGTTGTGTTCGGCGCCACTGTGGACCTGATCGACGAGGATACCGGTGACGAAATCACCTACCAGATCGTTGGCGAGGACGAAGCGGATATCAAGGCGGGCCTGATTTCCGTGGGCTCGCCGATTGCGCGCGCCCTGATCGGCAAGGAAGAGGGCGATGTTGCCACGGTAGTCGCCCCGGGCGGCGAAAGAAATCTGGAAGTTGTCGAAGTCCGCTACCAGTAGCATGTGTGGGCCGGTTGCAGCCATCCGCCATGCAGTCTGAGCGTATCCTGGCCGGCGAACGTATTCTGCTGACACTGTGGGTGGGTGGCCTGTGGACAACAGGCTACGTGGTAGCGCCCGCGCTGTTTGCCAGTCTCGACGATCGCGCCCTGGCGGGTACGCTGGCCGGTGTCATGTTCGGGATCATGGCCTGGATCGGCCTGTTGTGTGCGGTGCTTCTGTTGCTGTCCAACCAGCTGCGCAACCCGCAGCACCGCCTCAACTGGCGGGCGCTGGTGTTGCTGGCGATGCTGGCACTGATACTGGTCGGGCAGTTTGTGCTGGCGCCCATGATCGCCGAGATGCGCCTGGCCGGTGCCAGCGAACAGGCGGAGTTCGCGCGCTTGCATGGGGCGGCAGCGATGGGCTACCTGATTACCAGCGTGCTGGGCCTGGCGCTGGTTGCGGTGCCCGCACAGGCTACCGGTTAACAATAATGAAAACTTTGATTAATTCGTTTTCCGTTATTCTGGTGCATGCCGGAACCCGTGAATATCAGCCTGCTGGATTCCGGCGTGCGCCGGGATGACAAATTAATCTGTTGCGCGGTAATTTGCTGGGCTTCAAAGGCACCCGGTTAATAATAAACAGACCAATGGCATGCATGTACTCACGGTATTACTGATACTGCCACTGCTGGGTTCGGCGTTACTGGCGGTTCTGCCCGCTCGCAACCCGAAACTGATTCGTTCGGTCGCGATCGCGTTCGCAGGCGCTGCACTGGTCCTGTCCTGGGGGCTGATCAGCCGCTTTGACCTGGTTACGCCCGACCTGCAGTTCAGTCTGATCGTGCCCTGGAATCCGCGCCTCGGGACCTCCTTTGCGCTGGGCGTCGACGGTTTTTCCTTCCCCATGGTGTTGCTCGCAACCCTGCTGAGTTTCCTTGCCATCCTCGCTTCGGCCGGTATACGCGAGCGTGTAAAGGGCTACTACATGGTGATACTGGTGCTGGAAACCGCCATGCTCGGCGTCTTCATGGCACAGGACTGGGCGCTGTTCTACCTGTTCTGGGAGTTTACGCTGATCCCGCTGTTCTTCCTCATCGACCGCTGGGGTGGCAAGCGCAAGCACCAGGCATCGCTGAACTTCGTGCTCTACACCATGGGTGGTTCGGTGTTCATGCTTATCAGCCTGCTGGTGGTGTTCGATGCCATCCCCGGGCATTCCTTCTATATGAAGGACGTTGCGAGCGGGGCGCTGGAACTGTCGCAGGAAACCCAGGTACTCATCTTTCTGGGTTTCCTGGTCGGCTTCGGCGTCAAGATGCCTATCTTCCCGCTGCACGGCTGGTTACCGCTGGCGCACGTGGAGGCGCCCAGCCCGGTCAGTATCCTGTTGTCGGGCGTGCTGTTGAAAATGGGCTCCTACGGGCTGATCCGCGCGGCCACCATGTTGCCGGAAGCGGTGCTGGCGTTACAGGACCTGCTGGCGGGCCTGGCCCTGTTCAGTCTTATCTATGGTGGCCTGCTGGCGTGGCGGCAGACCGATATGAAAGCCATGATTGCCTATTCATCAGTCAGTCACATGGGCATTGTGCTGCTGGGGATCGCGGCCATGAATGTCGCCGGGCTGAGCGGCGCGGTGATGCAGATGGTGGCGCACGGTCTGGTGGCCGGCGCGCTGTTCCTGCTGATCGGCCTGTTGTACGAGCGTACCGGGACGCGCGATATCAACCACTACAGTTCACTGATCCAGGTGACCCCGCGCTTTGCCTTCTTTACCACCCTGGCGTTGCTGGCGGGGATGGGTATTCCCGGTACCGCCGGCTTCATCGCCGAGCTGCACGCCATGATCGGCGGTTTCGAGCGCTGGGGCTGGGTAGTACTGCTGGTCAGCATCGGCATGTTGATCAGCGCGGCCTACGCGGTACGTACCATAGGACGCCTGTTTACCGGGCCGGTGCGCCCGGACATGCGCGAGGTGCAGGACCTGCGCGCGACGGAAATGGCGGCGGCCGGCATATTGTCAGTGGGTATCGTGGCGATTGGTATTGCACCGGGCGAGTTGCTGGCCGTGATGTCGGCTTCGGTGGAACAACTCAGCGACCTGTTCGCGGGGAACTAGCGGATGACCAGCCAGGCTACCGACCACGAACTGAGAGCGCGCCTGCAACAGGTGATCGAACACCTGCAACACGTGTTGCCGGGCCAGGCCGCGATCCGCGACTTCGTGCATCACAATACCCTGCACGGTTACGAACACCTGGATTTCCCTGAAGCCCTGGAGGCTGCCTACCGGACCACCGGTGCCAGCGGCTACCTGCCGGACGAGGAATTCAGGAAGCTGTACCGGCAGGGGCGTATCGAGCTGGCGGACCTGCGGGCGGTGCTGCGCGAGAGCACGGAGCTGAAAGTGGACGATACGATCTTCAGGTGCGGCGAACGCGACGTGCGCCGCGAGGATATTTACCTGGCCACGCTGTTGCACCCGTTCAAGCCGGTGACCGGCGCCCAGCTGGGCTGGCAGGTGGAGGAAATGGATGCCTTCCGCGCCGTGCAGGCCGATGTCGATGCGCAGGCGCGGGCGCAGCTGCTCGCTGCAGCCGGCGAGGACGGCAAGCGCCGCGAGGCCGAGGCAGTCGAGGATCTCTGGCAAGCCTGCCTGCATGTACTCGGCCTGGATCATTTCATCCTGCATCCCGAGGACCTGCTCGACCTGACACCCGAACAGGCCGAGCACATGCTGTCCGACCTGGTGCCGGACGATGATCACCCGGAAGGGCAGCCGGTGATGGACAGCCTGATCCTGAAGGAGGCGGCGCAGCAACTGGATGAACTGTTCGCGCAGGTCGGTGACGAACTGACGCTCGAAGGGATGCTGAAACTGCTGACCGGGGAGGACCTGCTGGAGTCGATACGGCCGCTGTTGATCCGCTACCTGGCCGCATTCCTGGACCAGGGGTTTGCCGTCTGGAGCGACCCTGAGCGCACACAGGGGCTGTATGCCGTGTGGCGCGCCAGTGCGGCAACGGATCTTGCCTGGATATTCGAAGACCTGCCGGACTGGGCGGACAGCCTGGACGCATTGCCGGAAGATGCCTTCGACACGGTGGTGATCGAACTCAGGTGGCTGGGTTTGCCGGAAGAGAAGTGGGGTGCCTACCTGCAGCGGCTGGCGCTCGAACTGCCCGGCTGGTCGGGCATGTTCATGTGGCGCCACCAGCGTCCGGGTTATGAAGGACTGGATGATGTGCGGGTCGACATGATGGATTACCTGGCTGTCAGGCTGGTGCTGGAGCGCCTGTTCGCGCAGAAGCTGTGTCGTCAGCTGTGGCAGGTCGAGGCCAGCCTGGATGTGATCCGTTGGTACCTGCGCCGGCACCTGCCCGAGTTCATGGTGCGCCATACCTTTTACAGCCAGCGCCTGCCGGAATACCTGGCGACCCTGGCGCAACGGCAGATGAACTGCTCGGATGCCTGTCATATCGATGCACAGCAGTGGCTGCACCTCGCGCATCTGATCTGGACCTGGAAGCGCAGTCCGGCGTCGGACAGGCAGGAGGGGTATACGGTGTTCAGCAGTGCCTGGCCGCTGTTCAGGATGATGCAGCACCTGGGCCTGCACGGTGCCGCGGTACGTACCCTGAATATCGCCCAGGTGGATATGATTTTTGCCTGTATGGAAGCCGTCGACGAAGGGCGTGCCGGTTACCTGTGGCTGCAGGCCTATGAGCGGCACTACCGTGAGCAGCTGTTCAATGCCATTGTCGCCAACCACGGGCGCGGACGCTGGCAGACGCGTCCGGTGCGTGCCGCTGCGCAGATCGTATTCTGTATGGACGACCGCGAAGAAGGCATACGCCGCCATCTGGAAGAACATAACCCGGATATCGAAACACTGGGGGCGGCCGGTTTTTTCGGCGTCCCCGTCTACTGGCGCGGTATCGACGACGAACGCGTGACCGCGCTGTGCCCGGTCGTGGTAACACCGGCGCACGAAGTGCGGGAAGTGGTGCGTCCGGGCCACGAAGCCAGCCTGCGCAAGCATGACAAGCGCCGTTCCCTGCGCCTGAAAATCAAGGACCTGGTCTACCAGGGGTCACGCCGCAACCTGCTGTCGTCGGCGTTGCTGATCCTGTTTGCCGCACCCGCGGCACTGCTGGTGCTGCTGGCAAAAATGATCGCGCCGCTGCCGGCCGCGCGCTGGAGTGAACGCCTGCGGCAGCGCTTCGACGGCCTGGTGCCGACCGCCGTTGCGGTCTGTGCCGAACACCCGGAGCAGGCAGCGACGCCCGAACATCCGCGTCCCGGTTTTACCGACAGCGAGCAGGCGGACCGGGTGCAGGGTTTTCTGCGCAACATCGGTTTGCAAAAGGATTTTGCCCCGCTGCTGGTAATGATGGGACACGGTTCCTCCAGCCAGAACAACCCGCACCTGGCGGCCTACGATTGCGGTGCCTGCAGCGGCAAGCACGGCGGACCGAATGCGCGCGCCTTTGCCGCGATGGCAAACCGTCCCGAAATCCGCGCCATACTGCGCGAGCGCGGCATCGACCTGCCGGACGATACCTGGGTGCTGGGCGCTGAACACGACACCTGCAATGAATCCATTACCTGGTATGACAGCGATGCGCTGCCGGAAACATTGCAGGAAAATTTCACTCGGCTGAAGCGGGACCTGGTCGTGGCAACCCTGGGCTCGGCGCACGAGCGCTGCCGGCGTTTCGCCTCGGCGCCGGATGATCCGTCGCTGCCGCTGGCCCGTCGGCACATCGCCGCGCGCGCCCGTGATTTCAGCCAGGCGCGGCCGGAACTGGGTCACGCGACCAACGCCGCGGCGATTGTCGGCCGCCGTTCGGTCAGCCAGGGCGCGTTTTTCGATCGTCGCGTGTTCCTGATCTCCTACGATCCGCAACAGGATCCGGGTGGCGAAGTGCTGGAGGGGATTCTACTGGCGGTGGGACCGGTGGGGGCGGGCATCAACCTGGAATATTACTTCTCGACGGTAAACAACGAACATTACGGTTGCGGTTCCAAGGCTACCCACAATGTCACCGGCCTGCTGGGCGTCATGCAGGGTGCAAGCAGTGATTTGCGTACCGGTCTGCCCAGGCAGATGATCGAGATTCACGAGGCCATGCGCCTGCAGCTTGTGGTTGAAGCGAGCACGGAGGTGCTGACGAAAATTTACCGGCGTCAGCCGTCCCTGCAGCAGCTGATCGGTAACGGCTGGCTGTTACTGAGTGCCAGTGACCCGCATAGCGGGACTATCAGTGTGTTCAAGCCGGAGCAGGGTTTTGTTCCCTGGCAGGGCAACAAAACCACCCTGCCGAGCGTGGCCAGTTCGACGGACTGGTATCGCGGGCAGCGGGATCCCCTGCCACCGGCGCTGATCGAGAACCCGACCCACAGGGTGACCGGCCATGGTTGAGGCAATCGTGTGGCTGATCCCGGTGCTGCCGTTGCTGGCCGCGCTCCAGGTTGCCGGTGGTTATGTCGCGGGGAGCAACCGCGGTGAACCCGGTGAAGTGAAAACCCGGCGTATCGTGATCGGTTGTTCGCTGTTGTCGCTGTTGATACTGCTGGCAGTCGACGGCCTGATCCTGTACCAGGGCGGCCTTCCGGGCTATGTGCATATCACGCCCTGGTTCGACAGTGGCGGGTTGCATATCAATATCAGCTTCCTGCTGGACGGCCTGGGCCTGGTCATGATCCACCTGGTGTTGCTGGTATCCCTCTTGATACTGCGCTTCTCCGTGAACTACCTGCACCGCGAAGCGGGCTACCAGCGCTACTTCATGATTATGAGTCTTTTTACCGGCGCCATGCTGCTGATTGTCATGGCGGGCAACCTGGTGCTGCTGTTCGTCGGCTGGGAGCTTGCCGGTGTGAGTTCCTACCTGTTGATCGCGTATTCGTTCGAGCGACCGACGGCAGCCGGTAACGCCACGCGCGCCTTTGTGACCAACAGGATCGGCGATGCCGGTCTCATCGCGGCCATCGTCATGTCCACCCTGTGGGCCGGCAGCAGCGAGTGGCCGGTGTTGTTTCACGCGGCCACCGCGCTGGATACGTTACACATCGGCCTGGTGGCGAGCATGTTGTTGCTGGCGGCCATGGCCAAGTCGGCACAGGTACCCTTTATCCCCTGGGTCGCACGCGCACTGGAAGGCCCGACGCCGTCGAGCGCCGTTTTCTACGGTGCGTTGCTGGTGCACGCCGGTGTGTACCTGCTGATACGCATGCAGCCGCTGCTGGAGCATACGCCCGAACTGATGTGGATGATCACCACGGCCGGTGCCGCGACGGCGTTGTACGGCGTTATCGGCGGCTTCGTCCAGACCGATGTCAAGAGCGCACTGATGTTCTCGACCAGCGCGCATACCGGGCTCATCTTCATGGCCTGCGGCCTGGGGTGGTTTGAAATTGCCGGCTGGTACCTGGTGGCGCACGTGCTGTGGCGTACCTTCCAGTTTCTCAATGCGCCCGCCATGATGCACCTGGTGAGTCGCCGTCCGCGGCCGGTGCCGCGCTGGCTGCGGCGCCGGCGCTGGCTGCATACCGCGGCGTTGCAGCGCTTCTGGATAGAGCACCTGGGCGACTGGTTGCTGGTCAGGCCCATCGAGGCGCTGGCGCGCGATACCCGGGCGTTCGACCAGCAGGTGGTGAACCGCCTGGTGGGTCTGCCGGGTTCCATCGGGGCGGTTTCCTCGCTGGCCCAGTGGGAAGAGCAGAAGCACGCCCGCAGTATGCAGCTCGACGGCGACTCGGGTGACATCGGCAAGGGGCAGGGCGCCGCCGGCAAGCTGATGGAATGGATCGCTTCCATGCTGCACTGGTTCGAGGAGCACCTGGTGCTGAAAGGCGGCGAAGAAGGGATACAGCGCCTGCTGCTGCGCGCCGGCAGCACCCTTGCCCGGGTGGATGAACTGCTCAGCCGGCCGCGTTACCTGTTGCTCATGTTGCTGGTGACCTTCGTGGTGATTCTGTAATGGACGGCGTCGAATTTTTCCGGGCGGCGCATTCCGGGTACCCGTTCCTCGCGCTGCTGCAGCTGATCCCGCTGGTGGCGATCGGCCTCATGATCCTGTTGCGTGACACGCGCTTCGGGTTCGTGGTTGCGTTGTTGCTGGCCATGCTCGAACTGCTGGTTGCCGTGGACATGTATCATGCGCTGGATATCACGCTGCACGGTCTGCAGTTTGTCGAGCGTGTCGAGCTGTTTGCGCCGCTGGTCTATCACGCCGCCGCCGACGGTCTGACAGTGCTGTTCATGCTGTTGACCGCGCTGTTGACGCTCATGGTCGTGCTGTATTCCAGGGTGCGCCGCGTGGCCGGCCTGTCGAAGTTCCTGATCGTGGTATTCGCCATAGAAGCGTCCCTGCAAAGCCTGTTCGCGACCCAGGACCTGCTGTGGTTCACGCTGTTGTCGGCGGTCGAGCTGATCATGGTGGGGTATGTGCTGCGTGGCTGGGCCAATGCGCCGCAGGAAGACCTGGCGATGCAGCGTTACCTGCAGTTCATGGGTACCGGGCTGGTGCTGTTGTTTCTCGGCGTGTTCCTGCTGGGCTGGAACTACGCGGAAGCCAATGCCGGGGTCTGGTCGTTCGAACTGGACCGGCTGCGCGTCGAACGCCTGCCCGCCTCGGTCGAGGTGGTGGTGTTTTTCCTGTTGTTCTACGGTCTGGCCATCCGCATACCGCTGTTCCCCCTGCACGGCTGGCTGCCGTTGATTGCCGAACACGGCACGGTGGCGGTGGCAGGGGTGTTCCTGCTGGGGCTGAAGACCGGGGTGTACGGTCTGCTGCGTTTCGTTTTTCCGCTGCTGCCGGACGCGGTGCAGCAATGGAACGAATGGGTGGTCGCCTTTGCGGTGACCGGTATTTTCTACGCGGCCCTGCTGGCGCTGATGCAGACCAACCTGCGGCGCCTGCTGGCGTTTGCCGTGGTCAGTCATACCAGCGTGCTGGTGATCGGC
>JBHHXO010000074.1:0-13709 GCA_046757125.1 Thiogranum sp.
AACTGATCGAAAGTAACAACCCGGGGTGGAGAGATCTTTACGCGGAAGTATGTGACTGACGGAGATTGCCACGTCGCTACGCTCCTCGCAATGACGGGAAGTGGCCGGTAGTTCCCATTTAGTGACGGCGAATATTAGCGCCAACTGAGCTAGTCAATTCTAGGCCACTTGCGGTCACAGATTGAGACCTTAGCCTACAATCCTCTGGCATATCGTTACCGCTACTATCAGAAGCCATAACCGTATCGCTTCTATTTTGAAGCGTAACCGTTCCGAACCGGCACAGTTATGGCTCCAGTGACAGTCCGGCTATTGCCGGACCTGGATTGGTGGAGCCGAGGAGGATCGAACTCCCGACCTTCGCATTGCGAACGCGACGCTCTCCCAGCTGAGCTACGGCCCCGTTTTATTGCACTGGCGGCATGTTACACATCTTGCGGTGTACCTGCCAGTGGCAAGCTGCTGCTGTGCCAGATGCTGAAAGCAAACAGTTTGGCACACAGGGATTAACGGAGTGTGGCGTTTTCAGGTCACCCTTGTTCTCCATTATTAACTGAACCGGGAGTGCAAGGAATGTTGGAAGCAGCGGACAGCCCCTTCCGCCTGTGGGGCTATGGCATAACATTGCAGGCGATATCCCTGACCCGCAAGGGTCTGGTGATTCGCAATGGTGATCAGCAGGTGCTGATTCCCAGTGCGGATATCAGTCACTTCCGGGAGCAGCTGGCCTTCCTGATGGCGGAGGCCGGCGGCGGGGCAACAAAGCCTAACGTGGCCCGTGACGCCTGAGTTTGCGTTGTTGCTCGGCCAGGAACTGTGCGATCTGTCGTTCCTGCGCCGGGTTCAGGTCCACAAAACGCCCGCCGACGCGCAGCATGTGATGGGACTGTTCCAGTTGCGCAAAACGCACCTCTATGTCGGCCCTGAAGGGACGGGAGCGGGGCATCGAGATGGACAGGCTGTGCAGGATCTGGCCGCGGCTGGGGATGTTGCGGGTGTGCAGGAATACGCCCACACCACCGGCTGACAGGTCCAGGGCTTCCCCGTTGACCGTTTCACCTTCGAAGTGGGCGAGTGTGACCGGGATACTCAGGGCCGGGCTCAGGCGCAGGCGGAAACTTTCGCGGCGCTGCAGGCGCATGACTGTTTTCGGCAAGGCCAGTTCGTACAGGGCGATGCCGTTTGCGGTGCTGGCCTTGAGCAGGTGCACGGTAAAGCTCAGTTCAGTGCCTTGCAGGCGGCAATCGACGCGTGCCTTGCGGCTGTTCAGGAACGCCTCGTGTGCGGTACGTGAATTGAGTTCGTCAAGAAAGAAGCAGCCCTGCTTTTCGCGGATACCCAGGATGGCGGTGTTGGAACCGTCTCCGCACCCGGGCACGGTCACGCCCAGCAGCTCATGGTCTGCCTTGAGTCGGTGAAGGATGGCGACGATCTTTTTCCGGTCGGTAAACCTCTCTCCGGCCGGACTGCGATCCCCCCGGATGGCACGTTTCAGCGTTGCAGGCATTGGGCATATCAAGGCGCAAAAAATACGGCGCAAACATGATCTGGAAAATAACTTGTTGTTAGCGGGTGATCGGCAGGCGGCCGACCGGGCTTGAGTGTAAAACTAGACTTTTCCCAGCTCGCGCTGACCCAGGTTGGCGGAGGTATCGCCGCTGGGACTGTAGAGTGACGGGGTACCGGACTGGCCGCGCAGGATAGACAGCGCCTGTTCGACGTGCTGGCGACTGGTTTCCAGGATGCCGCCGTTGGTCAGGTTGCCGGTCTGGCAGGCTTCGGTATTTTTCAGTACCTGTTGCCATAGCCCGGTCAGCGTGTCTGCCCGGGGCAGGCTCCTGAAACAATCCAGCAGGGTGTCGGGTCCGGGCGCAAAGCCGAGTTCCGTTACCAGTGCTTCGCGTTGCTGTTCCAGTTGTTCCAGTTTGCGGGTGTACCGGATCTTGCCCCGGGTGGTGTCTTCGAGCAGATCGAGGTCGCGCCGGGTAAGCGCCGAGCGCTCTGCCGCAAGACATTCCAGCAGGCGCCCGGTGCACTGGACTTCCTGTTCCAGTATTTCTTCCATTGGATGCTGTGTCCCTTCAGCGTGCATGATGGCGGTTACCTCGCGTCAGTCAGAGCCTCTTCGAGGCCTATCATTTTTTCGGCAATCCGGTCCGGATTGACGGTAAAGGTGCCGTTTTCGACTGCGTTGCGTATGGTTTCAACACGCTGGCTGTCTACGACGGGCTCGCTGGCGAGTCGGGTTTCAAGCTCCTGGAGCTGGCGGGCTTCGCCTGTGAGGCTGACCTGGTCCGAACTGCCACCGGTAGTGCCGGATTCTGCAGATGAGGAATTTGTGTTCCCCTTCCCCTGGTTCTCAACCGGCGCACCCTGACCGCTTGATGGTGTGACGAGCGATGCTATACGGTTGTTTTCAATCTCCATTTCAGAGTCCTCAAAGTTAACTTACGATTGCTACAGTCACAATATCGTCACTGCTTTCAGTAACTTTAGACTCTTTTTTGTTTGCGGTCACTAAAGCGCCACTTTTATGACGCCCGGTGAAATCACGATGCCGTCGACCATGCGCCGGGAACTGTCGGGCCTGACCTGCACCAGATCCCCGGACTGGCCGTCGCTCATGGCCTTGCCGGTGCTGCGTATTTTGAGCGGGCCGGTTTCAGCAATCAGCGTGACCCGCTGGCCGCGTTTTACCAGCTTGGGGGCTTGCAGCATCTGCGGGGTTATGACCGTGGTCGCCGTGATGGTGCGTTTTGCCAGCTGGCCGCTAACTGTTCCGCTGTCTGTGTAGTAGCCGTAGGGCAGGTTGGACAAATTATGTTCGACCAGTTCCAGGTCGCTTTCCTGAACGGTGGCGCCACGCGACAGCGGCTGGCGTGCTACCAGTACCGGTCCATATATATCGATACGGGCGGCTACATAGATGCTCCAGCCACCGACATCAGGGCAGCGCACGCCGACGGTGGTGTTGCCCATCGCGCGTCCGCCCGGTGACATAAAGGCTTCCAGGGGCGATGAACAGGCTTTTACCCGCATCCGCGAATCGAGCTTGCCCAGCCTGACCTCGCTGCGGTTGCCCGGGTGTCGGTTGCTGGCATAGGCATGGAGAAAACTCTGCGCGATATCGCGGATGGCGGCATGGTTTTGCCACTGGCTTGCCGCGCCGGCGGCAAGGGATGTGGCCGGCTGCCAGGCGAAAATCGCTAACAGTATAAAAAATCTTGAAATTGTGTTTTGCATTCTCATCGAGTCATTCCCTGGGGCAGTACCTGAACAGGGAAATTGCAATTGGCGTGCCATCCCTTGCGGGTGGTCAAGCTTCACTGCGCAGCGCCGATAGACCGACATGAAACTGCCAAACCATATATAAGGGAGCACGAGCCATGAGCGGCGTTTTGGCCAATGTAGATATGCGTACCCAGCTGGCCGGCCACAACCGGCTGGAGCTGTTGCTGTTCCGCCTGGACGGGAAGCAGCTGTTCGGAATCAATGTATTCAAGGTGCAGGAAGTGATTCAGTGCCCGGCACTGACGCAGATTCCGGATTCGCACCAGGTGGTTCGCGGCGTTGCCAACATGCGCGGACGCATGGTGACCGTGATGGACCTGGGCAGGGCGATCGGCGGGCGTGGCGTTGCCGACCCGCGGGAGAATTTTGTCGTTGTCACTGAATATAACCAGTTCGTACAGGGCTTCCTGGTCGGTGGTGTCGATCGTATCGTCAACATGAACTGGGAAGAGATCCTGCCACCCCCCAAGGGTATCGGTGACGATAACTATCTGACCGCCGTGACCAAGGTCGAGGGCGAGCTGGTGGAAATCATCGACGTGGAAAAAGTGCTGGCCGAAGTGGTTGGCTGGAACGAGGAAGTTTCCAGCGAATTCATCGAGCAGGCGACGGAGCAGGACAACGAAGAGCGCAAACCGATTGTGCTGGTGGCGGATGACTCTTCGGTTGCGCGTAACCAGATCAAACGTACCCTGGAGCAGCTGGGTGTGGAGTGCGTGCTGGCAAATGACGGCAAGCAGGCGCTGGGAATGCTCAGGGAGTGGGCAGAACACGAAAACGAGTTGCCGTTACACGAGCGTCTGTTCATGGTGATATCCGATATAGAGATGCCCGAGATGGACGGTTACACCTTTACTACCGAGGTGCGCAAGGACCCGCGCTTGAGTGATCTGCATATCCTGTTGCACACTTCGCTGAGCGGTGTGTTCAATAACGCCATGGTGGAGAAGGTCGGCGCAAATGATTTTATCGCCAAGTTCCAGCCTGACGTGCTGGCCAAGACAGTGCTGGCACGGTTGAAGTGCTGGCAGGACCTGCACACCGCACACACGGCCTGACTTGATTATCCGGCACGCTGTCGCGTGCCATCCGTATTCGTACGGCACCAGGAACGGGGAAAAGGATTTGTTGGTTTGACACTGGCGCGTATCAGCACTGACGAGTACGAGGACTTTCGTCAGTTCCTCGAAGATGCCTGCGGTATTCTGCTCGGAGCGAACAAGCATTACCTGGTGCAGAGCCGGCTGGGCCGGGTAGTCAATGAAGCCGGTGTGGCTTCGCTGGGAGACCTGGTCGGCAGGCTGCGCCGGGAGCGTGCCGGGGGTGCCCTGCGCGAGCGGGTCGTCGAGGCCATGACGACCAACGAGACATTCTGGTTTCGTGATAACCATCCGTTCAGTATTTTTTCCGGGCAGATCCTGCCCGAGTATGTAAAACGCAAGCAGCGTTCGCTGCGTGTATGGTCGGCCGCCTGTTCCACCGGGCAGGAGCCCTACTCGATCAGTATGACGACGCAGGATTTCCTGACCAGGAATCCCGGCACTGCAATCGACGTACAGATCGTGGCAACCGACATTTCTCCCGCGGTGCTGGAAGAAGCCAGGGCCGGTTACTATGACGCGATGGCGGTTGCGCGGGGTTTGCCGGCCGAGACCCGTGAGCGGTATTTCGAGAAGGACGGCAAGCACTGGGAAGAGCGCTGGCAGGTCCGGGCGGAGATTCGCAGGCGGGTGCGTTTTACACAGGGCAACCTGCTGGGGTCGTATTCTGCACTCGGCCGCCTCGATGTCATTTTTTGCCGCAATGTGCTGATCTATTTCTCATCCGAATCGAAGGTCGACATCATCCGGCGCATGGCGGGTATCCTGAATCCGGGGGGGTACCTGTTTCTCGGCGCCTCTGAAGCCATCACCCAGTACTCGGATGCGTTCGATATGGTGCGCTGCAACCCGGGCGTGGTGTACCGGAAGAAAAAGCCGGGCCCCGTTACATAGATCGCAAAGGCTTGCCGCCTTGCGGTCAAGGCTTGCCGCCCGGCGCCGGCTTGCAGCTCCGAAAATCCCCTAAGCCCATGATTTTCCGACACTGGTAACAGTTGGCACGGGGGTTGCTGATAATCCTGCATACGTGAATTGCAGGAGGCGAAATGCCCATCAGTTTTGACAAGGCGCTGGGAAGTTTACCCGGGAATCTGACGCTCTACGGACAGCGCTCCAGCCTGCTGGCATCGAATCTGGCCAACGCCGACACCCCGGGATTCAAGGCGCGTGATATCGACTTTCGCAAGGTACTCGCGAAAGCCGGTGGCGAGCACCTTACATTGAAAACCACACAGAAGGCGCACCTGGGTGGTGCTTCTTCGGCCATTACCGGTGCTGACAAGCTGTACCGGATCCCGAATCAGCCCTCCATCGACGGCAACACCGTCGATACCCAGGTCGAAATGGCCGAGTTCACCAAAAACTCCATTAACTACCAGTCAACGCTGACGTTCCTGACCGGCAAGTTCAGGGGCCTGAAACTGGCGATCAAGGGGGAATGATAAATGTCTTTACTGGACGTATTTGATATAGCCGGATCAGCGATGAGCGCACAGAGTGTGCGCCTGAACGTGACCTCCAGCAACCTCGCCAATGCGCAGAGTGTAGGCGGAACCGAAGACTCGACCTATCGCGCACGCAACCCGGTGTTCACGGCGGTGATGCAGTCCCTGGGGGGGAACGAGGCCAGCGTGGGCGTAAAGGTGGACGGTATCTACGAAAGCACGGCCAAACTGAAACAGCAGTACCAGCCCAACAATCCGCTGGCGAACAAGGATGGTTACGTTTTCCTGCCAAACGTCAACATGGTTGACGAAATGGCCAATATGATTTCCGCGTCACGCTCTTACCAGAGCAACGTGGAAGTACTGAATACTTCCAAGCAGATGCTGCTTGCCACGCTTCGTATGGGGCAATAGGCGGATAACCGCGGGACAGGACAATGATTGATACGACGAATACAACGCAGAGCATCGATTTACGCAGCGTAAACGAGCTGAACAGCAAGACTGCCGACAAGGCCCTTGGCCAGGATGAATTCCTGAAGCTGATGACAACGCAGCTGCAGAACCAGGACCCGTTCAAACCGATGGAGAGCGGGGATTTTCTTTCCCAGATAGCACAGTTCTCCACCGTTGAAGGGATTGGCGAGCTGAACAAGGGATTCTCCGAACTCAGTCAGTCGCTGGTGTCGAACCAGGCCCTGCAGGCGACCAACCTGGTGGGCCGTCAGGTGCTTGCACCTACCGGTGTTGCTGCGCTGAGCCAGGGTGGCACGATCCGCGGTAACGTCGAATTGCCGGCCGCCAGCGGTGAGGTCGTGGTAAATGTCTACGACCAGGCCGGGCAGGTCGTGCGCAGGCTGGAACTGGGATCACAGTCTTCCGGGTCGGTCGCATTCCAGTGGGACGGCCTGAAGAATGACGGCACATTCGCCGAACCCGGCGCCTATTTCGTAAGTGCCGAAGCGAGTATCGACGGTCAGTATGAATCCGTCGAAACCCTGCTCGTTTCGGATGTTCGCAGTGTGACATTGAGCAACAGCGGTGGGCTGTTGCTGGATCTCGATGGTATCGGGGCGCTGGACTTCAAGGAAGTCCGGCAGATCCTGTAACTGTCTGGCTGAAGGAGATATAACATGCCGTTTCGTACAGCACTCAGTGGTTTAAACGCAGCATCCGCAGAACTGCGGATTATTGGTAACAACGTGGCCAATGCCGGCACCACGGGCTTCAAGGAATCGCGCGCCGAGTTTGCGGATATTTTCGCGACCTCGAATCTGGGCGTCACCGCCAACGCCATCGGTACCGGTGTGCGGGTGTCCTCGGTCTCGCAACAGTTTACCCAGGGTAACATCGGTTTTACCGATAATAACCTGGACCTGGCCATCAGCGGGCAGGGTTTCTTCATCATGAACGATAATGGTACCAACGCCTACACCCGTTCCGGTGCGCTGGGTGTTGACCGCAATGGCTTCGTGGTCAACAACCAGCAGCAGCAACTGACTATTTTCCAGGCAGACACTGCCGGAAATATCACGGGTGCTACCGGGCCTCTGCAGCTGGATCGCTCCGATATTGCCCCGGCCGCGACGACAACAGTCGACGTGCAGGCCAATCTCGATGCATCGGCATCCATTATTCCCGCAGCTACGACGTTCAGTCCCACGGATGCCAGTTCCTATAACAATTCGACGTCGCTGACGATGTTCGACAGCCTGGGGTCACCGCACCTGAGTACCATGTATTTCCGCAAGACTGCGGACAATACCTGGGACGTCCGCCAGTTTGTTGATGGAGTACAGGTGAATACCGGCGCACCCGCCGGGGAAGCTATTACGTTTGACAGCACCGGCGCCATTACGGGTGGCAGCCCTACCAGCATGACGTTTACGCCCAGCGGCGGTGCGGCAGCGATGACTGTAAGTGTCGATTTTAACAACACCTCGCAGTTCGGCAGTCCTTTCAGTGTCAACGCACTGACCCAGGACGGTTTTGCGACCGGGCGCCTGAGTGGTATCGACATCAGCGATACCGGTGTCATCACCTCGCGTTTCACCAACGGTCAGTCCCGGACCCTGGGGCAGATCGCCATTGCTACCTTTAACAACTCGCAGGGCCTGCGCCAGCTGGGTGACACCGCCTGGGCGGAAACCTTTGACTCCGGGGCGCCACTGGTAGGCGCGCCGGGTACCGGTGCTGCCGGCCTGATCGAGTCCGGTGCACTGGAAGGTTCCAATGTGGATCTCACTGCGGAACTGGTCAACATGATTACCGCGCAGCGTAATTTCCAGGCCAATGCCCAGGTGATTACCACCGCGGATACCGTCACGCAGACCATTATCAATATCCGTTAAGGCTGACTGAGGACTGATCATGGATCGGGTAGTTTTTGTTGTCGGTAATGCCGGGAAGCAGTTGATGCTCGCCCAGGCGGTTAATGCGAATAACCTGGCCAACGCCAATACCAACGGTTTCCAGGCGGAAATGGCAAAATTTTCGTCGCGGGTCGTGGGTGGCGCCGGTTTCCACAGCCGCGTGTTTGCTGTCGCCGGGAACAACAGCGCCAGTTTCGAGAAGGGCGAAATCCAGCGTACCGGGCGTACGCTGGATGTGGCTGTCAACGGTAACGGCTGGATTGCGGTGCAGGCGCCGGATGGCAAGGAGGCCTATACGCGTGCCGGTAACCTGCACGTCAATATCAACGGCCAGCTGCTGACCCGTGCCGACTATCCGGTGCTGGGTGATGCCGGTCCGATTGTCATACCGGATAACCAGAAGCTGGAGATCGGCAGTGACGGGACCATCAGCGTGCGCCCGCTGGGACAGCAACCGAATACCCTGGCCGAAGTGGGCCGCATCAAAATGGTCTCGCCGGACAAGGAAGAGCTGGAGAAAGGTCCTGACGGCCTGCTGCGCATGCGCGATGGCAGGGATGCGCCGGCAAGCACCGATGTCAGCCTGGTCAGCGGTGCGCTGGAAAGCAGTAACGTGAACGGTGTCGAGGCCATGGTCAACATGATCAGCCTGGCGCGCATGTTCGACGTCTCGGTGAAGATCATGAGTACCGCCAAGGAAATGGATGAGCGCACTACCCAGATCATGAGCATGGGCTAGTGACAGACGAGTATAACGAGGTAACGATATGAACAAGGCACTGTGGGTAGCGAAAACCGGTCTGGAAGCGCAGCAGATGCGCATGGGCGTGATTTCCAATAACCTGGCCAACGTCAACACCAACGGGTTCAAGCGCGACCGGGCCGTGTTCGAGGATCTTCTGTACCAGAACGTACGTCAGCCCGGTGCGCTGTCATCGCAGAGCAACCGCCTGCCGACCGGTCTGCAGATGGGTACCGGGGTACGCACGGTCGCTACCGAAAAGATCCATACCCTCGGGAATATCGTACAGACCAATAACAGCCTGGACGTTGCCATACAGGGACGCGGTTTTCTGCAGGTACTGTTGCCGGACGGCAACCTTTCCTACAGCCGTGACGGCGCCCTGAAGATGGACCAGACCGGGCAGCTGGTTACTTCCAGCGGCTATGTTATTCAGCCGGCAATTACCCTGCCGAGTAACGCCACTACCGTAACTATCGGTTCTGACGGCGTGGTATCGGCGCTGGTTCCCGGCAGCACCACGCCAACCCAGGTAGGCAGTATCCAGCTGGCGGACTTTATCAATCCCACCGGCCTGCAGGCTGTGGGCGAGAACCTCTACCTGGAGACCGCATCGAGCGGTTCACCATCCACCGGGACACCGGGTCTGAATGGCCTGGGCACGGTCATTCAGGGTGCACTGGAAACATCCAATGTGAACGTGGTGGAAGAGCTGGTCAATATGATCGAGACCCAGCGCGCCTACGAGATGAATTCCAAGGCGATACAGACCACTGACCGCATGTTGCAGTTCGTGACCCAGAATCTCTAGTTGATACAGGGACCATAAGCGCATGATGAATTCATATCTGAATACCGGTCACGGCTTGTTGCTGGCGGGTTTGGTGACGTTGCTGTTCAGCGGTTGCGCCAGTGTTTCGCCACCGCCGCGTGACAACTACCGGCCGACCATGCCGCAGGCCTATACCAACGTGGAACCGGTTGGTGGCTCCATCTACCAGGCGGCCCGCGATGTGCGCCTGTTCGAAGATGTCAAGGCGCGCCGCATCGGTGATGTGCTTACCGTGGTATTGCAGGAACGGACCTCGGCATCGAAATCCGCAAAAACATCGGCCGACAAGAACCAGGAAGCAAGCATCGCCAACCCGACTTTCTTCGGCGCTTCCCCGCAGTTTAACCTGCCCGGACTCATTCCGCTGGACAGCAACCGCAATAACACGCTCGAGCAGAGCCTGAGCGCGGAGCGCTCCTTCGAAGGTGAAGCGGATTCCAGCCAGAGCAACAGTCTCACCGGTGAAATCACAGTTACCATTGCCGACGTGTTGCCGAACGGTAACCTGGTGGTGCGTGGCGAGAAGTGGCTGACCCTTAACCAGGGTGAGGAATTTATCCAGATTTCCGGCATCGTACGACCGCAGGATATTGGTACCAGTAACAGAATCCTGTCTACCCAGATCGGTGATGCGCGCATTACCTACAGTGGCAAGGGGGTGCTGGCCGAGTCCAACGAGATGGGCTGGCTGGCGCGTTTCTTCAATCACCCGGTATGGCCGTTCTAGGCGCAGCGAGGCAATAACCCATCATGCGTAAACTGTTTCTGTTTTTTTCGCTGCTGCTCGTGGTCAATGCTGCATGGGCGGAGCGGATAAAGGACCTGGCGCACCTGGCCGGGGTACGGGAGAACCAGCTGGTCGGTTACGGGCTGGTCGTCGGCCTGGACGGCAGCGGTGACCAGACCAGTCAGACGCCCTTTACCGTGCAAAGTTTGCAGAACATGCTGAAGCAGTTCGGCATTACGCTGCCACCGGGTACTACGCCACAGCTGAAGAACGTGGCAGCTGTGTCCATACACGCGAGACTGCCCGCCTTTGCCAAGGTCGGTCAGACTATCGATGTCACAGTATCTTCCATCGGTAATGCCAAAAGCCTGCGCGGCGGCTCCCTGTTAATGGCGCCGCTCAAGGGTGCCGACGGACGGGTGTACGCCATGGCCCAGGGCGACCTGCTGGTCAGCGGTCTCAACGCTGAGGGTGCCGATGGATCCAGTATTACCGTTAACATACCCAGCGTAGGTACCATCCCCAACGGGGCAACGGTCGAGCGGATCGTGGCCAACCCGTTTATGCAGGGTGATTTCATTACCTTTGATCTGAACCACTCGGATTTCACGACCGCGAACCGGCTGGCCATGGCAATAAATGAAACGGTCGGTCCGGGCATTGCGCAGCCGGTCGATTCTGTCTCTATTCGTGTCAGCGCACCGCGCAACCCCTCCCAGCGGGTTGCGTTTGCATCGCTGGTCGAAAATATTTCCGTCGAACCGGGCGAAGCTGCAGCCAGGGTAGTGATCAATTCAAGAACAGGTACCGTGGTGATCGGTGCAAAAGTCAAGATACTGCCGGCAGCCGTGTCGCACGGTACGCTGGTGGTGACCATTACAGAGAACCAGCAGGTCAGCCAGCCGGGCGCTTTCGCCAGGCGTGGCCGTACAGCGGTTACTGACCAGAGTGATGTGGATGTCGGCTTGAAGGGTAATCACACATTCATGTTGCAGCAGAATATCACCCTGCAGGATATCGTCGACGGCGTGAACCGGGTGGGTGCGACCCCGGCTGATATTGTGTCGATACTCCAGGCACTGAAACAGGCCGGTGCGTTGCGTGCCGAGCTGATGGTGATCTAGGCAGGACGCAGCGCATGACATCCCCCATCCTGCACACCGACATCTACACCGATTTCAACGGACTCGCCGAGTTGCGCGGGCGCGCTGCTGCTGATAGCAGTGAAGAGACACTGCGCGAGGTTGCCACCCAGTTCGAGGCGCTGTTCATCCAGATGATGTTGAAAAGTATGCGCGACGCCGGTCTTGGTGAAGGGCTGATGGATAGCGAGCACACCAAAACCTACCAGTCCATGTACGACCAGCAACTGGCCATCGATATGAGCAAAAAACAGGGCCTGGGGTTGGCGGAAATGATGGTAAGGCAACTGCAGCGCAACGATGTGGCGGCCCCCGACCCTGCCGAGCCGGTTGCTGCCGGCGGTGCGGAGGCAATGGTTTTCGATCCGCGGCAGCGCGTGTCGCGCACGCAATACATGCCGTTGCCGGATTCACTTGCAGCAGGATCGGCTGCTCCCCGGGGAGCCGTGACGCAGCGCGGCTGGCAGCCGGGTTCACAGGAAGACTTTGTTCGTGAGCTGTGGCCGCACGCGCAGCGCACCGCGCAGGCGCTTGGCACTCGCCCGGAGGCCCTGGTTGCGCAGGCCGCGCTGGAAACCGGCTGGGGCCAGAAAATGATTCACACAGCGGAGGGCCGGAACAGCTTTAACCTGTTTGGTATCAAGGCGGATGCGCAGTGGCAGGGCGAACGCGCAGTGACTGAAACCGTTGAATTCAGGGACGGCCTGATGCGCAGGGAACGCGCTTCGTTTCGGGCCTACCCGTCGCTGGCAGACAGCTTCGCCGATTATGCGGACTTTCTGAAGTCAAATCCGCGTTACCGGGAGGCTCTGCAAGCCGACAGTGACGCCCCGGCCTTTGTGCGCGCGCTGTCACAGGCGGGCTATGCCACGGACCCGGAATATTCCAGCAAGATTGATCGCATCATGAACAGCGAAACGCTCCGTAATGCCGTGCCGGACAGCGGCCCGTCGAGCTTATAAGAGGTAAGGTACCATGAATCTGTCTGCAGCGAGCTGTTACACACGACCGGAGTGTGCGTCATGGCGGTAGGATTGCTTGGCACAGCCGCATCCGGTTTGCAGGCTTTCCAGACTGCGATATCGGTAACCGGAAACAACATCACCAACGCGAACAACGAGGACTACTCGCGCCAGCGTGTCGAGCTGGCCAGCCGCCAGTCGAGTTTTACCGGCCAGGGTTATATCGGCAACGGCGTCAAGATCGAAAGTATCACGCGCATGTTCGACCAGTTCACGATCGACCGTTTGCGCGAGACCAGCAGTTCCACCTCGCAGTATGAAACCTTTTTCGGTTATGCCGAGCGTGTAACCAATCTGCTGGGTGATGCCGAAGCCGGCCTGGGTGCGGGCCTGGAGGATTTCTTTAACGCGGTGCAGACGGTTGCCGACGACCCGGCTTCCATACCTGCCCGCCAGTTGCTGCTGTCGGAATCCGATTCTCTGGTGGCGCGTCTGCAGAATCTGGACAGTCAGCTCGACAGCATGGGCCGCGAGATCAACGGCAATCTCGACAATATCGTGACCGAGATCAATGGTCTCAGTGCGGCAATAGCGGATGCCAACCGCAGCATCGTCGATGCCACCAGCCAGGGCAGCGGTGCGGTACCCAACGATCTGATGGACAAGCGTGACGGCCTGATCAACAGCCTGTCAGAGTTGATTTCAGTGCGTACGGTAGAGCAGGAAGACGGTGCGGTGAATGTGTTCGTTGGCAGTGGCCAGGCGCTGGTAACCCGCTTCCTGGACTCGCCGCTGGAGACGGTAAATAACGAGTTCGACGCCAACCGGTCGGAGATTGCGATCATCAGTGGTGGCGCTTCGGCCGTTATTACCGATAATCTCAGCGGCGGCAAGCTCGGCGCCCTGCTGGACCTGCGCGACCAGGTACTGACCCCGGCGCAGAATTCGCTGGGGCGTATCGCCGTCAGTCTGGGTACGGAATTCAATCTCCAGCAAACGGCGGGTATGGATCTGGACGGTGTGGCCGGTGCGACCTATTTTTCCGTGGCCACGCCGCTGGTGGCGGACAGCAGCAATAATACCGGGTCCGCGACGG
>JBHHXO010000075.1:0-13694 GCA_046757125.1 Thiogranum sp.
AGCCGAATGCCCGCCACTGCATGGCCTCGGCCGTGGGCGCCTTTATGCGGGCGTTCGGCATCGACGAGCCGATGGGCTGCTATGACGACCTCGAGCACGCCGACGCTTTCGTGCTGTGGGGCTCCAACATGGCGGAGATGCACCCGATCCTCTGGTCGCGGTTGACAGATACCCGCCTTACCAGACCGGGATGCGAGGTGCACGTGCTGTCGACCTTCGAGCACCGTTCTTTCGAGCTGGCCGACAACGGCATGGTGTTCAAGCCGCAGACCGATCTCGCGATCGCCAATTACATCGCCAACTACATCATCGAAAACAAGGCCTACAACAAGGACTTTATCGGCAAACACGTCAACTTTACCAGGACGCCTACCGACATCGGCTACGGCTTGCGTGATAACGACCCGCGTGAGAAGGCGGCCACGAATCGCAACAAGGGCAAGTTGAGCAAGATCAGTTTCGAGGAGTATGCCAAGTCGGTGTCAAAATACACGCTCGACTACACCTCCGAGCTGTCCGGCGTGCCGAAGAAACAACTGCTGAAGCTGGCCGAGCTGTTCGCCGATCCGAACAAGAAGGTCGTCTCCTACTGGACCATGGGTTTCAACCAGCATACCCGCGGCGTGTGGGTAAACGGTCTTGTCTACAATATCCACCTGCTGATGGGCAAGATCGCCGAGCCGGGCAATGGTCCGTTCTCGCTGACCGGTCAGCCCTCGGCCTGCGGCACGGCGCGTGAAGTGGGTACCTTTACCCATCGTTTACCGGCTGATCTGGTAACCAAGAAGGATGCCCATTGCAAATTTGCCGAGAAGATGTGGAAGCTGCCCGTCGGCACCATCCCGAGATTTGATGGTAAAATGGATGACGCCGATCAGGTGGACATCAGCGGGAAGCCAATGGGCAAGACCCTGATCCACGCGGTCGCCATGCACCGGGCGCTGAACGACGGCAAGATGAACTGCTTCTGGGTGATGTGCAACAACAACCTGCAGGCCGCCGCCAACTTCAACGATGAGTCCCTCCCCGGCTGGCGCAACCCGGACAATTTCATCACCGTATCCGATCCCTATCCCACGGTCTCTGCCATGGGCGCCGACCTCATTCTGCCGACCGCCATGTGGGCGGAGAAGGAAGGGGCCTATGGTAACTCGGAGCGCCGCACCCAGTTCTGGCGCCAGCAGGTCAAGGCGCCGGGCGAGGCACGTTCCGACCTCTGGCAGGTTATGGAGTTCTCCAAATACGTCAAGGTGGAGGATGTCTGGCCGGAAGAGCTGATTGCCGGGAAGCCGGAGTACAAGGGCAAGACACTGTACGACGTGCTCTACGCTAATGGTCAGGTCGACAAGTTCCCGAAAGTCCAGGTGACTGACGAACGCGGCAACAAGTACGACAACGACGAGTCCGAGCACTTTGGTTTCTATGTGCAGAAAGGCCTGTTCGAAGAGTATCGCCGCTTCCAGTACGAAGGGCCGAAGAAGGGTCACGAGATGGCGCCGTTCGATGACTACCACAAGGCCCGCGGTTTGCGCTGGCCGGTGATCGACGGCAAGGAAACCCTGTGGCGCTACCGCGGCGGTTACGACCCCCATGTCAAGGGCGGCAAGGACGTGGTTAATTTCTACGGCAAGCCCGACGGCAAGGCGAACATCATCTTCGCCCCCTATGAGCCGGCAGCCGAGCCTCCCGATAAAGAATACGATCTGTGGCTGTGTACCGGCCGCGTGCTGGAGCACTGGCACTCCGGTTCCATGACCCGGCGTGTGCCGGAGTTATACCGGGCGGTACCCGATGCGCTGCTCTACATGCATCCGAAAGACGCCAGGAAACGCAAACTGCGTGATGGCTCCGAGGTGTTCCTCAAGACCCGCCGCGGCAAGCTGCTTACCCGGGTCGAGACCCGTGGACGGAACCGCCCGCCCGAGGGTCTGGTATTTATCCCCTGGTTCGACGCCTCGCGTCTGGTCAACAAGCTCACACTCGACCAGACTGACCCGCTCTCGAAAGAGACGGATTACAAGAAGTGCGCCTGTAAAGTTGTGAAGGCGAAAAGCAAGAAGGCGTAACGACGGGTAATTACCTGACGTAGCGTAAGGCGAGTCCATGACCGAGCCACTGGAAAAAAGGCCAGCACCCCGCCGGGAATACCACCCGGCGCGGCGCCGGTTCATGGGCGATATAGCCAGGATGGTGAGTGGCGTAGGTCTGCTCGGCCTGGGTATCGGACTCTACTCCCGGCGTGCAAACTCGCTTCCGGCGCTGGCGATTCGACCGCCGGGGGCCCTGCCGGAAGAGGAGTTTCTTGCCGCCTGTACCCGCTGTGGGTTGTGTGTGCGGGACTGCCCCTACAACATACTGGAACTGGCCAGACTGGGCGACGAAGTGGCGACGGGCACACCTTACTTCACCGCACGCACGGGACCCTGCGAGATGTGCGAGGATATCCCCTGTGTACCGGTATGCCCGACGGGCGCACTGGACCATGCACTGACCGATATCAACGAGTCCCGCATGGGGCTGGCGGTGGTGGTTGACCAGGAGTCCTGTATTGCTTTTCAGGGTTTGCGTTGCGAGGTCTGTTTCAATATCTGCCCGGTGCGCGGCGATGCGATTACGCTGGATTACCGCCATAATGAGCGCAGCGGCAAGCACGCTCTTTTTATTCCCGTGGTTCACTCCGATGCCTGCACCGGCTGCGGCCTGTGCGAGAAGGCCTGTATTCTGGAAGAGGCGGCCATCAAGATTTTTCCCATGCGCCTGGCCAGGGGTGAACCGGGCGAGCACTACCGGCTCGGCTGGGAACAGAAGCGCGAGGCCGGCGGCAGTCTGGTGGCGCCGGATGCGGAACACCGCTACAACCTGCCGGAAGGCGTACGCTATGAACACGAGGGGCGTGGACTCATCACGGAGGAAGACGATGCGCCATTCTCCTCCAATCCGCTCGATACCCTGAACAGCGGTATCCAGGAGGCTGAATAGTGGCCCTCCCCGTACACCTTGGTGCTGAAGCGGTTGAAAAGAAGGGCTGGTGGCAGGCTTACAAGTGGTTGCTGCTGCGCCGTTGCAGCCAGCTGGCGATACTGGCGCTGTTTCTGCTGGGGCCGATGGCAGGTATCTGGGTAATCAAGGGAAATCTTTCCTCCAGTCTGCTGCTGGGTACCGTCCCGATGACCGATCCGCTGGTGTTTTTACAGGTGCTGGCAGCCGGCTTTACCGCTCCGGCGGCGACCGCAATTACCGGTGCGTCAATTGTGCTGACCTTTTACTTCCTGGTCGGCGGTCGTGTTTTTTGCTCCTGGGTCTGCCCGGTCAATATCATCACCGATACTGCGAACTGGTTGCGCGAGAAACTTGTTATTCGCCCGAATACACACTTGAGCCGCAATACGCGCTACTGGATGCTGGCCATGGTGATCTTGCTTGCGTTTGCAACGGGCAGCATGGCCTACGAACTGGTTAACCCGGTTTCCATTGTTCACCGTGGCATTATCTTCGGCATGGGCATGGCCTGGTTTGTGGTGCTTTCGGTATTTCTTTTTGATCTTTTTGTTGTCCGCAGGGGCTGGTGTAGTCATCTCTGTCCGGTGGGCGCGTTTTACAGCCTGGTGGGCTCGGTGAGTCCGCTGCGGGTGCGGGCGGATGACAGGGAACGGTGCGACGACTGCAAGGAGTGCTATCTCGTTTGTCCGGAACCGCAGGTTATCAAGCCCGTGCTCAAAGGCGCCGGGAAAGGGGTCGGACCGGTGATCACCTCCGGGGACTGTACCAACTGCGGGCGCTGTATCGATATCTGTGCCGAAGAGGTTTTTCATTTTGGCTTGCGCTTCGACAACAGGCAGGCGGCCAGGCTGGTGGAGCACGAGCATCGTGCCTGACAGCGGGTATTCTGGTTCATTGATTGTTCCATCACTATGGAGGTTGCTATGAAGAAACTACTTATGATGACACTGGCCGGATTGTTCCTGTTCGGGACATTCTCCACTGCGGTGCCGGCGGATACCGAGTCATTGCGTGGCGCAAGGGATATGGACAAGCTTTCTCCCATGTTTGCAAAAAAGAAGCAGTTGAAGCAGGAAGGCGGGTTTGAGCGCAGCTGGAAGACTGCTCCGCCCGGGATTCCCCACAGCATCGAGAAAGATCGTATCAACCTTAAAGAGAACACCTGCCTGAAATGCCACAGTGCGGCTAATTACAAAAAGGAAAAGGCTCCCAAGCTCGGTGACAGCCATTTCCTGACGCGTGACGGCAAAGAACTGGATAAGGCTTCCAAGAGACGCTACTTCTGTAACCAGTGTCATGTCCCCCAGGTGGATGCGGCCCCGTTGGTGGAAAATACCTTCCGGGGTTTGCCGCAGAAGAAATAGCGTTCTGTTATTTGCAGTCGGGCAGGTGCCGGCCGATAGCGGCTTTCGGTACAGGGGAACATCAATCACCCGGTGGGCGGTTGGTGCCGCTCGGCACTACCCGGATTAGTGTAAACGGCTTTTATATCTAGGGAATCGATGAATGAAAATACATACAGGCAAGGCTGATCGGTATCAACGAGGAAGGGCTGTCATAGGGTTTATCTCAACGACCCTGGTTGCAGGCGTTATTCTCGGCATCATGCTCTGGGGTGGTTTCAACTGGTCGCTGGAGTTGACCAACACCGAGGAGTTCTGTATTTCCTGTCACGAGATGGAGGAAAACGTCTACCAGGAATTGCAGGAAACTGTTCACTATTCCAACCGCACCGGTGTGCGGGCTACCTGTCCCGATTGCCATGTGCCGAGGGAGTGGATCCACAAGATCTATCGCAAGATCCGGGCTTCCAATGAGCTTTACCACAAATTCATGGGCACCGTTGATACGCCCGAGAAATTCGAGAACCACAGGCTCACCATGGCGCTGCGCGAATGGAAGCGCATGAAGAGCACCGATTCGCGTGAGTGCCGCAACTGCCATGCCTTTCAGTCCATGGACCTGGATAAACAGGATTCGCGTAGCGCCGACCGCCATGAGCCGATTGTCGATGAGGTTCTGGATGGTGACAAACCTTCCCAGACCTGCATCGACTGTCACAAGGGCATCGCACACCATCTTCCCGAAGGATGGGAAGATGCAGTAAAACAGGCCGGCCTGATAGACGATGACTCTGTCGAGGAAGATGCCGAAGAATCGGGAGAGGAAACAGGCGAGGAAGGCGAGTATTACGAAGAGGAAGGCTCCTAGGAGCAATGCGGCTGGCAACCTTGCTCGCGAACAGGATGGCCCGGTAATGCCAATGCCGCTGTTCGCAGGCAGGTTTGCTACAGTTCCTTGATTACCGGATCTGTGGGGGGCATCCCGGGCGGTCAGCCACCGGTCACAGACATGAAGCGCACGATCTGTTCGGGTTTGCCGTTGAATTCATGGCGTTCCGGTTTGCGCGCAACCGCCTTGAGTATCGCCTGCTCAATGTCACGATCGGTAGCGCCCGCCCGCAGCAGCGGGCGCAGCTCCAGCTTGTCGTCCTGTCCCAGGCACAGGTAAATTGTGCCGTCGACTGACAGGCGTACACGGTTACAGGTTTCACAGAAATGTTGTGAAATAGGTGTGATAAAGCCGATGCGCAACTCCGTGCCGGCAATCCTTATGTAACGGGCGGGCCCGCCACCGGGCATGACGCCGGGAATAATAGCGTAGCGTTTTTCCAGCTGTTTGCGCACGGTCTGCAGGTTGACATAGTGCGTGCTCGCGGACATGCCGGTAGCGCCCATCGGCATGGTTTCGATAAAACGCAGGGTAAAGTCATGTTCGATACAGAAGTCGACCATGTCTTCGACTTCATCGTCATTCACACCGGCCATGACCACCATGTTGATCTTGATGGGTGTGAAGCCGGCTGCTTTTGCCGCCATCAGGCCCGACAGTACTTTTTCCAGTTTGCCCTGGGTGATCTTTTTGAAACGGTCGGCACGCAGACTGTCCAGGCTGACGTTGATCCGGGATACTCCGGCTGCCATGAGCGCTTCGGCATGCCTGTCGAGGCGCGTTGCATTGGTGCTGAGAGACAGGTCCTCGATGCCCGGCAGCGCGGCCAGGCGTGCCGCCAGTCCGGGCAGGTTTTTACGCACCAGCGGTTCGCCGCCGGTGAGGCGCAGGCGGGTAACCCCGAGGCGCCCGAATGCGCCGACCACGCGTTCCATTTCAGTGCGTGTCAGCCAGTCTTCCGGTTCGTCAAAATTCGTGAAGCCGCGCGGAATGCAGTAGTTGCAGCGCAGGTCGCAGCGGTCGGTGACCGACAGGCGCAGGTATTCGATGGGTCGTCCAAAAGGGTCGATCAGCTGCCGCATGGTTTGAGCGTAGTCCAGGTTGTTGCGTCCCACAATATGACCTTTTGCAGGGTCATACACTGACCTGAATCAAGGGTAACGGTTCTGTCTCTGTTTACCCGACTGTCTGGTAATACAGGTTCTGCGGGTGGTTGGACTGGGCGAAGAAAAACCAGCGTTCCGCGAGCAGCCCGGTGTACTGAACGGCGAAGGCCAGTCCGTAGAGAAACAGCACGTCGGCGGTCAGTCCGAGAGACAACAGAAACAGCGGAACCGGGAATACCGCGACCAGGAAGATCCATTTGACGGAGCTGAATACGGCTGGTGAAGCGCCGTGGAAAAACTCGCGTGTATTGAACGAGCCGGACATGAAACCCTGTGATTTCTGCCGGATTCCCGCGTGACGAACACCGATGGCCGTCTGCAGGGTGGACCTGTGTTTAATGCGGGCATTGCGGATCAGGCTGGATACGCGGGTGACCAGTGCCGCCAGGGTGAGAATGATCGCCCAGCCGCCGTAGAAACCGGTCAGTTCAGAACCCTGGTAGGATGCAAACGCAGTGGCCAGCATGAAGCCGGATGCAGAACCCAGCAGCGTGTAGTTCACTACTGTCAGCGGTGTGGCCCACTCCTGCAGGAACTTGATACAGGCGTAGATCATGCCGGTGCACAGGAACAGTGTGAAAGCCAGCAGGGTATTGACTGCGCCGATCAGCAGCGACAGGTCGATTTCAAAAGTGTCGCGGAAGGTGAACAGTACGGGGTTCCAGCCCAGGTAGTGGACCAGGCCATAGATGCCGGTCATGCCCATGAATGCCGGCAACACGATGACTTCACGCGACAGCCATGAGGTGCGCCAGCGCGTTGCGGAGCGCCAGGCCCGTTCCGGGTGGCCGAGATGAAAGAAGGAACTGAGCAGGCCGGCGGCCAGAAAGACGATGGCGATAAGGCTTCCCAGGCCATAAAAGTTTGCAGAATCCTGTACCGGCAGTACTTTCACAACCGAGTACAGCTGGCCGGTATACAGTGCCAGGAACAGGCCCTGGCCGACGCCGATCAGAGTGGTCAGGAAAACGACAGAGAATGCGGGGTGCATGGTTTGGCTCCTGTTACCACGAAGTGACATCGTCGAGTGTCGGTTCATCGCTGTCCGGCATGGGCAACCGGCGCTCTTTCCTGAGCGGGTTGTCGACACGGACCAGCTCGTCTTCGTGGATGGTGATACGGGTCTTGCGGCGCGGCAGGTAGTGATTGGCGGGTCTGGTGCCCCACTCCGGCATCAGCTGGTAACCGCCGCGTTCACGAATGGCAATGGCTGCCTCCGAATCGGGATCGTTGACGTCGCCAAACAGGCGTGCGCTGGTCGGGCAGGCCATGACACAGGCCGGCTTGCGTTCGTTTTCCGGCAGCGATGTATCGTAGATACGATCCACGCACAGGGTGCATTTCTTCATTACCTTCTGGTGCTCGTCGAGTTCACGTACCCCGTAGGGGCAGGCCCACGAGCAGTACTTGCAGCCGATGCACCTGTCGTAGTCGACCAGCACGATGCCGTCCTGCTCGCGCTTGTAGCTGGCGCCGGTCGGGCATACCGGCACACAGGGCGGATCTTCGCAGTGCAAACAGCTCTTCGGGAAGTGAACGGTCTCCGCGTTCGGAAATTCACCGATTTCGAAGCTCTGTACCCGGTTGAAGAAAGTACCGGTAGGATCCTTGCTGAACGGGTTCATGTCCGCCATGTAGCCGGCCGTTCCGGACGTGTTCCATTCCTTGCAGCTGGTCACGCAGGCATGGCAGCCGACGCAGACGTTCAGGTCGATGACCAGGGCTAATTGTGACATTCAGTATTTTCCTCGCGGAGCCATCTTCACGATAGTTCCTGTATACGCTGGTTTCCCGTTACTCCGGCATGTGCCGGAATAACGGTTATGGTTTCTGAGGTTCAAGACTTTTTCCTGCCGGCAAAGTAGGTCAGCCAGCGGCCGCGTTTCTTTTCCTGTGACTGCCCGGGTACCGGGTGCAGGGTGTCGAACTGCGGGGAAGACTGCTTCGGTTCGTCATCGCTCGCCGGGCAGATGCGCACGTGTACGTCGTACCAGCCGGCCTGGCCGGTAATCGGGTCGGAGTTCGACAGGTGTTCGCCATCCGCGCCGGGCGGCAGTTCTTCGCTGATGACATGATTCAGCAGGAAACCCTGTTCGGATTCATTGGCATTGCCGTCCAGGCCCCAGGCGCCGGAGGCCTTGCCGATGGCGTTCCAGGTCCACACCGTGCCGGGCTCTACGGTTTCCGAATGGCGGCACAGGCAGCGTACCTTGCCGTGCATGGATTCCACCCACATCCAGGTACCGTCTTCGATGCCGGCGCTGCGCGCGGTTTTTGAATTAACGTACAGGAAGTTGTACGTGTGAATCTGCCGCAGCCAGGCATTCTGGGAGTCCCACGAGTGGTACATGGCCATCGGTCGCTGGGTGATGGCGTTGAGCGGATATTTATGCAGGTCCGACGCCTCCGCTTCCAGCGGCTGCGAATAGAAGGGCAGTGGATCGAAGTGTGTTTCGATGCGCTTGCGCAGGTGGTCCGGCGGTTGCTTGCCGTCCGATTTACCCTGTGCGGCGAGGCGGAATTTCTGCAGTACCTCGGAATAGATGTGTATGTTGATCGGTTCGACGAAGCGCGTCAGGCTGTGACGTTTCGACCATTCCAGGTAACCCTGGTTCCAGTTGCGCATGTACTGGTAGGACCTGGGCAGCTCGTAGTGGAATACGCAGTTGTTTTTTTCGTACATCTCCCACTGCTTCGGGTTGGGCTCACCCTTCATGAATTTCTCGCCACCCTTGCCGCGCCAGCCGGCGAGGAAACCGATGCCCGAGCCCGGTGTGGTTTCGTAGTTGATGACGAAGTCCGGGTAGTCACGGAACTTGCGGCTGCCGTCAGCCTTGGTAAAAGCCGGCAGTTTAAGTCGTGAACCCAGTTCGATCAGGACTTCCTGGAACGGTTTGCAGTCGCCCTTGGGCTGTACCACCGGGATGCGTACAGAATCCACGGGGCCGTCATATTCCGAAATCGGGCGGTCCAGCATGGACATGCAGTCATGCCGTTCCAGGTACGTGGTGTCGGGCAGGATCAGGTCGGCGTAGGCCGTCATTTCCGACTGGAACGCATCGGCCACGATCAGGAACGGGATCTTGTACTGGCCGTCCTCGTCCCTGTCGTTGAGCATCCTGCGTACTTCAGAGGTGTTCATCGACGAGTTCCACGCCATGTTGGCCATGAAGATCAGCAGCGTGTCGATTTTGTAGGGGTCGCCGCGCCAGGCATTGGTGATGGCGTTGTGCATCAGGCCGTGCACCGACAGCGGGTATTCCCAGGAGAAGGCCTTGTCGATGCGCACCGGGCTGCCGTCGTCGTTGACGAACAGGTCGTCGGGATCGGCGGGCCAGCCCAGCGGCATGCCGTCCAGCGGGGTGTCGGGTTGTACCGCGCGCGGGTCGTTCGGTGTCTTTGCGCACGGCGGGATCGGGCGCGGGAACGGCGCCTTGTGGCGGAAACCGCCGGGGCGGTCAATGGTGCCGAGGATGCTCATCAATATGGACATGGCGCGGATGGTCTGGAAACCGTTGGAGTGCGCCGCCAGTCCACGCATGGCGTGGAAGGCCACCGGGTTGCCGGTTACCGATTCGTGTTCATTGCCCCAGGTATCGGTCCAGGGGATCGGCAGTTCGATTTTTTCATCGCGCGCGGTGATGGCCATTTCGTGCGCCAGACGCTTGATGGTTGCCTCGGGAATACCGGTGATGCTGGATGCCCATTCGGTGGTGTATTCCTTTACCCGGTCCATCAGTAACTGAAACGCCGGTTTTACCGGGGTGCCGTCGTCAAGTTTGAATTTCCCCAGCAGGTAGGGGTCGGCGCCGGGTGTGTGGGTGGAAATCGGCCTGTTCAGCTCGCGATCCCACCACAGCTTGTTCTGCGGATCGAAGCAGCCTTCTTCGGGTGGTACTTCGAAACGCACGAACATGCCGTACTCGCTGGAGCCCGGGTCCATGTTGACCAGCTCGGCAGAGTTCGAGTAATTGACCAGAAACTCGCGGTCGTACAGGCCCTGCTTGATGATTTCGTTGATCAGCGCCAGGAACAGTGCGCCGTCGGTGCCGGGCTTGATGGGAATCCACTCGTCGGCAATGGCGGAGTAACCGGTACGTACCGGGTTGATGGAAATAAACTTGCCGCCCTGGCGTTTGAATCTGGCAAGCGCCATCTTCAGCGGGTTGGAGTGGTGGTCTTCGGCGGTGCCGATCATGACAAACAGCCGGGCACGATCGAGGTCGGGGCCGCCGAACTCCCAGAACGAGCCGCCGATGGTATAGATCATGCCGGCCGCCATGTTCACGGAACAGAAACCGCCGTGCGCAGCGTAGTTCGGCGTGCCGAACTGCCTGGCAAACAGGCCGGTCAGCGCCTGCATCTGGTCACGGCCGGTGAACAGGGCGAATTTTTTGGGATCGGTGGCGCGGATTTCGGCGAGACGCTCGCTGAGCAGCTCGAAGGCCTGGTCCCAGGAGATTTCCTCGAACGCGTTGTTACCGCGTTCGCTGCCCGGTTTGCGCAACAGGGGTCTGGTGAGGCGTGCCGGTGAATACTGCTTCATGATGCCGGACGAACCCTTGGCGCAGATCACGCCCTTGTTGAGCGGGTGATCGGGGTTGCCCTGTATATAGCGGACCTCACCATCACGCAGCGTGACGCGGATGCCGCAGCGGCAGGCGCACATGTAGCAGGTGGTGTTCCTGACCTCGATGCGGCTGCCCTCGTCGAGATCCTTCGACAGCGGGTCATGAATTGGCTTGGACATGGCGCGATCCCTGGTGGGCGGTAGTGACGGTCAAAAGACCGGGCAATTTACTGGACTAGTGTAGACCCTGGCCAATCAGCGTTACTGAAAGCGCCATAAAATATCATAATATTCTAATAAACAGAATGGATTGAAATGCATATTAAAACAAAAAGATATGATCATAAACGGGTTTGTCGACGGAGAGGTTATGGCCCATGTTGCGCCTCCGCTGTTGCCATGCAGGCGGTGAATTTCAGGTGATGTACTTCGGTATCGATATTTTCCCAGCCTGTGGTCCGGTAGCCGACATTGGCGAACTGGCCGGGCTGGTTTTCCGGGGGGTCTGTTGCCTCGGCCCGGTCATTCAGATACAGCCAGGGCTGGATCGGGAAATCATCCGGGATATCCAGCTGTATAAATATGACACCGTAGTCGCTGTGTACCGAGAAGCGGGTATCGCTGATGGTGTTGAAGCGGGTTTTTCCCTCCGTCATCCGCCCGGTCGCTACCAGGCCGGATGTGATGCCTGGCGAGCGAACCATGAGCTGCGGTAACGCCGGGCCATTGCGCCAGTCGACCGTTGTCAGTGTTTCGACATCACTGAAAAACAGGCCCAGGTTGAAGGGGATATCTACAATGGTATCCATGATGAAGCTGTCGGGCATCATCACGTAGTCCACATAGAGTGCCGGTGTTTTCAGTTGCCACAGGATGCGAACGTTATTTTCCGTGCGGCGAATAATGCGCAATGGTCCGGTCTTCACCCGGGTTAACCGGGAGCTGTAATCCCTGGAGGTGCGCCGGAACGGGATAAAGCCGAACATGAGACCCTGGTGGCGGATCTTCATGGCATCAAGTACGTTTGGACTCCAGTCTGTTGTGCCGAGCCGCCACTGGAAGCTGTCGACCAGGAAGGGGTGCCGGCTGGAAAAACCGATTTTATAGACGCCTGTCGCGGCACTGTCGGATTCCGCCTGAT
This sequence comes from Thiogranum sp., assembly GCA_046757125.1. Classification (GTDB taxonomy): domain Bacteria; phylum Pseudomonadota; class Gammaproteobacteria; order DSM-19610; family DSM-19610; genus Thiogranum. The sequence continues at coordinate 12,110 of JBHHXO010000075.1, forward strand.
AGCTGATGTGTGTACCGGATGATGCCTTCGCTGCGTGGTCGGATACGCCTGCGTAGACCCAGCCTGCACGCCTGTTTTGCAGGTCGCGTACCTCTACCTCGACCAGCGATGCGGCTGTGGAACCCGTGGTTCCGGCCGGTAACCGTGCGGCGCTTTCGGACAGTCTGAAGACAATTTCATCGTCCGGCCCGAGTTTGGCGGGGTCGCCGGTTGCGGCGTTGTTTTCCAGCAGGTAACGTCCCTCGCTATCGCGTTGATCTATCTGCGAGGTTATCGGCGACAGCTGTCCGTCCCGGTAGTGCAGCAGGGTGATCTGTGGGACGGGTTTGCCTGACAGCGCGGGCAGGTTTTCCGCGCGGACCACGGCCAGTGCCTCGGGCGATGGACAGTTCGAGGCCGGCAGGGCGGTGGGTTGTGTCGGCGCGCCCCACGTCGGGCCGATGAAACCAGGCCAAAAGGTCAAAAACAGCGCAATGCGACAGCGCACAGGAGACTCCACCCCGGTTCCGACAAATGTAGACAATTTCTACTTACCTTCAGTCTAGCGCGGAATGCAGAAAAAGTCTGCTTTTGGGTGAAGGTGCATCGTTACTGCCGGTCACGGGGTGATGAACCGGGAGACTGCGGTCCGGCAAAGCAGGCTTTTGCCAGGCGCCTGTTTCAGGATCCGTTATGTCGACAGCTGGTGGGCAGCAAAACATTATTCAAGTTATATCATATTTAACAATGTGTTATGTTTTTCATTGCGGTATAAGTCAAACAATAAGGTGGCTTTATGCTGGAGTAAATTTAACTGACTGGATTTCCCTCTTTACATCATTAAGGTTACACCCCCTGCCGAGAGGCCGGTATAGCGCCGTTGCGTGCGAATAACATTAATGTATATGCCAGATTGGTAAGGAGTCTCATGTCCAGTTTAGTGAAGCCCCACGGTGGCGGTGATTTAAAGCCGCTACTCCTCGAAGGCGACGCGCTTGCATCTGAAAAAGATCGCGCCGCATCACTGCCCAAAATCAATGTTTCTTCGCGCGAAGCCGGCGACATCATCATGATGGGAATCGGCGGCTTTACACCGCTGGATGGCTTCATGACGCACGCCGACTGGGAAGGTGTCTGTGACGGCATGAAGATGGCCAGCGGCCTGTTCTGGCCGATCCCGGTCACGCTGTCCACCGACCAGTCTGCAGCAGATTCCATCAGCGAAGGCGATGACGTAGCTTTGTACGATGCGGAGCGCGACGAGATCCTCGCTACCATGAAGGTGACCGAGAAATTCGGCATCGACAAGAAGCACGAGTGCATGATGGTCTACAAGACCACCGACATGGAGCACCCGGGCGTGAAGATGGTCATGGAGCAGGGCGAGGTCAACCTCGCCGGCCCGATCAGGGTGCTGTCACAGGGTGGTTTCCCCGAGCAGTACGGCGATCAGTTCATGACGCCCGCGCAGACCCGCGCCGAGTTTGAAAAGCGCGGCTGGAAGACCATTGCCGCTTTCCAGACCCGCAACCCGATGCACCGTTCCCACGAAGACCTGGCCAAGATCGCCATCGAGACCCTCGACGGTGTGCTTATCCATTCCCTG